>JANRJB010000126.1:0-2924 GCA_033764265.1 Rhodospirillaceae bacterium | reverse complement strand
CTCACCAAGCAGGCGCTGACGCCGGACCAGACCAAGGCGATTGCCCAGCGGCTGATCACCAACGAGGAAGATCGCGCGCGCCTCGACAAGATCACCGACTACGACTGCTCCTGGGGCGCGCCGGGCATTGGGCGATTCCGCGTGAACATTCTGCGGCAGCGCTCGAGCTTCATGATCGTGCTGCGCGTGATTCCCTTCGACGTGCCGTCGTTCGACAAGCTCACGCTGCCCGATGTGCTGCCCAAGGTGGCGGAGTTCGAGCGGGGCATGGTGCTGGTGACGGGCACGACGGGCTCGGGCAAGTCGAGCACGATGGCGGCGGTGGTGAATCACATCAACGCGCACAAGAACCGGCACATCGTCACGCTCGAGAACCCGATCGAGTTTCTGCACCGCGACGTGCAGTCCTCGGTGACGCAGCGCGAGATCGGCGTTGACACGCCGAGCTTCCGCGAAGGGCTGCGCGCCGCACTGCGGCAGGACCCCGACGTGATTCTCATCGGCGAGATGCGCGACGCCGAAACGATCGACACCGCAATGAAGGCGGCCGAAACGGGGCATTTGCTGATTTCGACGCTGCACACGCCCGATGCCCAGAGCACCATTCTGCGCATTCTCGCGATGTTTCAGCCGGAAGAGCAGGAAGTCGTGCGCGTGCGTCTGGCGGAATCGCTGAGCGCCGTGGTGTCGCAGCGGCTCTTGCCCAAGGCGCAGGGCGAAGGGCGCGTGGCGGCGGTGGAAGTGATGATCGCCACGCCGATGATCAAGGATCTGATTCGCGAAGGCACTCGGCTCACCGAGATTCGCGACTTCATTGCCGACGGCCGCGATCAGTACGGCTCGCAGACCTTCGACCAGCACCTCGGGGACTTGGTGAGCAGCGGCGCGGTGCTCTTCGAGACCGCGCTAGCGGCCAGCACTCGCCCCGCGGATTTCGAGCTCCAGCACCGCACCTTCCGTCGACGCTCGCAGGCGATGCCGGTGGCGCGTCCCTCCGACGCTGTGATGCGCGCACCGACGCCGCTCGACACGGGTGTGATCGAAGGCCTGCAGGCGGGTGATCCGTTTGGCTTCGGCACTCCGGAGCCCCAGTGACGCGCGCATTTCGCGGGATCTTCCCGCCGTTGGCCACGCCGTTCGACGCGGCGGGCGAGATTCAGTTCGACGCCTTCGAGCGCATCGTCGCCGAGCTGATGCGGCGCGGGCTGCACGGCGTCGTGGTGGCGGGCTCCAATGGTGAAGCGCCGCTGCTCGACGACGCCGAGCGGGTAGCGCTCATCCGCGCCGCGCGGGTCCACGTGCCGGCCGATCGCTGGCTCATCGCCGGCATTGCCGCCGAGAGCACGCGCCACACCATTGCGCGGGCGATGGCCGCTGCCGAGGCGGGTGCCGACGTGATGCTCGTGGCCTCGCCGCACTACTTCGGCCCGCAGATGACGCCCGACGCGCTGACGCGGCACTTCACCGCCGTGGCGGACGCGAGCCCGCGCCCGATTCTGCTGTACAACATTCCCAAGTACGTGCACTTCGTGATTCCGCCGGAGGTGGTGGCGGCACTGGCGGCGCATCCCAACGTGCTGGGCGTGAAGGACTCATCGGGCGACGAAGCGCAGCGGGCCGGGTATTTGGCGGCGCTCAAGGGCAAGGGCGTGTTCGTGACTGGCGCGGCGCATCAGTTGGCCGACGCCATTGCCGACGGCGCAGTGGGCGGCATCGTGGCGGTGTCGCAGTTCGCCACCGCGCTCACGCTGAAGTTGTTTGACGCCGCGATGCGCGGTGACGTGGCCGGGGCTCGCGCGTTGCAGGAGCAGTTGGCGCCGGTGGCGCGCGAGATCGTTGGGGGAATGGCGGTGCCAGGCCTCAAGGCGGCAATGACAATGACCGGACTGCCGGCGGGCGTGCCGCGACTGCCGCTCTTGCCGCTCGGCGATGACGGGCGTGCGCGCATTCGCACGCTGCTCGACGGCATTGGCGTCGCGGTGGTGGGCTGATGGCGGTTGCTTTGTTGATCCTGGCCTGCCTGGCTGGGCTGGCCCTGATTCCCGTCGGACTCCCCGGCACGTGGCTGATGCTGGTGGCCGCGCTGGTGTACAACTGGCTGGTCACACCGGCCGCATTCGGCTGGTGGACACTGAGCGGCGTCTTGGCATTGGCGACGCTGGCCGAAGTGCTCGAGTTCACGATCGCCAAGAAGTACACCGAGAAGTCGGGCGGCTCGTCGCGGGCGGGCTGGGGGGCGATGCTGGGCGGCCTGCTCGGGGCCTTTGCGGGGGTGCCGATCCCGGTGTTGGGCTCGGTCATCGGCGCCTTTGGCGGGGCGTTTCTGGGCGCCTTGGTGATGGAGTGGACGGTGCGCCCGGACGACCGCGACGGGGTGGTGCAGGTGGCCAAGGGGGCGCTGATTGGCCGCGTGGTGGCCACGGCGGCCAAGCTCGGGGCCGGGATCGGCATTGCGGCCTGGCTCGTGATTGTGGCACTCGCGAGCGGTTGAGAACTGCGCTCCCGCGCGTAGATTTCTCCCACGCCCCGAGGCCGCGCCGCCCCGGGGCGTTTTTCGTGGGATTCGCGCCGCATTGGCGCCACATTTGCCGCTCTCCTGGCCCCGCGCCCCGCGCGGCTCGGCCGAGGTTCCGATGTTCGATTCCAATGTCCGTACGCTCGTGGTCGTCGGCGCCCAGTGGGGCGACGAGGGCAAGGGCAAGCTTGTCGATGTGCTGGCCGAGAAGGCCGACTGGGTCGTGCGCTATCAGGGCGGCGCGAACGCCGGCCACACGGTGTACGTGGGCGAGCAGAAGACGGTGCTGCATCAGGTGCCGAGCGGCATTCTGCATCCCGGCGTCCGCTGCGCGATTGGCAACGGCGTGGTGCTCGACCCGGCGCAGTTGTTCGTCGAGGTCGACAAGCTCGTGGCGCAGGGCGTGGAC
>JANRJB010000120.1:0-42958 GCA_033764265.1 Rhodospirillaceae bacterium | reverse complement strand
GCACCGGTGGCCAGTTGCACGACGCCCGCGCGCACGCTGTCGGTGACCACCGCGCCCGCCAGGCATGACCCGCGGTCGTTGAACAGCCGCACCACGTCGCCGGCCTTGATGCCGCGTGCGGCGGCGTCGGCCGGGTTGATCCAGGCCGGTTCGCGGCCCTGGACCTTGGTTGCCTGCGCCGTGGCCCCGTTGTCGTATTGGCTGTGCAGCCGCGTGCGTGGCTGGTTCGAGATCAGGTGCAGCGGGTAATCCCGCGCCTTGGCCGCGCCCAGCCACTCGGCCGGCGGATACCAGGTGGCGTGTCCGGCGCAATCGTCGTAGCCGAAGCCGGCGATGGCGGCGGAGTACAGCTCGATCTTGCCGCTCGGCGTGTCGAGCGGGTGGCCGGCCGGGTCGGCGCGGAATTCGGCCAGGAACACCTGGCCTTCGCTGCGTTCGGGCAGCTCCGCAAATCCCGTTTGCCAGAAAACGTCGAACGCCGGCATGGCCACGTCCAGCTTCTCCGCGCGCGATTGCCAGCGGCCGTACAGCTCGCGCAGCCAGCCCATTTCGTCGCGGCCCTCGGTGAACGTCGCGGCCAATCCCAGCCGCGCCGCCAGTCCGGCGAAAATGTCGTGATCGTTGCGCGCCTCGCCCACCGCCGCGATCGCCTGCTTCATGGCAAGGGCGAACTTGTCCTGCGCGGCGCCGGTGATGTCGTTGCGTTCGAAGGTGGTGGTCACCGGCAACACGATGTCGGCATGGCGCGCGTTGGCGTTCCACCACACCTCGTGCACGATCACGGTTTCCGGCCGCTGCCAGGCGCGCACCAGCCGGCCCAGGTCCTGGTGATGGTGGAACGGATTGCCGCCGCACCAGTACACCAGCCGCGCATCGGGATAGTTGAGGCGCTGGCCGTTGTAGTCGAAGGCCGCGCCGGGGTTTTCCAGCATATCGGCGATGCGCGCGACCGGGATGAAATCCTTGATCGGGTTGGCCGGAATCGGCAGCGACGGCGGGGCGATGCGCGCGCCGCCCGCGCCGATGCCGTTGGCCCCGGCATATGCGAATCCAATACCGCCGCCCGGCAGACCGATCTGGCCCAGCATGGCCGCCAGCGTGATCGCCATCCAATACGTCTGCTCGCCGTGGTCGGCGCGCTGCAGCGACCAGGAAATTGAGATCATGGTGCGCCTGGCCGCCATCTCGCGGGCCAGCGCGCGCAGCGTGTCCGCCGGAACGTCGCAGATCGCCGCCGCCCAATCGGCGGACTTGGCCACGCCGTCGGACCGGCCTTCGATGTACGCCCGGACCTGGGGCCAGCCGACGCAGTGGCCGGCCAGGAAGGCTTCGTCGTGCAGGCGTTCGGCCACCAGCGTATGGGCCAGGCCCAGCATCAGGGCTACGTCGGTGTTGGGGCGGGGCGCGATCCAGCGTGCGGTGTCGGCGGCGCCGGCGTCGTCGCGCAGGGCGCCGACCGACACCTCCTGGACGCCGCGCTCGACCAGTCGCCGTTGCGCGGCGCGGGCAACGTGCCGGCCGAAACCGCCGCCGTGTACCTGGGCGTTCTTCAAGGACATGCCGCCGAAGGCCACCAGCAGCTGGGTGTGCTCGGCGATCACGTCCCACGTCGTCATGCGACTGGTCAGGGCCCAGAAGTCGCCCAGCACGTGCGGCACGATCACCTCGGCCGCGCCGGCCGAATAGGTGTTGACGCTGTAACTGTGCCCGCCGAACAGGTTGAGGAACCGGCGCAGGTTCGACTGCGCGTGATGGAACCGCCCAGCGCTGGCCCAACCGTAAGAGCCGGCATAGATCGCGGCGTTGCCGTGCGCGGCCTTGACCCGGGCCAGTTCGCGCGCGACCACGTCGAGCGCTTCGTCCCACGGCACCGCGACGAAGCGTTCTGCGCCGCGCGCATTGCCGTGGCCGCGCGGGCCGTGCTTCAGCCAACCCTCGCGCACCATCGGGCGCGGAATGCGCAAGGGGTCGGCCACTGCCTGGGCCATACCGAAGCCGATCGGCGACGGGTCGGGGTCGGCGGCGAAGGCCTTCAGCGCGGTGATGCGGCCGGCCTCGACCACGGCGCCGTATGCGCCCCAGTGCGTGACGGTGGGGATTTCTTGCGGCTGCGTCATGGGCCCAGATTAGCGCGTTTGCCGCGACCCTGTCCCGGTTTAAGCTGTGGGCTTTCCAGGGAGGATCCGATGCGTGTCGCACTCGCCTTCATCGCTTTGCTTTCCGCCGGCCCGACCGCCGCGCAGGATCCGGTCGTGTCGTCGACCTACCTGCGCACGGCGATCTTCACCGCCGACCGCGCCGGCACGGTGAAATTCTACAAGGACGTGTTGGGCTACGAGGAACTGACGACCAACGAACTCGCCGCGCCCGAGGCGGGCAACGGCCTCGGCGTTCCGGCCGGGGCCAAGCGGGTGCTGACCGGCATGAAGTCGAAAGACGGCGCCGGACTCAGCATCATGAGCGTCGAGCACCCCGACATGAAACCGCTGGCGCGCCCGGCCCAGGCCGCCAATGCCTGGGGCGACGTGATGCTGGTTCACCAGGTGTCGAACATCGCCGAAATTCACCGTCGCGCGGTGGCCGGCGGCCACGAGGTGCTGATGGCGCCGCGGCCGTCGGCGTCGGGCCGCTCGCTGCAGATGCTGATGCGCGATCCCAACGGCGTGCGGCTGGAACTGTACGAGATGCTGCCCGAAAAGAAATGACTCAGAGGCCGCCATGACCCACGCCTACTTCAAGCGCACCACCTTCCTGGTGGCCGACGCCGAAGCCTCGGCCCGGTTCTATATGCACGTGTTCGGCATGACCAAGTGGTACGACAACAAGGTCCCGGTGCATCCGAAGTTTCCGCCGGCCGCGCCGCCGTGGGCGCCGTGCCACCTGATCCTGCTCAAGGCCGACGACCCGAACATCGGCATGCTCGGGCTGATGCAGTATCTGGAGCTGCCGTTCGACGCCGGCGTCAAGCGCGGCCGCACCAAGGTACAGCTGGGAGATCCGTTACTGGTGTTCGAGACCAAGGACGTGAATGGCGTCCACGCCCGCGCGCTCGAGATCGGTGGGGCCACCATCGCCGCGCCGCCGACCGACTGGGACGTGCCCAGCCACGACGGCAAGGGCAAGATACTCCTGCGCACCATGTCGATGTTCGATCCCAACGGTATCTATCTCGAAATCAACGAAAAACGGTGACGCGGGCCGGCCGCCTGCCTATGCTCGGCCAACAAAGCTTGCACTAGGCATTGCGTTCGCATGTTCAGTTCCATCGCCGCGACCATCAGGCCCCGACGGCGCGACCTGCTTGGCGGTTTCGAGGTCGCCCGCGCCCTGCCGTCGGTCGAGCGCCGCTCGGTCGGGCCGTTCGTGTTCTTCGATCACATGGGCCCGGCCACCTTCGCGCCCGGCAAGGGCCTCGACGTGCGGGCGCATCCGCACATCGGGCTGGCCACCGTGACCTACCTGTTCGACGGCGAGATCATGCATCGCGACAGCCTGGGGACGGTGCAGCCCATCCGCCCCGGCGATTGCAACTGGATGGTGGCGGGCAAGGGCATCGTGCACTCGGAGCGCACGCGGCTCGAACTGCGGCGCGCCGGGCACGCCCTGCACGGCATCCAGACCTGGCTGGCGCTGCCGAAGTCCAAAGAAGCGATGGCGCCCGCGTTCACGCACTATCCGGCCCAGAAGCTGCCGTCGCTGAACCGCGGCGACGTCAACGTCCGTCTGATCGCCGGCAAGCTGTTCGGACTGAAATCGCCGGTCAAGACGCAAAGCGAAACGGTCTACGCCGACGTGATGTTTGTCGACGGCAGTTCCATCGACCTCACGCCCGACTATCCCGAGCTGGCGATCTACGTGGTCGAGGGCACCCTGCAGGTTTCGGCGGAAACCATCACCGCCGGCACCATGGCGGTGCTGATGCCCGAGTTGCCGGTCACCCTGAACGCCAAGGGCCGCACGCGGGCGATGATCCTGGGCGGGGCGCCGCTCGACGGGCCCCGGCACCTGTGGTGGAACTACGTGGCCAGCGACGAGCGGCTGATCGACGATGCGGCGGTGGACTGGACCACCGCGGCCAAGACCGGCTTCAACGGCGGGCGTTTCACCTTACCGCCGGAGGAGACCGAACACATCCCCGCCCCGAAGCGCGGCAAGTGACGCCGGCATGATGTCCGCGCGGACCCTTCGACTGTTCTTCGTTGTCTGGATCGCGTCCGCGGCGCCGGCGCTCGCACAATCCGCGCTTTACACGACCAAGTCGCCCAGCCCCGACGGCATCGGCAAGGTCTACATGGGCCGCGAGATCGCCCAGGTCATGGGCCACCTGGGCGCGCCGTGGCTGGAACGCGCCGAACGCGCGCGCGAGGAAGGCACTGCCGCCCTGGTGCGCAATCTGCCGCTCGAGCCCGACGACGTGGTCGCCGACATCGGCGCGGGCACAGGCTATTTCAGCTTCCGCATCGCCGCGCGGGTTCCGCAAGGCAAAGTGCTGGCGGTCGACGTGCAGCCGGAAATGCTCGACATCGTCGCCGCGCGCAAGGCCGAGACCGGCCTTGCCAACGTCGAACCGGTGCTGGGCGGCGCCGACGATCCCAATCTTCCCGCCGCCGGCGTCGACCTGATCCTGATGGTCGACGCCTATCACGAGTTCGAGTTCCCGCGCGAAATGGGCGAGGCGATGGTGCGCGCGCTCAAGCCCGGCGGGCTGATCGCGCTGGTGGAGTACCGCGCCGAGGACGACAATGTGCCGATCAAGCGGCTGCACAAGATGAGCCAGCGCCAAGCCAAGGCCGAGATGGCCGCCATCGGCCTCGACTGGATCGAGACGAAGGACATGCTGCCGTGGCAGCACCTGATGATCTTCCGCAAGCCGAACGCATGAGGCGCCCATGAAAACCTCGATCGCGGTCTTGCTCGTGGCTTCGCTCGCGGTCAAGGCCCTGCCCGGGTCGACGCTGGCGCAGAGCCCGGCTGCGCTGGCCGAAGGCGACGCGGCCCGCCTGGCTTCGATGTGGGACGGCCATTACGACAACGCCAATCTGGTCAGCCTGCAGGACCGTGGCGCCGTTCCCGAAAAGGGCTGGGAAGTGCGTCGCCTGAAAATCTTCAAGCGGGTCGACCTGCCGGCGTTCGGCAAGCACGTGACGTACGTGGAGCAGTACCAGGGCGAGCCGCCGACCAGCCTGTTCCGCCAGCGCATCTACGCCCATCGCGCCGACGCCGCCACCGGCGAAATCGTCACCGACATCTATTCGTTCCGCGGCGACGAGGCGGAAATAGTCGTCGGCGCCGACAATGACCCGTCGAAGCTGGCCGGCTTCACGCCCGCGACCATGGACAAGATCCCCGATGCCTGCGCCATCCGCTGGCAGGTGCACGGCGACGGCTTCGTCGGCGTGCAGGACCCGGCCCAATGCCGCTACACGCCGGTCGGCTTCACCGAGCCGGTGCGCGTCGGCGACCGCATCGTGCTGACGCCGACCATGATGACCACGACCACGCGCATCACCCGCGACGACGGCGCACTGGCCTCGGGCAACGAACTCGGTCTACCCGACCAGAGCTTCAAGGGCCGGACGTTCACATGCTTCGTCATCGCCGGCAATCCGGCCATCGAGCGTGGTTACGAGCGCTTCGACAACCTGTTCATCCACGACCAGGGCGGCGAATTCAACGTCACGACCACGCATACCCCGCCCAAGGAATTCCGGGTGTGGATGCTCAACCTGTTCTCGCGCAGCGCCACCGGCCGCTCGACGCTGATGTTGTTCGTCGAAGGCGTGAACGGCGGATTGGAACGCACCGGTGCCTTCGCCGCGACCGATGCCCCGCGCATCGCTGTCAGCGCGCCGGGCATCGAAGCCAATTGCACCGCGGCGAAATAGCGTTCAGTCGAACCTGAAGATCACCTTGCCGTCGCGCTCGCGGGATGGCACGGCAGCATGCGCGTAGGCGGCCTTGTAGTCCGACAGCGCGTAGGCGCCGGCGATCCGGGTTTTGAGCACGCCGTCCCTGGCCCAGCGGCCCAACTGGTCCCACACCGCGTCCTTCTGCTCTGGCGTACGCTTGTTGAACGACCGCGACATGCCCATGCCGGTCAGCGTCGTGCCGCGCCGGCCCATGTCGATGAAGTCGACCCGCGCCGGTTCCCCTCCGGTGGCGCCATACAGCACCAGCGTGCCGTTCTCGGCCAGGCCGTGCGCCAGCCGCCCGGCCAGGTCGCCGCCGATCATGTCGAGCGCGACGGTGATCGCGGCCCCGCCGGTGGCGGCATCGACCGCGCACTTCAGCCCCTCGGGCGTGCCGGGGTCGACCACCACCGCGTCGCCGCCCAGCGCCTTGATCTCGTTGTCGAGCCCGGCCCTGCGCACGATGTTCACCGTGCGCCAGCCCCTGGCGTGAGCCATGCCGACGACGAAGCGCCCGATCGACGAATTGGCGGCGTCGTGCATCAGCCACGCCCCGGGCGGCAGCGGCACGTAATCCTCCAAGAGCAGAATCGCCGTCAGCCCCATGGTCGAGACGATGCACAACTGATCGGCCGGCACGCCCTCGGGCGCGCGATAAGTGGTCTCGGCCGGGCAGGCCATCATCTCGCGGAACGTGCCGGTGAACTTCGGCGTGAACACGCGGTCGCCCCGCTTGAAGCGCGTCACATTGTCGCCGACTTGGACGATACGGCCGACACCCTCGCTGCCGGGCACGCGCGGCAGTTCCTTGGCCGGAAAGCGCAACGGCCCCTTCAGGTTCCAAACTTCCAGCAGCTGTACCGGCGCGACTTCCAGCGCCACGACCACTTCGCCGGGGCCGGGCGCGGGGATGGGATCGTCGTCGAGGCGCAGGCCCGCGTCGGCGTCGCCGTGGCCGATCTGGCGCAGGACCTTCATCGCGTTATCCGTTGGGCAGCAGAAT
This sequence comes from Rhodospirillaceae bacterium, assembly GCA_033764265.1. GTDB lineage: Bacteria > Pseudomonadota > Alphaproteobacteria > Rhodospirillales > Rhodospirillaceae > VGEM01. The sequence goes on along the minus strand of JANRJB010000120.1, from coordinate 36,046 downwards.
CACTTTGCCGTCGCGCTCGGTGCCGGTGCGCGTGGCCTGGCGAAACGCCTCGACGTAGCGGTCGAGCGTGTAAGTGCCGGCGATGGCCGCGCGCAAGTCGCCGGCGCCGATCATCGTCGCCAGCTTGGCGTACACGCGGCGGATTTCGTCCATCGGGCGCTTGGCCAATCCGCGTCCGGTGCTCATGCCGACCACCTTCAGGTCCTTGAAGAACATCTCGTTGAAGTGAATCTCCAGCGGCTTGCCCGACATGTACCCGTAGTTGACCAGCGTCGCGCCGCTCGATAGCGCCCGCGCCAGCCGGCCGGTGGCGGGCCCAGCGATCATGTCGATGCCCAGTCGGCGCTCGGCCCCGCCGGTGGCTTCGGCCACGCGGCGCTCCAGTTCCTCGGGGTCCTCGCTGTCGATCACCACCGCATCGGCGCCCAGCGCCTTCAGTTCGGCGGCCACCTCGGGCCGGCGCACGATGTTGCAGGTGCGCACGCCGCGCTCACGGGCCAGCACGATCAGGTAGCGCCCGCAGTTGGAATTGGCGCCGTTCTGCACCAGCCACGCGCCCGGCTTCAGGTCGACGAAATCCTCCAGCAGCACCACCGCCGTCATGCCGTTGACCAGCATCAGCGATAACTGGACCGCGTCGCCCTCCGGCGCCGGCATCATTTTGTCCACCGGCGCGCAAATCAGCTGGGCGAAGGTGCCTGCGCCCCACCACGGAAACACCCGGTCGCCGGGCTTGAACGCGCCGACCCCGGGGCCGACCGACACGACGCGGCCGACGCCTTCGTAGCCCGGCACGCGCGGCAGTTCGCCGCCGACGAAACCGCGCTCGCCGGTAAAGCGTTTGATGTCGGCCAGGTGCACGGCGGCGGCTTCCATGTGCACCACCGCCTGGCCGGGCCCGGGCTCGGGCTCAGGCAGGTCCACCAGCTTGACCGCCTCGGCCGGGTCGCCATAGGCGACTTGATACAGCGCTTTCATCTGGCGTTCCCCAATCGTCGCGCGCGTTGCGAATTGGCGCGCGCCATGTCTCATTGGCTGCCGAGAGTAGCGCCGCCACCGATCGAGGAAAGGGCCATGACAGCCCAAGACCACGCACCGACTGTCGCCATTGCCGGGGCCGGGCTGGGCGGGCTCGCCGCCGCGCTAGCTTTGCAGCGGCAGGGGATTGCTGTCGCGGTCTACGAACAGGCGGCCGAACTGGGCGAGGTGGGTGCGGGCATCACCCTGCATCCCAACGCGGTCAAGGCGCTGGCGTGGTTGGGCCTGGCCGACGAGATCGCGGCGACGGGCGTGGTGGTAGCGCGCAACGCCATCAAGCACTGGCAGACCGGGGCGATCCTGGTGGCGCAGGAAAAAGGCGATGAAACGATCCGCAAGTTCGGCGCGCCCCTGATCCAGACCCACCGTGCCGACGTGCATCGCGCGCTGGAACAGGCCGTGCGCCGCAACGACCCCGGCTGCATCCGCGTCAGCCATGGCCTGAAGGACTTTCGGGAAACTGCCGACGACGTTGAACTGACCTTCGCCAACGGAACTACAGCCAGGAACGGCATCCTAATCGGCGCCGACGGCATCAAGTCGGTGGTGCGCGCCCGCGCCTTCTCGCCAGAGCCGCCGCGGTTCATGGGCCGCGTGTCGTGGCGCGGCGTGGTGCCGCGCGCGCGCGTGCCCGACGCGGCCCTGCAGCCGGGCTCGGCCATCCTGATCGGCCCCGGCGCGACCTTCGGCTACTACTTGATGCGCGCCGGAACACTGGTCAACTACGTCGCCACCGTTACCACCGACATCTGGACCGAGGAAGGCTGGAGCATCCCCTCGACCATCGATGAGGTGCTGGTGCATTTTCCCGGCTGGCATGCCGACGTGGCCGCCATTATCGGCGCCACGCCGCCGGGGGCTTGCTTCAAGTGGGCGCTGTTCGCCCACGCGCCTTTGAAAGGCTGGACGCAGGGGCGCATCGCGCTGTTGGGCGATGCCGCCCACCCCATGTTGCCGTTCATGGGTCAGGGGGCGGCCCAGGCGATCGAGGACGGTGTCATCCTGGCGCGCTGCCTGATAGCCGAGCCCGACCCGGTCGCGGCGCTCAGGCGTTACGAACGCGCCCGCATCGCACGGGCCACCTTCATCCAGCTTGAATCCACCGCCAAGGCCGAACGTTGGGAAAGCCGCGACACCGACGCCTATCGGGGCCAGAAGCACCGCAACGAAGACGAAATGGGCGTGTTCGATTACGACGCGGGTACGGCGGCGATTTAGCGGCAACCGAATTTCCTGGTACAGTCGGCGTCATGATTCTTCGGTCACTGATCGTTTGTCTCGCATTCGCCGCCGCCGCGCGGGCCGAAGAGCCGTTGCGCGTCGGCTTGACCGAGCTGCCGCCCAATCGCGGCAATCCGTTCAGCTCGATTTACACGCCGGCCAGCTGGACGCTCTCGCCCCAGTTCGACGGGCTGACCCACCTGACCGACGATGGCCGGCTGATTCCGTGGCTGGCGACCTCCTGGCGCGCAACGTCTCCGACCACCTGGGAATTCACGTTGCGCGAAAACGTCACGTTTTCCAACGGCGAGCCGTTCGACGCGGCGGCGGTCGCGGCGACCGTGAATTACTTGGCCGCGCCGCAGCAGGCCGGGCTGGCCCTGGCGCGCGAGTTATCGACGCTCAAGTCCGCGCGCACGATCGGCCCGCTGGTGGTGGAGATCACGACCGACGCACCCAACCCGATGCTGCCCAACGAGGCGAGCTGGCTGTTCATCCCCGCGCCCAGGGCCTGGGCCGAGCTCGGGCCGGAAAAGTTCGCGACCGCTCCGGTCGGAACCGGGCCCTATCGGCAGATGGCCTGGCGGGTCGGCCGCGCCGAGTTCGACGCCGTGCCAACCGCGTGGCGCAAGCCGGTGGCCGAGCGCGTGGTGTTCATCCAGGTGTCCGAAAGTTCGGCGCGCCTGCAGGCGGTGCTGTCGGGCCAGCTCGACGTATCCACCGAGGTCACGCCCGATGAAAGCGACACGCTTGCCGCGGCCGGCGGCCGGCTGGTGCCTATCGGCTTGTCGGGCGTGTGGGCGATGGTGATGAACAACGTCAAAGACGGCTCACCGTTCCGCGACGTTCGGGTGCGCCGCGCGCTCAATCTGGCGATCAATCGCCAGAACATCATCGACGTGCTCTTGGCCGGCGCAACCAAACCCGCCTCGCAGCCCGCGCCGCGCGGCGCCGATGGCTACAACCCCGACCTGCCATTGTTTCCTTATGCGCCCGATGAAGCGCGCCGTCTGCTGGCCGAGGCCGGTTACCCCGATGGCTTCAAGTTCGTGATGGAGTCGGGCTCCGGCGCGGGGTCGCGCAACTCGCTGGTGTCGCAGCAGGTGGCCGCCGACCTGGCGGCCGTCGGCGTGACCATGGAAATCCGCTCGGTGCCGGTCTCGCTGATCCTGACCAAGATGCAGAACGGTGGCTGGGACGGCACCGCGTTCACGCTCAGCTTCTTCACGCCCACGCAAGATGCCCTGCGCCCGATGCGCAATCAAAGCTGCCTGTGGGTTCACCCCTGGTATTGCGATCCCGACGCCATGCCGCTGATCAACCAGGCGCTGGCGGAGTTCGATCTCGACACGCGCCGTGCCCTGGTCCGCCAAGTCATGGCCCGCAGCCATGACCAGGCCCAGGCGCTGTTCCTGTACGACGGAGTCGGGTTCATGGGGCTGGGCCGGCGCGTCGCCGAACTGCCATCGGATATCAGCTATTTGCGCTTTGACGCCCTCAAGTGGCGCGAATAATCCCGTCAGCTTGACACTACATCCGTGCGGGATTTAACTCCGCCCCAGCGACGGTGACGCGGGTTCAGAAGCCCGCGTCGAATAGGGAAGCCGGTGCGAATCCGGCGCTGCCCTCGCAACTGTCAGCGGCGAGCGTGCGCTCCAAGATGCCACTGAGGCCACCCGGCCTTGGGAAGGCGGGGCCCACGCAGCGACCCGCGAGCCAGGAGACCTGCCGTCGTCAGCGTCACCTGTTCCATGGGGCGAGGTGCCCCCGTGGGCGGACACCCGTTGCGGTGGCGCGCTTGTCGCAAACCGCGGCGGGTGTGGCCGGCGCAACGCTCCAGCCACATCGTCGCTTCAACCGGGCCGTGATCGTTCGCGGCCCGCGAAAGGATGTGGACCATGGAGAGCAATCAACGACGCGCCATCACCGGCGTGATGCGGGTGGTGCGGACTTGCGCGGTTGTCGTCGCTGGCGTACCGGCACTCGCGCAGACACCGCCGCCGTATATCGAGCAGATCGTGGTGTCGGCGACGCGCATGCCCCAGGCTTTGAAGCGCCTGGGCAGCGCGGTCGACGTGCTGACGCCCGAGGACATCGCCGCGCGGCCCCGGTTCCTGGCCGCCGACCTGCTGCGGCAGATTCCCGGCGTCGCGGTCAGTCAGACCGGTCCGCTCGGCACCCTGACCCAGGTCCGCATGCGCGGCGCCGAGGGCAATCACACCCTGGTGCTGATCGACGGCCTGGAAGCGGGCGACCCCTTCAACAACTCCGAGTATGACTTCTCGACCTTGGCCGCAGCCGATGTGGCGCGCGTCGAAGTGTTGCGCGGGCCGCAGAGCGCGCTTTACGGCAGCGAAGCCATTGGCGGCGTGATCAACATCACCACGGCGGGGACGGACGATGCGTCGTCAATCTCGGCCCGCGCCGAAGGCGGCGCGCACGATACCTGGTCGGGCAGCGTTCGCGCCGCCGTTGCGGGCGAGCAAGCGCGCGGCCATGTCGCGGTGACCGGACTGACCAGCGCCGGGATTTCCCAAGCCCGGATCGGCCGCGAACGTGACGGCCACCGCAACGTCGCGATCAGCGGCGGCGGCCGGCTGACGATGTCGGACAACGCCGAAGCCACGGTTACGGCGCGCTACGTTTCGAACCGCACAGAGCTCGATACCCAAGACTTCACGTTCGGCTCGGCCACCCAGGGCCTGGCGGTCGACTCCAACGACGTGCGCACGGGCCGCACCTTCGCCGCCCGCGCCCAGCTGTCCGCCAAGGCGTGGGAGGACCGGTGGACCAATGCGCTGTCGGGCGCGGTGACCCACGCCCGCGGCCGCAATCTTCTCGGGACCCAGTTCAGTTCCGGCTCTTCTGGTCGCAAGATCGACGTGGAGTACTTGTCCGCCGTGGACATTGGCGAAGCCGGCGGTGTGGCACACGCGCTGACCGGCCTCGTTGAATACGAGGACGAGACATTCAAGAATTGGAGCGCGTTTCCTGGCCCCCAGAACCAGACGCGTGATACCGAATCCTGGTCGGCGGCGGCCGAGTATCGCGTGACCGTGCGCGATCAAATCTCATTGACCGGGGCCCTGCGCCACGACGGCCACGAGCTGTTTCGCAATGCGACCACCTACCGTGTTACCAGCGCATGGCAGGCGCCGGGGACCGGGCTCAAACTGCGCGCCAGCCTGGGCACCGGCGTCGCCAAGCCGAGCTTTTTCGAGATGTTCGGCTTCAATCCCGCCACGTTCATCGGCAATCCGGCGCTCCAGCCCGAAAAGTCGACCGGATGGGATGTCGGCGCCGACTTGGCGCTGGACGGGCGCGGGGCCGGCAATGCCGTGCTGTCGGTCAGCTACTTCAAGGCCGACCTGGAGGACGAGATCTTCACCGATTTCAGCCGCCTGCCGTTCACGCCGCGCAACCGGCCGGGCGAAAGCCGCAGGCAGGGCGTCGAACTGTCGGCGCGCTGGGCGCCGATGACGACGCTATCGCTCTCGGCCGCCTACACCTACACCGACGCGGTGGAAGACACCGGACGCCGCGAAGTGCGGCGCCCCAAGCATGTCGGCGGCGTGACGGCCGTCGGCACTCTCCTCGATGGCCGCGCCCGTGTCGGCCTGTCGCTCGACTACAACGGCAAGCAGGACGACGCCGAATTCATCTTCGCGACCCCCACCGACCGCGTCTCGCTCGACGCCTATGTCCTCGGCACGCTGTCGGCCGCATACCAACTGACGTCGGGGGTCGAGCTCATCGGCCGGGTGGAGAACCTGTTCGATGAGTCCTATGAACAGGTGTTCTCGTACAATAATCCCGGACTCGGGGCGTACCTCGGTGTCAGGCTGGCGTTCGGCGGATAAGCGATGCGGATCGAACTGGCAGGGGTGCTGGCGTGTTGTGTGATGGCGGCGGCCGGTTTGGCCGCCGCCGCACCGCCGCAGCGCATCGTGTCGATGAACCTGTGCACCGACCAGTACGCGCTGTTGCTGGCGCCGCGGGCGCGCATCGCGTCCATCAGTTTTCTCGGCGCCGATCCGGCGGAGTCTCCGCTCGCCGACCGCGCGGCGGGTCTGCCTGTCAACTACGGCACGGCGGAGGAGGCGATCGCGCTGACCCCCGATCTGGTGCTGACCGGTACCTACACCACCGCCGGGGCCAAGGCGATGTTGCGTCGGCTTGGCTACCCAGTGGTAGAGGTCGACAACCCCACCGGGTTCGCCGGCATCGCCGAAACAATGCGGCGCATGGGCGCGCTGTTTGGCGCCGAGGATGAGGCGGAGACGCAAGTCGCGGCCATGCAGCGCCGGCTGGCGGCGGTGGTCGATGCCCGGCGCGGCCGGCCCCGCGCCCAGGCGCTGGTGTACGACGCCAACGGATTCACGGTGGGCCGGCCCAGTTTGGCGGACGCGGTGATGGACCTGGCGGGCCTCGACAACCTCGCGCCGTCGCTTGGGATCGATGCGTACGGGCAACTCGGATTGGAGGACCTGCTGATCGCGCGGCCCCGCCATCTGGTGCGGCTGGTTTATCGGCCCGACGCCGTGTCGCTGGCCAGCGCGGCGCTGCGTCACCCCGCGATTGATGCAGCCATGGGCGGCCGGCCGTTCCTCGACATTCCCGGCCGATTGCTCACCTGCGGCACGCCGCTGGTGGCCGAAGCGGCCGAGCGACTGGCCGCCGCGGTGGAGCGTGCGCCATGACGAGGGCGCGGTGAGCGAGCCATTGCCCATCGGTCGCGCCGTGTATGCCGCGCCGCGCAGCCGCGAAATTCCATATGGCTGGCTGCTCATCGGGCTGGCGGTGTTGACCGCGGTGCTGGCGGTGGCCTCGCTCCTGATCGGGCGCGGCGGCGTCGGCGTCCTGACGGCCGCTCTGTCGCCCGAGGGCGAGGCGGCGCGCATCATCGTGCTCGAAGTCCGCCTGCCGCGCACGCTGCTCACGCTGATCGTCGGCGCTTCGCTCGGCCTGTCGGGCGCGGTGTTGCAAGGTTTGCTGCGCAATCCGCTGGCCGAGCCGGCGCTGCTGGGCGCGTCCAGCTCGGCGGCGCTGGGCGCGGTGATGGTATTCTACTTCGGCGTCGGCGCCAGTTTCGCCTTCGCGCTGCCGCTGGGCGGCATGGCCGGCACGCTGGCGGCCACGGCGGTATTGTTCGCCCTCGGCGGCCGCACCCAGGACACGCTGACCCTGATCCTGGCCGGCGTGGCCATCAACAGCCTGACCGCGGCGTTGACCTCGCTCGCGCTCAACTTCGCCCCCAGCCCTTACGCCGCGCTGGAAATCGTGTTCTGGATTCTGGGCTCGTTCGCCGACCGTGGTTTCGACCATGTCGCCATGATCGTTGTGCCGACACTGGCCGGGTGGGCGCTGCTGGCCACCGCCGGCCGCGCGCTCGACGCCCTCAGCCTGGGCGAGGACACCGCCGCCACGCTGGGCTTCGACGTCGCCGCCATCAAGCGCCGCGCGGTGCTGGGCACGGCGTTCGCCATCGGCGCGGCGGTGTCGGTCACCGGCGTCATCAGCTTCGTCGGCATGGTCGTGCCGCACCTGATCCGACCGCTGGTGGGTTACCGCCCCGGCCGCCTGCTGCTGCCCAGCATGATCGGCGGCGCGGCGCTGATGACGGCGGCCGACATCGGCGTGCGCCTGCTCTCGCGCGGGATGGAATTGAAAGTCGGCGTGGTTACCGCCCTGATCGGCGCGCCGTTCTTTCTGCACCTGTTGATCTCGTTGCGGCGGCGCGGACCATGAGCGCGCCAATCGTCGACATCGACCGCGTCACGGTGCGTTTCGGCGCGCGCGATGTCCTCGCGGACATTCGTGCACAGTTGGCTCCGGGCGAGGTGGTGGGGCTGGTCGGGCCGAACGGCGCGGGCAAGACCACCCTGCTCAAGGCGCTCGCCGGGCTGGTGCGTCCGCGTTCGGGCGCCGTCAGCCTCGAGGGCCAGCCGGTCTTGGCGTTGCCGGCGGCGTTAAGGGCGCGGCGCATCGGCTATCTGGCGCAGGACCGCGCCGTGGCCTGGCCGATGACGGTGCGCCGCCTGGCGGAACTGGGACGTCTTCCCCATCTAGCGCCGTGGCAGCGGCTGGCGGCGGCGGACCAAGCGGCGGTCGACCGGGCCCTTGCGGCGGCCGATGCGTTCGACATCGCCGACCGGCCGGTCACCGCGGTCTCGGGCGGCGAACTGGCGCGCGCCCAGCTCGCGCGCTTGCTGGCCGGCGAGCCGCATGTGGTCCTGGCCGACGAGCCGATCGCGGAACTCGATCCGGCCCACCGCCTGCGCACCATGGAACTCATGGCCGGTCTGGGCCGTCAGGGCCGCGCGGTGGTTCTGACGCTGCACGACCTGTCGCTCGCCCATCGGTTCTGCACGCGGGTTTGGCTGCTCGACCATGGGCGGTTGGCGGCGGACGGGCCTCCGCCGGCGGTGCTGACGCCGGCCATCATCGCCCGCGTGTTCGCCACCGAGATGCGGCTGGTCGAAGTCGACGGCGCGACCACCCTGGTGCCGCTGCGCGCGTTGTAAGGCTTACGCCGCGGCCTGCTGGCGCGGCGTTAGCATGAAGGCGGGAAAGCGCACGGTGGCGGTGGTGCCGCTGCCGACCACGCTGTCGATGATCAGCTCGCCGCCCATCAGGTTCAGGTAGTTCTTGCAGATCGAAAGGCCCAGCCCGGTGCCCTGGCCGGCGCGGCTGATGGCCGGGTTGCCCTGCAGGAACGGCTCGCCGATGCGTCGCAGCATGGCGGGCTCGATGCCGGGGCCGCGGTCGGTGATGGAAATCTCGAGCGGCCCACCGTCGGCGTGGCGCGCCACCAGTTCGATCTCGGCCGACCGCGGCGAGAACTTGATGGCGTTGGACAGCAGGTTGATGATCACCTGACGCGTCAGCCGTTCGTTGCCGTTGATGCGCGGCAGCTGCGCGGGCATCAGTACCCGGATATGCAGGCGCTTCTGATCGGCCAGCCCCTCTACGAATGACACCGCGCCGTCGACGGTGGCGGCTACATCGACCGGCTCGCGCGCCATCGGCTGCGCCCCGGATTCGATCTTGGCCATGTCGAGGATGTCGTTGACGATCTTGAGCAGGTGCTCGCCGGAGCGATGAATGTGCTCGGCGTAGGACACGTAGATCGGTGAGACGCCTTCGCCCAGCACTTTGGTCTTGATGATTTCGGAAAAGCCCATGATGGCGTTGAGCGGCGTGCGAAACTCGTGGCTCATGTGGGCCAGGAACCGGCTCTTGGCTTCGCTGGCTTCCTCGGCGGTCACCTTGGCTTGGCGCAAGGCGCGCTCGTTCAGCTGGGCCCGGCGCAACTGTTGATATATGAACAGGCCACCAAACATGGTCGCTACAACGATCAGCACCACCGCCAGCCCGATGCGGTTGCGGCTGTCGCGCCAGGCCGCCAGATAGCTTTCCGACGACAGGTTGACCGCGGCGGCCAGTGGCAGGATGCCGATGCGACCGGTGGCCTGAACGCGGCGGCTGTAGCCGTCGGCGATCGCGTAGACCAGTTCGGTGGCGCCTTCCGCCGCCGCCGGCACGGCGTCGAAATAATCCTCGATCTCGGCGCGGCGATCGCCGGGCGCGTCGGCCGCGCCCCGGCTGGCCGCCGCCAGCCGTCCGTCGGATTGCCACAGGCCGATGCTGCCGCCGGCGCCGACATCGATGCCGTCGTAGAACCGCCCGAATTCTCCGGCGCGGATGATGGCGATCACGTAACCGACGGTGTTGCCCTGTTCGTCGTCGGCGCGCACGCCGATCGGCAGGTACCACTCCGGGCCCGCGCCCTGGCGGTGGGACTGGTACAGCCAACCGAAGAAATGGCCTGGCTCGACCTCGACCGGCCGCGCGTCGGCGCTCCATAGCCTGACCTCGGCGGGCACGCCCATCTCGTTGGTCATGGGGTAGTTGCGGCTGGTGGACAGCATCCGGCCATCGGGGGCGGTCAACAACAGTCCGGCGACGTAAGGCATCTGCACCAGTTTGGAGGCCAGCGCCCGGTGCAGTTCGTACTCGTCAACGCGGCCCATGCGCAGCTGGGCTTTGTACAAGTCGGCGATGCCGTCCAACACGCGATACGATTCTCCGAAGGTGCGTTCGGCGTGGGCCGCGACCGTGCGCACGGTGGCGCGGGCGCTGCGCAGCGCCGCCTCGACGGTCTCATTGTATTGCTGGGCTAGATGATAGACGCCGGCGAACAGCACCAGGAAGACGAACGCCACCAGCAACGACAGCGTCGTGGTTTGCAGCCGGCGCAACGAAGCCACCGAACCGTCGACCACGCCGCCGTGCCCGAGTCCGGGCGCGCCCGGCGGTGGACCCACCGGCGCGCTCGCCGTTACGCCCGCCGTTACGCCCATGGAACCCTCGCCTGGCGCATTCGGGGTCATCTGATTGCGTCTCCCTCGCGCCGTATGGGCCGGCCGGGACGGCGTTACTCGGCCGCCGCGCCCGCAGCCGGCTTGGCGCCGTACTTGGCGATCGCCAACTTGAGTGATTTGAACAGCTGCTGTCCGACCTCGCCGCCGTCGCCCTCGATCTTTTCGCGCAGCACTGCGCGCATCGCATCGATGTGCGCTTTCACGATCTCGAGCATGTTGTCGTCGTGCGGGCAGGGCGGCTTGGTCACGTCGTACAGCGACTTGGCGAACACGGTGATAAGCGGATAGCCGAAGGTGCCGCCCTGGCCGCGCAGTTCATGCGCGATCAGGTTGATCTCCTCGAAATTGGCGGTGCGCTCGCCGGTCTTGGTCTTGGCCTCGGAGACCTGAGCCGATAGCCGATCGAGATACCCCTTGGCCCAGCCAATGAAACCTTCCGCCTCGCGCTTGAGCGCGCTCTCGGCCGACTGCAGCACGTCGAGCGGCAGCTCGAACGGTTGGCGCGCGGCGTTCGAGCCCATCTTCTGCTTCAGATAGTTGGGCAGCTTGAAGAACCACACGTCGCTCGGCGCCTTGGGCTTCTCGATGCGGTCCTTGGAATAGACGATGGTGCCGTGGCTTTCGTCGGGCTTGCGCCGTTCCGCGCCCATCGGCGGGCCGGCCTTGGACGAGCGGCGCCGGTCGGGGCCGAAGTAGGTTTGGGTGGTGATGTATTGGCGCGGCGCGTCGATCAGCCGCTGCAGCACCTTGTAGACGTTCTCCACCGAGAACGGCTTGGCCATGAACTCGCTGACGCCCTTGTCGCGCGCGGCCTCGACGTTCACCCGGTCGGCGGCGCCGGAAATCATGATGAAGGGCATGAACCGGTTGGGTGAACCTTTGTCGTCGCGCAACCACTGCAGCACGTGCTGGCCGGTGATCGGCGACATGATCAGGTCCGAGATGACCACATCGACCTGCTCGGACGCGGTGAATCCCTTGGTGGTGCTGCGCAGGTACTCCACCGCTTCCTTGCCGGTCTTGGCCCTGAACACCCGCGTGAAGCCCATGCGCTTCAGCGCGTTGATGAAGACGTCGAGCATGTACTCGTTGTCTTCGATCACCAGAATGGACAGGCGATCCTGGCCGAGGTTTTCTTTCTTGTCGTTCACGGCAATGGAGTCTCGGTGACCTGATGGGCGCCCGGGCGACCGCCCGACCGTTATCTGTTTCGTGTAAAAACTATATCCGCAAGCCCTTGCATTGTCATACCTTTAGCACGACAAATCCGGACCGATAAACCGCGCTGCCGGGTTTTCGGTCCGGACAACCGCCGATGTTCGGCGCAGAATCCTGCAGGAAGCGTTAAGATTCTGGATTCATTGGCGAAATTTTAGGCTGACCCGAACATGCCGCAGCGCGCGTCCCGACACCAGCTTCGCTTTGTGGTCGTGGCGCTGCTTGCCGGCGCAGCAAGGGGGTGCGGCGCGATGGCGGTCGGCCAGACCGATCCGCTGCGCAGCGAACTGTTGGCGGTGCCGATCACCGATCAACTGGGCGGCGCGACCACGCGGCCCGTGGCCACGCCCGATGCCTACACCTTCGTCGCCGGCAACGCCGACGACGCGGCCAAGGCGATGTTCTCGTTCGGCAACCAGATGTTCACCGCGGTCTGGAAGCCGGCGCCGGGTCCGCAGCCGACAACCGACGGACTGGGCCCGCTGTTCAATCGGGAATCCTGTTTCGATTGTCACCTCAACAACGGCCGCGGCGCCGCACCCGCCGGCCCCGACCTGCCGGCCGAGACCGCACTGGTGCGCATCTCGATCCCCGGCGCCGACAAGAACGGCGGGCCCAATCCTGTTCCGGTCTACGGCGACCAGATTCAGGATCGCGCCATCGCCGGCGTGCCGCCGGAAGCCCGCGTGCGCGTCAGCTGGACCGAAACGCCCGGCCGCTACGGCGACGGCACGCCCTATTCGCTGCGCGCGCCGACGGTGGAACTGACCGAACCCGGCTACGGCGCGTTCCCGCCCGACATCATGATGTCCCTGCGGGTCGCAAACCCGGTGATCGGCGGCGGCCTCTTGGAAGCGGTGCCCGAAGCCACCCTGGTCGCGCTGTCCGACCCCGACGACGCCGATGGCGACGGCATTTCAGGGCGCGTCAACCGCGTGTTCGACGCGACCACGCGCTCGATCCGCCCTGGGCGCTTCGGCTGGAAGGCCAACGCCGCCAGCCTGGCCCATCAGAACGCCGCCGCGGCCTTGGGCGACATGGGGATTACGACGCCCGAGATGCCATACGATCTGTGCCTGCCCGGCCAGGATGCCTGCGCCGCCGCCGCCAAGGCCGCGCGCGTGCGCAACGAGACCGAGATGTCGCGCCCGTTCTTCGACCGCATGAACGTCTACATGCAGCTGGTCGCCGTGCCCAAACAGCGCGGGCACAACTGGCCCGAGGTTCGCCGCGGCGAGGCGGCGTTCCGCGCCATGGGCTGCGCGGCTTGCCACATGCCGACGCTGATCGCCGGCACCGAGGGCGTGCGGCCCGAACTGGCGGGTCAGACGTTTCATCCGTTCACCGACCTGTTGCTGCACGACATGGGCGAAGGTCTGGCCGACCATCGCCCCGACTGGCAGGCCAGCGGGTCGGAATGGCGCACCGCACCGTTGTGGGGCATCGGCCTGACCCTGACGGTCAGCAGCCACACGTATTTCCTGCACGATGGCCGCGCCCGCGATCTGGCGGAAGCCATCCTGTGGCACGGCGGCGAGGCCGAAGCAGCGCGCGAGGCGTTCCGCACCGCCGACAAGGCGATGCGGGACGACCTGATCGCATTCCTCAACTCGCTTTGACCGTCGCAGATTTGGCGGCGACCTGCCCGCGGGTCTTCCACAGGCTGTAGACGATGCCCGCCGCCAGGATGGCGAAGGTGATCGACAGCGAGGCGATCGGCGGAAACTTGTCCGCGCCCATCAGGTCGGCCAGGAAGATCTTCGAGCCGATGAAGATCAGCACCACGGCCAGCGCCACCTTCAAGTAAGCGAAGCGGTTGATCATCGCCGCCAGGGCGAAGTACAGCGCCCGCAGGCCCAGGATGGCGAAGATGTTCGAGGTGTAGACGATGAACGGATCAGTGGTGATGGCGAAGATCGCCGGCACGCTGTCAACCGCGAAGATCACGTCGGCCACTTCGACCAGCACCAGCGCCATGAACAGAGGCGTCATGAACCATGCCGCCTTGCCGGTCATCGGATTGGTCTGCTTGACGAAAAAGCGCTCGCCATGCATCTGGTCGGTGACATTGAACCGCTTCCGCATGAACTTGATCAGCGGGTTGTCGGCCACGTTGTATTCCTGGTCCGAGAACACCAGCATCTTGATGCCGGTGGCGATCAGGAACACCGCGAAGATGTAAAGCACCCAGCTGAACTCGGCCACCAGCGTCGCGCCCAGGCCGATCATGATCGCGCGCAGCACGATCACGCCCAGGATGCCCCAGAACAGCACGCGGTGCTGGTACAGGCGGGGGACCGCGAAGTAGGTGAAGATCATGGCGATGACGAACACGTTGTCCATCGCCAGGGTTTTCTCGACGACGAAGCCGGTGACGTAATTCATGCCCGCGTCGGCGCCCAGGTACCACCACACCCAGCCGCCGAACGCCAGCCCGAGCGTGATGTAACCGGCCGATAGCCACAGGCTTTCCTTGACCTCGATCTCGCGGTTGTCCCGGTGCAGGACGCCAAGGTCCAGCACCAGCAACACGATCACGATGCCCATGAAGGCAAGCCACATCCAGACCGGCTTGGTCAGCCAGTCGACAAACAGAAACGCGAAATCCATGGCGAATCCCCATTCCATCCGGGCCGGCACGGTACGTCGATGTCGATCCGACATCGCGAAAGCGCCGGCAAGGCTTCCGCCAGAGGGGCCCGGATCGGGGTTGGAGCGGAAATAAGTACGGCGATCGGGGGATTCAAGATCACTGGCCCGGCCGGCAAAACAAAAACGCCGCGGTCCCGGGGGCCGCGGCGTTCTCGTTCATCAATATGCCGGGGGTCAGTCGCGGCTGGAGGCGGCTTGCGTCCAGGCGAAGTTGCCGTCCTTGAAGCGTTCGATGGCGGCCTGCAGCACGGTGTGGGCCTCGCAGCCCTGCGGGCAGATTTCGGCCAGAAGGGCCAGGTTTTTCTCGGCGCTGTCCTTGTCGCCCATCTTCAGGAACAGCTCGCCCTGGTACTCGAGCGCGTTGGCGTGCTTGGGGTCGAGTTCCAGCGCCTTCAGGTAGTTCTCCATCGCCTTGTCCAGCTCGCCCAGATTGCGCTGGCTGAACGCGAGCAGATTGTAGGCATCGGCGTTTTCCGGTTCGAAGCGCAGGATTTCCTCCAAGTACTCCGCCGCCGTCTCGTAGTTCTGGCCATCGACCTCGGCCTTGGCCTCTTCCATCGAGTGCGACGGGAAATCGACGCCGGCGATCGACCAGGCGTTCGACGCGGCGGCCACCATCGCGGTCGCGGCCACCAGACCAATCAGCTTGGAACGAAGGGTGCTCATCGGGGCAACCAGCCTTTCATGCGGAATGACGCTTCGTGACTGACAGTTAGATACCCCAACCGCGTGGCTCAAGTCGAGACCTGCCCCAAGGCCGCGACGCCGGTCCAGACCCTGGGCGGCCTGACCCAAACCCTTGAAAAACCGCCGCTGCGGCCGCAACCGACGAATGCCACATTCACGGTGATGAATCGCTCTCGCGCCATCGTGTAGTCTCGCGCCGTCATGCCCGCGCCGCCGTCCCGTTCCGCCGCAGGCCGCTCCGCCAAGGCGACCGCGCAGACCTTCGCCCGCGGGCTCGAGGTCCTGCGCCTGATCAACTTGCGGCCGGGGGCCCGGATCGCCGAGCTGGTGTCGGCCTGCGGGCTCAATCGCGTCGTCGTCGCGCGGCTGGTGGCCACGCTCGCCGGCCAGGGCTATGTGGCACGCCGGGGCGCCGGCTACGTGCCGACCGCTCAGGCGCTCGCGCTATCCGACGGATATGTGGGTGAGGCCTGGATCGCCGAGATCGCGCAGCCGGTGGTGCGCGAACTGGGCGCGACCCTCGACTGGCCGGTCTCGCTAGCCACGGTCGAGGCCGGTTCGGTTCTGGTGCGGCTCAACACCGACCGCGCCAGCCCGTTCACCATGCGCAAGATACCGGTCGGGTATCGGCTGCCCGTGGCGGCGTCGGCCTCGGGCCGGGTGGTGCTGGCCTTCACCGCGCCGCGCCGCCGCGTGCTGCTTTCGGCCCTGGCCGGGCAGGCGGGCAATGCGGAAGTCCGCTCGCCGACCGCCCGCCAGCTGGCCGAGATCCGTGCCGCCGGTTGCGCGGTCTGGCATAGCAAGGCCGAGAACGTCGTCCAAGTGGCCGTGCCGGTTCTGCTGGGCGCGGAGCCGGTAGCGGCGCTTGCGGTGCGCTGCTTCGCCGCCGTGATCGGGCCCAAGCAGGCGGTCGGGCGCTACCGCGAGCCGCTGCGCCAGGCCGCCGGACGCATCGCCGCGGGGCTCGCCGCCCGCCGCCCGCGCGTACGATAATCGGTCGCCGACGCGCCATCGCTGGCCGCCCGGCCAGGCCTGGCGATACTCTGTTCACATGCGACCCCGCCGCGTCCTTGATCCCAGGTGATCCCATGCCCGACACCGCCGCCGCGCCTTTGCTTGCCGACGACCTCGCCGCCATCGCGGGGCGCGAGCGGGTCGTGACCGACCCGGCCGAGCTGGCCTTGCTGGGCAACGATCTGTTCTTCTGGGACAACCAGCGCCCGCCGGCGGTCGCGGTGCGTCCGCGCCACGCCGCCGACGTCGCCGCGGCGTTGTCCGCGGCCCGTCATCACGATGCGCCCGTCTACCTGCGCGGCGGCGGCATGTCGTACACCAACGCCTACGGTCCGTCGCGCCCGGGTGCGCTGCTGCTCGACCTGTCGGCGCTCAATGCAATCCGTACGCTCGATCCGGTCAGCCGCTACATCGTGGCCGAGGCCGGCTGCACCTGGAAGCAGATCGCGCTGGCCCTTTCCCCGCACGGCATGGTGGTGGATTTCGCCGCGCCCCTGTCGGGCAGTCATTCCACCGTCGGCGGCGCGTTGTCGCAGAACGTGCCCGGCGGGATGCACGGTGTTTTGGGGCTCGAGGTGGTGCTGGCCGATGGCGCGGTGGTCCGCACCGGGGCCTGGGCCTCGCGCACCAACGATGCACCGTTCGTGCGCAGCTACGGACCCGACCTGACCGGACTGTTCCTCGGCGACAACGGCACTTTCGGCGTCAAGACCGCCGCCGCCCTGCACATCAAGCCGCGGCAAAAGGGCGCGGCGTTCGGCTCGTTCGCTTTCGAGAGCTACGAAGACCTGGCCGCCACCATGATCGAGCTGGCGCCTTACGATTTCATCACCCGGCGCACCGGACTGTGCCCGTACGAAACGCAGAACATCGCCAAGGTGGGCATGGGCGAGGCGATCAAGACCGTGGCCCAGGTGATCGCGGCGGAATCGTCCACCATGGGCGGCCTGATCGAGGCGGCGAAGATGGCCGCGGCCGGCCGCAATTTCCTCGACGGCGTGAAGTGGTCGTTCCATATCAAGGTGGAATCGGTGTCGGCGACCGCCGCCGCCGAGGGCCTGGCGCTGGCCCGCGCGGTGTGCCTGAAACGCGGCCGCGAGCTGCCGCCGATCCTGCCGCGCGCGCGCGAGGCGGTCGGCTTCTCGATCCGCAAGTTCCTCGGCAAGGACGGCGAGCGCTGGGTCGCGACCAGCGGCGTGTGGCCGATCGGCCGTGCGGTCGAGGTCGCCACGGCGGTGCAGGCATTCTTCGCCGCGCGCGCTGCCGAGCTGGATCGCCACGGCATCGTGGTGTCCTACATCACCAACTTCAGCCCGCACTATTTCCTGTGCGAGCCGTGCTTCTATTGGCGCGACGAACTCTCGCCCCTGCACCTGCGCCACCTGGCACCGGACGAGGCCGCGCGGTTCGCCAACCTGCCACCCAACCCGGACGCGCGCGCGGCCGTGCGCCGCTTGCGCGAGGACTTGCGCGACGCCTTCCACGCGCTGGGCTCGGTCCACGTGCAGATCGGCGACTTCTACCGCTTCGAACGCGAGCTGCGGCCCGAGACCTGGGCGCTGCTCGGCCGGCTCAAAGCCACGCTCGACCCTGACGCCCGCCTCAACCCCGGCAAGCTGGACGGTTTGGGCGTGTGAGCGGCCGGCGGCGCTATTGATCTTGTGTCAGCAGCGCCGACACTTCGGTCTGACGCAGCTGGGTGATGGCCTGCACCTTGCAGTCGGTCTTGGCGCCAAGTTTGGCCAGGTCGTCGCCCACGCACAGCTTGGGCTGGCCGCTCGCCGCCATGGCGTCCGAGGCCGGATCGAAGTTCTTGCAGTCCGGGCCCATGGTCACCTTGTAGTTCTCGTTGCCCAGCGTCGGCAACAACACCAGGGTGGACTCGTCCGATGCCTGAGTAAGGCCGACGACATGCGCGCCGACGCACTCCACTGCGGTCACCCCGGTGAATGTGTTCCAGTACATGTAGCCGCCGATGACCCCGGCGCTCAGCAGAATGACCGCGATCTGTCCGATCCGGCTTTCGATGTCGCCGGCTTGCGCTTGCGTAGCTGCCGCCATGTTCGATCCTTTGTTTCTGTCGCGCGGCCGTTTGCGCGCCAGCCCACCATCATCCGCGCGTGCATAGGAATTCGAGGCGGACGACACCGCCTCGGCATAGGAATTGCATAGGAATTTCAGTCGGCGGGGTCAGGCGTCGCAGTTCAGCCGGTAACCGACCCCGGGTTCCGTCAGGATGAATTCGGGCCGCTCGGTGGTGCGTTCGATCTTCTGCCGCAGCTGTCGCACGTAGACCCGCAAGTACTGCACGTCGACGGCGGTCTCGCCGCCCCACACCTCGCGCAGCAGGTGGCGATGGGTCAACACCTTGCCGGCATGGATCACCAGCTGGGCCAGAATGTCGTACTCCTTGGGCGACAGCTTCACCTCGGCGCCCCGCAGTCTCACCGACCTGCGCGTCAGGTCGACCTCGAGCCCGCCGCTGGAGAACACCGGCTCGGCGCCTTGCTCGGTGTACTTGCGCCGCAGCGCCGAGCGCACGCGCGCCATTAGTTCTTCCACCCCGAACGGCTTGGTGATGTAGTCGTCGGCGCCGGCATCCAGCGCGGTCACCTTGGTGCGTTCGTCGCCGCGGCTCGACAGAACGACGATTGGAACGCGGTTTGCCTTCCTGACTTCGGCAATGACCTCGAGCCCGTCGCGGTCCGGCAGGCCCAGATCCAGGATCAGCAAATCGGGCCGCGCCCGGCGTAGCACGACCAGGGCATCGGCGGCGGTGGCGGCCTCGACCACGTTGTAGTTCTGCACCGCGAGCGTGTTGCGCAGGAACCGCAGGATCGCCGGCTCGTCGTCGACGATCAGCACGGTGGTGGCGGTGGTCATGCGAGCGCGGCAGGTGGAAACGTGAAGGTGAACTGTGCCCCGCCCTCGGGGCGATTGCCAGCGGCCAGTGTGCCGCCCATCGCCTCGGCGAATCCTTTGGCGACCGCCAGGCCCAGGCCGACCCCGGCGCGCTGCCGGTCGGCTGACTTGATGCGATAGAAACGGTCGAAGATACGGCCAATCTGCTCGGGTGGAATGCCGGGACCTTGATCGGACACGCGCAGCTCGAGCGCTTCGCCGCGGCGGCCCGCCGATACGGTAATCGTTCCGCCCGCAGGCGCGTACTTTGCCGCGTTCTCGATCACGTTGAACAGCGCCTGCTGGGCCAGCACGAAATCCAGGCGCGCCATCGGCAGCGACGGCGCGACATCCGTGACGACCCGGTGGCGCAGCACGTGCGGCTCGGCCTGCTTCAGCGCCGCACCGATTACGTCGCTCAGGTCGACCGGCTCCAGTTGCTTGCGCAGCGTGCCGGTATCCAGTCGCGTGATGTCGAGCAGGTTGGAGATGTAGCGGTTCAGGCGCACCGCCTCGGCTTCCGCGCCAGTCAGCATCTCCTGCCGCGTGGCGTCGTCGTACATCGCGCCGAAGTGGCGCAGGCTCGAAATCGCGCCTTGGATCGAGGCCAGCGGTGTCTTGAAGTCGTGCGTCAGCGACGACAGCAGCGCCATGCGGAAGTCCTCGGTTTCCTTGATCAGCCGCGCCTCCTCGACGCGCTCTGCCAGCGCCGTGCGCTCAACCGAGACCGCGGCGTGACCGGCCAGCGCGTCCAACAGCTTCGCCTCATCGGGGGCCAGCCGCGTGCGCCCTGCCGCGCCCGCTGCGTCGGCTACGCCCAGCACGCCGACGCGGCCTTGTCCGGTGATCAGCGGCACGAACAGCCAGCGTTCATCCGCGACGTACGCGGCGCTGTCCGCCGCCCCGTCCCACACGCGCCGTGCGGCGTCCAGGTCGGCGGCGGTGTGCCGCGCGCCCGGGGGATAGGCGGCGCGGAGCCGCAGGTCGCCGTCGGCGCCAGGCATCAGAATTGTTGTCTGCAAGCCCAGCATGTCGTGGACCTGCGCCGTGACCGCGGACAGCAATTCATCCATCTTCGCCACCCCGGCCAGCCGTTGGCTGAACGCGTACAGCTGCTTGGTGATGGCCGCGGCCTGGCGGGCTGCCGCCGCCTGCCGACGCACCTCGTCGGTCATCAGACTTGTAAAGCCCGCCACCAGGATGAACGCGATCAGCGCCCACAGGTTGGTGGGCGCGGCCACGGCCAGCGAAAAGATCGGTGCATAGAAAAAGTACGCCTTGACGGCCACGCTGAGCAGCGCCGCCCACGCCGCCGGCCAGAAGCCGAAACGGGCCGCGCAAAACATCACCGGGGCCAGGAAGACCAGCGCAACGTTGGTTGGCCCGGCGACGTCGGCCAACGCGAACGCGAACACCAGCGCAAGGCCAACCGCCAGCGTGGCGATGCCATAGGCCGCAATCCGCTGGCGCCATCGCGCGGTCGGGGCGGGCTCGTCCACGGCCCTTGCGCGCTGGACGGTACCGCGCGCCTACTCAGCCAGGGCCATGGGCGGAAACTTGTCCTGCAGTGTGCACGTCGCTTCGACACCGCCGCCCTTGACCTTGATCGATTTGGCCAGCGGGGCCGCGTCGGTCTCGGCCAACGGCGCGGCCGTCTCGGCGCCCGCCCGCAGCGTCAGCCGCAGCCGGTCGTCGAGGCCATGGCCGTCCTTGGCCGGGTAGTCGGCGCGCAGCATGACCAGCTTCAGCGCCTGCCCGTCGTTACCCTTGACCTCGGTCTCGTAGCCGCGGTCGTAGGCGTCAAGCGCGCGCGTGCCGTCCGCATCCTTGACCGTGCAGCGATACGGCCGCGACCGATACAGCTTGATATGGGTGCGGTCCTCGCGGCCCAGAAACAGCATGCCGCCCGACCAGTTGTTGTCGTACAGCCACAGCTGCTCAGGCGTCAGCACCCATTCGGCGTCGGCCTTGAACTCCTCGCCGGTGCGCTGAGAGATGAAGGCACACGTGCCCGGGCCGTACTGCTGCTTCTCAGGGGTATTGCCCTGCAGCACGCCGAACAGCTGATTGCCGTCGCGGCGCCAGATGAAGTCGCAGTTGAGCGCGCCGGGGTCGCGCATGCGCACCTCGCCCCACAGTTCGGGGCGGTCGTGCAGGTTCTCGTACTTTTCCGGGTCGGCCGGGCCCTGGCCGAAGATATTCACCGCGCCCAGCTTCTCGTCGATCACGGCTTTGTACAGAACCTGACTGCCGGCGATGATCGGCCCGTCGCGGCCGTCCGCGTTGATCTGGCCGTAAAACACCACCTCGCCCACTTGCGGCGCGTCGATGCGCGCAAAGGTGCGATGCCAACGCTCATGCTCGCCGCCGGCCGGCATGTGCACGGTGCGCTCGTAATGGATCTGCGGCGCGGAGTCCCACACGCCGGGGAACCACGCGATCAGGTCCTCCATCACCTGCTCCAGTTCGGGCCGCGTTTGCTCGTAGCCCGGCCCGGCGCCGGCGGGCAGGGCGGCGCCGCATCCCAAGGCAACCGCTATCAATGCGAAGGAACCAAGCCGTTTCGGGCGTGCATGGGCCATGACGCGAACCTCCGGGTCAGCGGGTGAATCCACTCTCAAGAGTTGACAATCGACCATAGCCCGCCTCCAGCCTCGGTGTCGAATCCGCTTACCGGTCAACTGCCATCGCAGCGGCCCGCGAAGCTCGTTGCTCCGTTTGCTGTGCGACCATGGAATTCCGGTCGATTGCGTGGCCCCGACCGGAGGATCATGGTTGATGCGACGGGTGCAGCAGGTGTGACTGTGTGCGATGGGCACGCGCTGCCGCGGGGAAAGGGAATCACCATGACGCCACGTTGGATTGACTTGTTCACGTCCACCTCGGTCGGCGCGTTGTTCGCCGCCGTGCATCTGGTGGGAGCGGCGACGCCGGCCGCAGCCCAGCAAGAAGCCCAACTCGGCGCGCTCGAGGAAATCGTCGTCACCGCGCGCAAGCGCGAGGAATTCCTGCAGGACATCCCGTTGTCGGTCACCGCCTTCACCGGCGCGGACATGGCCAAGCGCAACATCAAGGACATGAAAGACATCGCCCGCTTCACCCCGGGCTTCAGCTTCCAGGATTTCGGCGGTGGCGGCGCGACCGCACCGGTGATTCGCGGCGCCAACCAGGTCGCCGGCAACCTGGAGCAGAACGTCTCGTTCTTCTTCGACGGCGTCTACCTGCCGCGCAACTACATGACCAACCTGGGCTTCGGCAACATCGAGCGTGTCGAAGTGGTCAAGGGCCCGCAAAGCGCCCGCTACGGCCGCAACGCCTTCATGGGCGCGGTCAACTACATCTCCAAGCGGCCGACCGAGGAGCTGAGCGTCGAAGCCACCGCCACCGTCGGCAACCATAAACGCTATGAAGTCTACGCGTCGATTTCCGGCGCGGTAGTGCCCGAGCGCCTGCGCGTGCGCGGCAGCGTCGAGTACAACCAGTTCGACGGCACCTGGCGCAACACCCATCCGTTCGCCGACATCGATTTCAGTCCCGGTTCCGACGACTGGCTGGGCGGCAACGACAACGTCGTGTTCAGCGGCGCCATCCAGGCGCTGCCGACCGACACCCTGACAATCGATCTGTCGTACTACAACTATGACTTCAACGAAGAACATCGCGCCCAGAACTGGTTCGCCGAACTCGGCGCCGACAGCCAACTCTTGAACTGCGGCCAGTTCAACCCCAACGTCCGCCCCGCCGGCTCGGGCCTGGGCGGCGGCGGCCAGTGGTTCCGGCTGTTCTGCGGCGAGATGCCGCTGCGCAGCATTCCCATCGATCCGCGCGGCTACGCCCGCCAGATGCAGGCCGATTTCTACCGCGTCGCCGTCAATTGGAACGCCACCGAGGCGATCGACGTCGACTACACGTTCGGCTACATCGAGGCCGAAAACAAAAGCTTCGGTTACAAAGACACGCTGCCGGGCTGCACGTTTTTCATACCGGGGCAATGCGTGTTCGAGAACGGCCCGATCGGCGACTTCACCACCAGTTCGCATGAACTGCGGGTGTCCTACGACGACGACGGGCCCGTGACGGGCGCGGTGGGGGTTTTCCACGTCCGCTCGCGCGACTTCATCACCAGCAACTTCACCACTCTGCCGCTGTTGACCGCGGTGCCGACCGCGCCGGTCGACATCCTCGACCCGTCGCGATTCCTCGTGTACGCGGTGCTCGGCCGCACCGTCACCAAACCCAAAATCTGGTCGCCATTCGGCGAGTTGAGCTGGTCCTTCATGGAGGATCGCGCGCGGCTGGGCGTCGAGGCGCGCTGGTCGCACGAGAAGAAGTTCCAGGGCAGCCTGCCGACCACCGCCACTGCCGGCCTCGGCAACTTCGTCGGCCTTCAGCTCCAAGGCACCTTCAAGGCGTTCACGCCGCGCGTCACGTTTGACTACAACCTCACCGAAGACAACTTGCTGTTCGCCTCGGTTGCCAAGGGCGTCAAGTCGGGCGGATTCAACGCCACCGCCACGCTGGTTGAAAACCGGCTCTATGATCAGGATTACAACTGGACTTACGAACTCGGCACCAAGAACACCCTGGACGAGGGCCGTATCCGCCTGAACGCCACGTTGTTCCTGGTGCGTTGGAAAGAGGTGCAGATCTTTGCCCAGGACATCGGCAATCCCGCGCCGTTGCCTCTCAGCATCGTTCGCAATCTGGGCGACGTCAATTCGGAAGGCGTGGAGCTCGAAGCGGGTTATGTGCCGATCGAACAGCTCAATCTGTACGGTACCCTTTACTATGGCGACGCCAAATACGCCGCCGGCACGGTCGATCTGCGCTGGGGCCGCGTCCCCGCCGTGTGCGACAACGTCGTCTGTTCGACCAGCGGTGCGATCGGCGGCAACCAGACCGAGCGGCAGTCGAAGTGGCAGGGCACCCTGGGCGCCGAGTGGTCGGACGAACTACCGACCAACGGCGATTGGCGCTACTTCGTGCGCGGCGACCTGTCGTATCAGTCCAAACAATGGAACGAAGCGGTCAACATATCGTGGATTCCCGGCCGCACCTTGATGAACGCCAGCGTGGGCGTGGAGGGCGAGATCGTCACCGCGCAACTCTGGTCGCGCAACCTGTTCGACAAGAAGTATGTCGCGAGCGTGATCGTAGGATTGCCGAACACGCAATATAACTCCTACCTCGGGGAACGGCGCACGGTCGGCCTGACGGTCACGGTCAAGTACTGAGGGGGCGGACATGAAACACATGCTGATCGTTGCGGCTCTTGCCGCGCTATCCTCGGGCGCTTCGGCCCAAGCCCCGGCCGGCACGCCGGCCGACACCGAGGTCAGGGAGGTCCAGCCTCGCGCCGATGTGTCGAAGGCCGCGCCCAACCCGTTCCAGCCGGGCCAGGCGTTGGCGCCGATGGCGCGCGCGACCATCTTCGTGCGCGACCTGGAGACCTCGCTCAAGCTTTACCGCGACATCCTGGGCTTGAAGCCGATGTTCGACAATTACTGGAAGGGCAAGGGCATCAACGCCATCATGGGCACCGAAGGGCTTGACCTTCACGCCACCGTGTTGATGGCCGGGACGTCGGTGGTCGGCAATATCGGCCTGTACCAGCTCCACAACGAGAAAAGCGCGCCGCCGCCGCCGCCCCGGGGCACCGACACCCGCACCGGCGACGTCGCGGTGATTTTTCCCACCAACGACATCTGGGGCCTGACCCGGAAAATCGAGGCGGCCGGCTACGAGATCATTTCCCCGCCGGTGACGCTGATCACGCGGCCGGGCATGAAGCAGCAACCGCTCGAGATGATGTTCCGCGACGCCGACGGCGTGCTGGTCAATCTGGTTCAGGCGGGCGTGCCGGAATAATCTGATGGCCTGGGTACACCTGCGGGAGGCTCGATCATGGAACGGCGCGATTTTTTCTCGCTGATGGCGGCCGGTTCGGCCGGCCTCGGCGCCTCGCTCTTGGATCCGCGCGCCGCCGCCGCGAACTGGGGCATGATCGCGCCGGGGCCGGTGCCGGGCCCCGGATTCGACGGCCGGAGCCTCGTCAACGTGCCGCGCGCGCGCGAGGTGATGGAGCGCGAGGGCGTCGATGGCATCGTCGCGCTTAACCCCGTGAACGTCTTCTACCTGGGCAACTACTTCAGCTACGAGCTGCAGAAGCTGCGCGCCATCTCCAGCTTCGCCGTCATGCCGCGCGATCCGGCCGCGCCGACGGTGCTGGTGGTGTCCGGGTCCGACCTGTTGTTCCTGGCCAACGGCGAGCGCGAGTATCCCGAGATCGTGCCCTACAGCTTCCCGGCGGACCTCGACGCCTACATCGCCAAGGGCGACTTCACCCAGGAACCGGCCGCGGCGCCGATGCGCCTGGCCCGCAGCGACGATCCGCCGCGTCCGCGCGAGCCGGCATGGATCGACTACGGCGCCAAGGTCGGCACGCGCGCCGCCGCCACGCCGGAATGGGCGCTGGTCAAGGCGCTCAAGATGGCCGGACTGTCCAAGGGCCGCGTCGCCGTCGACGACTGGCGCATCGCCGGCATCCTGAGCGCGCTGGGTCAGACCGGCGTGACCTGCGTGCCCGGCGACAACACGTTCCGCAAGATCCGCTCGGTCAAGTCGGAGGTCGAGATCGGCCACATGCGCGCCATCGCCCGCATCAACCAGGACGCCTGCCTGGCCATGCTGGCGCAGGTCAAGGCCGGCACCACCAAGGACGAAATCGACCAGCTGTTCATGGTCGAAGCCGCCAAGCGCGGCGCCAAAGCGATGTGGATCGCCACCGGCACGACCGGCGGGCTGGCCCACGGCAAGGTGGTGGAAGGCGAGCCGATGATGGTCGACGCCGTCTGCCAGCGGAACTATTACCACGGCGACTTTGGGCGCACGGTGGTGCTGGGCGAGCCGTCGAAGGAACTGAAGGCGCGCATGGTCGCGCTCAAGGCCGGCTGGGACACCGCGCGCGAGAAAGTGCGGCCCGGCATGAAGTACTCGGAGGTTCGCAAGGTGGTGGGCGAGGCGATCCAGAAAGCCTACACCGGCGGCTCCGACGTTCGCTTCGGGGTCGGCCCGCACACCGTCGGGCTGCAGCACACCGACCAGCCTTACCGCGACGGCCTGCCGTTCGTCGTCTCCGACGACCTGACACTGGAACCCGGCATGACGCTGACCATCGACCTGCCGACCGTGCAGCTTGGCTTCGGTTCGATCCACTGCGAGGACCTGATTGTCGTCACCAAGGACGGCATCGAGCCGTTGGCCACCGCCGACGGGCCGCTGATCGTGCTGTGATGGACCGAGACTGAGGAAACGCCGCCATGACGCTGGCCCGGCGCCACTTGGTCACCGCCACGCTGGCCGCGGCTGCCACCGCGCTGCCGGTGTTGCGTGCCTACGCCGCCGCCGTGCCGAACGGTTACGCGCCGCGCGGCATGATCGGCCGGCTGGAGCGGCTGCCGCGGCTCGACCTGGAAGCGCGCGACGATCTGTCGACCGACTTCCGCACCTGGGTCAACGGCGGGCTGAATCGCGCCGCGTCCGACCGGGCGAAGGCGATCATCGCCGCGCGCGGCCTCGCGCCCACGGCCGATTTGCCGCTGGCCGAGGCGGTGGCACTGTTCCAGGACGATCCCGTCATCGCCGCCAGCCTGCACACCTGGAAGAACTGCCAGATGCTGATGTGGCGCGACCTGTTCGCGGCCTGCTACGCCGACGAAGATCGGTTGCTGTCGGAACTGGCCGAGGCCGACGGCGCCGGGCCCGGCACGCTCGAACTTAATCCCGGCCTCGCAATTCCCGACTACGCGCGTCACGAAATCCACATGCAGCCGGGCGGTTACGTCGGCGATGCGTTCGCGGGTCATGTCTATCACTACGGCACCAATAACTTTTACATCGGCCGCAACCACCAGGACGGCATGCACGCGGCCTATGCCGCCGCCGTGCCGATGCCGGCCGACGGCAAGGTCCGCCGCATCCTCGATATGGGCACCGGCATCGGCCAGCTGGCCGTGGCGCTCAAGCAGCGGTTCCCCGAGGCCGAGGTGTGGGGCGTCGAGGTCGGCGCGCCGATGGCGCGCTACGCCCACATGCGCGCCGCCGGCCTGGGCGCCGACGTCAACTTCGCCCAGCGCCTGGCCGAAGACACGAAATTCCCCGACGGCCACTTCGACATCGTCGCCTCGTACATCCTGTTCCACGAGGTCAGCCACCCGGCCTGCCGGGCGATCATGGCGGAGGCGTTCCGCGTCACCCGGCCGGGCGGGGTGTTCTTCCCGATGGAGGTGAAGATGGTGCGCCCGCAAGCCCCGCGCACCGCCTACGGCCGCTTCCGCAACTGGTTCACACAGGAAGGCATCAACGAGCGCTGGTACCTGGACTACATGGACACCGACTACACCGCCGAGATCGCCAGGGCCGGCTTCATCGCCCGCGACGATGGCCCGCCCGCGGAGAAGTTCGCCAAGGGCAACGTGATGGGCACTAGGCCGGTCTAGTGGTCCGATTCCAACATTCGCATCCCAGTTCAGAACGCAATCTTGCGAATGTTGGAATCAAAGCTCCACTAGACGCGGTCGGCATTTTCCAGATATTATCTATTTTGGATAGTATCAGAGCTCGCCGATGGCCCGCCCAACCCGCATCACGGCAACGCAGTTCCAGCAGGCCGTCGGCGCCTTCGGGGACCGCGCGCGCCATGGTCCGGTGGTTGTGACCCGCCACCGCCGGCCGTGGCTTGTCGTACTGGACCCCGACGAATATGCGCGTCTGAAAGCGTTTGATACCCGCCAAGCGCGCGCGCCTCACGAACTCGACGCCGAGATCAAGGCCGAACTCCGCAAAGGATATCAGGGTCGAAAGACACCGGATCTCGATCACCTACTGGATTAAGCCGTGCCGGCGATCGTTGGCAGAGTCCCATCGTCGAGCTTCGAGCCGAAACCGGGCGTGGTCATCCGTTACGACTTTTTGTAGCAGCACGAAACGGAGCCGCGCCGCGAATACGGGCTGAAGGACCGCCCGTGCGCGGTCGTGCTCGTGGTCGCCGGCGCGCGGGATCGGCCGCGTCGCGTTGTTGTTTGCCCGATCACCCATTCACCGCCCGACGATCCGCAGACTGCCGTCGCGATTCCGCCGAGAGTGGCCGGCCATCTCGGCCTGGATCAGCGTCGGTCCTGGATCAGGACTCACCAGGTCAATGTCTTCGAATGGAAAGAAGGGCTGATCCCCTTCGGTGTCTCGCCCGCGCGACCCGGTCGCTGGTCGTTCGGGCAGTTGCCCTACGCACTGGGCAAGGCGGTGTTCGACCAAGTTCTCGCGCTCAGTCGCAAGAAAAGGCTGGTTCGCATCACGCGGACATGAAAAAGGGGCGGCCCCGCGGGACCGCCCCTTTCGCGTTTCGTACTCGTGCGAGGTTTACTTCGCCATCGCCTCCTGGCTCGGCGAGGCGCCCTTGGCCTGCTCGCTGGTCCATTCCCACGGATACTGCTTCTTCTCCGGCGCGCGGATCACCAGGAATGGCGCCGGGCCAGGCGTCGCGGTCATGAATGCCCAGGTCTTCTTTGCGAACTCAGGGTCGTTGATGTCCAGTTCCGCCGACGGCATGTCGACATAGGGGTCGGTGGCGTCGGGGCACACGGTGATGTTCTTGATGTGCAGAACCTTGCCCGGCGTTTCGGGGATGGTCATGCGGAACTGGAAAGGATACCAGCCGTCGGCCGGCACGGTTTTCACCGGGTCTTTCCACACGATCTCGTCGACCACTTCGGTCACCGGGCGGCCGTGCATCTCGATCGGCTTATCCAGCTTGCGCATCTTATATTCGATGGTCCAGTTGGGATCGAACGCAGCCTTGGCGTCGACGATGCCGTCGGGCACCTTCAGGCGCAGGCCGACCACCGGTTTGGCCTTGCAGCCGTGGTTGACCGACAGCACCATCGGCGTCGAATAGCCGGCGTAGGCTTCCTTCAGATCGAGCGCATTGTGCGCCAGCGCCGGCGTGGCCAGCGCGACGGCCGCGACGGCGGCCAACAGTGACGGTTTCAACATGACGGGGCCTCCCTGGATTCCCTTAAGGGAGCCAGACTAGCACCTGCCCCGGCCCGGGCGAAAGCCCGCGCCGGCGGTTCGGACAAAGGTTAATGGCTGACACCATGATCACATTACGCCCCGCCACCCTGGCCGACGTGCCCACCCTGCGCCGTTGGGACGAGCAGCCCCACGTAGTGGCCTCCGACCCCAACGACGACTGGGACTGGGAGGACGATCTGGCCCGCCCGAAGCCCTATTGGGAGAGCCTGATTGCCGAGCTGGACGGCCGGCCGATCGGCTTCATTCAGATCATCGACCCGGCGCGCGAGGAAACCCACTACTGGGGCGACGTGCCCGAGAACCTGCGCGCCATCGACATCTGGATCGGCGAAGCGGGCGACCTGGGCCGCGGCCACGGCACGGAGATGATGAACCAGGCGCTGGCCCGCTGTTTCGCCGAACCGGCGGTTAAGGCGGTGATCATCGACCCGCTCGCATCCAACGCGCGCGCGATCCGGTTCTACGAACGCATCGGCTTCCACGCCGTGGAACGCCGCCGCTTCGGCCACGACGACTGCCTGGTGATGCGGCTGGAGCGAACGGCGTGGCGCGGCGACACGGCTTAACGCCCCGGCCGCAGCGCGGCCTTGGTGAACACGCCCTTGGTCAGGAACTTCTGCACCTTGTGTTTGCGCCCGGTGCGCTTGCCTTCGCCGCCGCTGTCGCCGGTGCCCTTGGGCTGCCAGGCCGGCACCAGTTGATGCTTGCCGGGGCCGATCAGGTCGGCGCGGCCCATGCGCTTCAAGGCCTCGCGCAGCACCGGCCAGTTCTCGGCGTCGTGATAGCGCAAGAAGGCCTTGTGCAGCCGGCGCTGGCGCAGGTTCTTGATGGCGTTGACCGGCTCGGAGACGCCCTTGCGCACGGCGCGCAGCGGGTTGACGCCGGAATGGTACATCGCGGTCGCCAAGGCCATGGGTGAGGGCAGGAAGGTCTGCACCTGGTCGGCGCGGTACTTGTTGCGCTTCAACCACAGCGCCAGGTGCATCATGTCCTCGTCCGACGTGCCGGGGTGCGCGGCGATGAAGTAAGGAATCAAGAAATATTCCTTGCCGGCCTCTTTGGCGGCCTGGTCGAACAGCGTCTTGAAGCGGTCGTAAGTGCCGATGCCGGGCTTCATCATCTTCGACAGCGGCCCCGGCTCGGTGTGCTCGGGCGCGATCTTCAGGTAGCCGCCGACATGGTGGGTCACCAGTTCCTTGACGTATTCGGGGCTTTTCACGGCCAGGTCGTAGCGCACGCCCGAGGCCACCATCACCTTCTTCACGCCGGGCAGCGCGCGCGCCTTGCGGTACAGCTCGATCAGCGGCTTGTGATCGGTATTGAGGTTGGGGCAGACATCGGGGAACACACACGACGGCTTGCGGCAGGCGGCCTCGATCTTCTTGTCCTTGCAGGCCATGCGGTACATGTTCGCCGTCGGCCCGCCGATATCGGAGATCACGCCGGTGAAGCCCTTGACCGTGTCGCGCACCGTTTCGATCTCGCGCAGGATCGAGGCCTCGGAGCGGCTCTGGATGATGCGGCCCTCGTGCTCGGTGATCGAACAGAACGAACAGCCGCCGAAGCAGCCGCGCATGCTGGTCACCGAGAACCGGATCATGTCCCAGGCGGGAATCTTGGCGTCGCCGTACAGCGGGTGGGGCGCGCGGGCGTAGGGCAGGTCGTAGACCCCGTCCATCTCGGGCGTCGTCAACGGAATCGGCGGCGGGCTGACCCACAGCTCTTTGTCGCCGTGGCGCTGCACCAGGGGCCGGGCGTTGCCGGGATTGCTCTCGCGGTGGAGCACGCGGCTGGCGCGCGCGTACGTTTCCGCATCGCCGTTGACCTGCGCGAACGACGGCAGGCGCACCACCACGCGCGCACCGCCACGGCGCGCGCCTTCGTCGTCGCTGGCGATGTCGTCGGCGTGGGCCTCGGTCCAACCGTCCGGCACCGCGTCCTTCATCACGGCGACGCCGCGGATGTCGTCCATGGCGGCGATGGCGGCGAACGGGTCTTTTTTGGCGCGGGCCAGCCGGTGGGCGACCTCGACCACCGCGCGTTCGGCGTTGCCGTAGAGCAGGATATCGGCCTTGGCGTCCAGCAGCACCGAGCGGCGTACCTTGTCGGACCAGTAGTCGTAATGGGCGATGCGCCGCAACGACGCCTCGATGCCGCCGAGCACGATCGGAACGTCCTTGAACGCCTCGCGGCAACGCTGGGCGTAGACCACGACCGAGCGATCCGGGCGCCGCCCGCCCTCGCCGGCGGGCGTGTAGGCGTCGTTGTGGCGCAGCCGCCGGTCGGAGGTATAGCGGTTGACCATCGAGTCCATGTTGCCGCCGGTCACGCCCCAGAACAGGGCCGGCCGGCCCATCGCCTTGAAGGCGTCGGGGCTCTGCCAGTCGGGCTGGGCGATGATGCCGACGCGGAAGCCCTGCGCCTCCAGCAGCCGGCCGATGATCGCCATGCCGAAGCTGGGGTGGTCGATATAGGCGTCACCCGTCACAATGATGATGTCGCACGCGTCCCAGCCCAGGGCCTCCATCTCGGCCCGACTCATGGGCAGGAAGGGCGCCGGACCCAGGCGATGGGCCCAGAACTTGCGATAGCCGAACAGCCCCCGCGCCTCTTGGGCATAGGCGGGGGCATAAGCGGGGGCGTCGGCTGGGGTTGAAAGCGCGGTTGCGACGGTCATAACGGGAAGTTTAGCACGGCTCTTCTATATGCGGCTGCCTGGCGTGCGAGGCAAATGGCGCCGGTCCTCCCGCGCTTGAGGGGGTCACCCCCGCGTGGCACGATGGCCACCCCTTGCCATTCGTTCCGCTCATGCCCCGCCGTCATTTCTGGTCGTCGTACCCCGAACAAAAGCTGCTGCAGGTCCGCCTGAAGGACTTGGGGGTGACGTGGGAACGCACCTGGCTGGCCGACTGCGTGCGCACCCTTCAGGCCGAGTTGGACGCCCGGAACTTGCGCATCCGCCCCCATTACTGGGTGTCGAGCGAGTGGTTCAGCCCGTCCGACACGCCGGGCATCGCCGTGCCGTTCTACCTGACGCACCCGCGCCTGATGCGCCTGGAAAAAAAGCTGATCATCGATGTCGAGGGCGGCACCCGGACGGACTGCCTGCGCATCCTGCGCCACGAGGCCGGCCACGTGATCCAGCACGCGTTCCGGCTGCACCGCCGGCGCGATTGGCAGAAGCTGTTCGGCCATTCAACCAAACCCTACCCCGACTATTACCGGCCCAACCCGGCCAGTAAGCGGCACGTGCAGCACCTGCGGCTGTGGTACGCGCAAAGCCACCCGGATGAGGATTTCGCCGAGACCTTCGCGGTCTGGCTGACACCGCGCTCGGCCTGGCGCAAGCGCTATGCCGGTTGGCCGGCGCTGAAGAAGCTGGAGTACGTCGACGCGCTGATGGCCGAGATCGCCGGCCAGTGGCCCGTGTTGAAAAAACGCAGCAAGGTCGACCCGCTCAGCCGGCTCAACCGGACGCTGGCCGAGCACTACGCCGAGAAGCAAGCCCGCCACGCCAGCGAGCCGGCCAAGACTTACGACAAGGAACTGCTGCGCATCTTCACCAACGACCGCCGCGCGCGCCGGGCGCCGCCGGCGGCGGCTTTCATTCGCCGTCACCGACGCCGATTGCGCCAGGTGGTGGCCCGCTGGACCGGGGAGTATCAGCTCAGCCTGGACGCCGTGCTCGACGACATGAACGCCCGTTGCCGCGAACTCAAGCTCAGGGCCAGCGGGTCGGAACGCAAGTTGCTGTCGGACTTCACCGTGATGTTCGCCGCGCAGGTGGTGCATTCGGTGTACAATCCGTCGCGGCGCATGTGGCTGGCGTTGTAGCCGTGCGCGGGGCGGGAAAGCCGATGAAGAAGCGTCCCAAGGTGCTGGTGCTGCTCGACCCGGAGCTGATGCCGCCCGACAGCGTCAAGGGCTTGAGCGACGAGGAGGTGTTCCGCTTCAAGACCGAATACGACGTGGTCAGCACGCTGCGCGCCAGCGGCCACGAGGTGAAGCCGCTTGGCGTGCAGAACGAACTGCAGCCGATCCGCGACGAGATCGAAAGCTGGAAGCCCGACATCGTCTTCAACCTGCTCGAGCGTTTCCACGGCACCACCGCCTACGACCAGAACGTGGCCAGCTACCTGGAACTGCTGCGGGTGCCCTACACCGGTTGCGGCCCGCGCGGCATGGTGCTGGCCCGCGGC
This sequence comes from Rhodospirillaceae bacterium, assembly GCA_033764265.1. Lineage (GTDB taxonomy): Bacteria > Pseudomonadota > Alphaproteobacteria > Rhodospirillales > Rhodospirillaceae > VGEM01. The sequence goes on along the minus strand of JANRJB010000120.1, from coordinate 2,640 downwards.
AAGGACCTGTCGAAAAAAGTGCTGTCGTATCATCGCGTGCCGGTGCCGGCGTTCGCGGTGTTTCCGGCGCGCCGCAAGATCCTGCGCCCCAAGCGGCTGACCTATCCGTTGATCGTGAAAAGCGTGAACGAGGACGCCTCGCTCGGCATCGCCCAGGCCTCGGTGGTGGGCAGCGACGAGGAACTGGTCAAGCGCGTCACGTTCATCCATGACTACATCGGTACGGCGATCGCCGAGCAGTACATCGCCGGCCGCGAGCTTTATGTCGGCGTCATCGGCAACGACCGCCGCCGCGCCCTGCCGGTGTGGGAGCTGGAGTTCACCAAGCTGCCGCCGGGCGCCGAACCGATCGCCACCGAACGGGCCAAGCACAATCCCAAGTACCAGGAACGCCGCGGCATCGTCGACGGACCGGCCAAGGACCTCGCGCCGGAACTGGCCGGACGGCTGCAGCGGCTGGCCAAGCGCATCTGCCGCACGCTCGAGCTGGACGGCTACGCCCGCGTCGACTTCCGCCTGGCCGAGAACGGCACGCCGTATTTCATCGAGGCCAATCCCAACCCGGAGATCGCCAAGTCCGAGGAATTCGCCACCGCCGCCAAGCACGACGGGCTGGGCTACCGCGCGCTGCTCAAGCGCATCATCGCGCTGGGCCTGCAACGCGCCCGCCGGGTCGAAACCCCGCCGGAATAGTGTTGCCGATTACAGCCAGCCCGACTTCTTGAAGCGCCAGAACAGGAACACGCACACCCCGACGATGATGGTCAGCGCCATCGGGTAGCCGAAGGCCCACTCCAGTTCGGGCATGTACTTGAAGTTCATCCCCCAAATGCCGACGAACGCGGTCACCGCGGCGAAGATAGCGCCGCCGGCGGCCAGCCGCTTGGTGACCTCGGTCTGCGCGGTGGTGGAGATCGACAGGCTGACCTGCATGGCCGAGGCGACGGTGTCGCGCAAGGAGTCGAGACTGGTGTTCAGCCGCGACAGGTGGTCGTAGACATCGCGGAAATACTCCTGAGTGCCCAGGCACACGCCGGGCACGCGCCCGCCGTACAGCTTGCCGACCGCTTCCAGCAGCGGCGATACGGCGTGCTTCACCGCCAGCACCTTCTGCTTCAGGGCGTACAGCCGCTCGATCGTCAGCCGCGCGACGTGATCCTTGGCGAAAATCTGCTCCTCGATGGCCTCGAGGTCGGCCTCGATTGAATCCACCACCGGGAAATAGCGGTCGACCACGGCGTCGATCAGCGCGTAGAGCACGAAGCCCGAACCATGGCGCAGCAAGTGCGGCTCGCGCTCGCAGCGTTCGCGCACGGCCATGAAGTTCTGGCTGGAACGGCTGCGCACCGACAGGATGAAGTTGGGCCCGGCGAAGATCGCCACCTCGCCCTGTTTCAGTTCGCCGTCGGCCAGTTCAAGCAAGTGCAGCACGGCGAACACCACCTCGCCGTACTCTTCCACCTTCGGCCGCTGATGGCCGTGGCGGGCGTCTTCCACCGCCAGCTCATGCAGGCCGAACTCGGCGGCCATGGCGTTCAGTTCCTCGGACGTGGCGTCGCGCAGCGCCACCCACACGAAGCAGTCGGGCCGCGAGACATAGGTGTGGATGTCCGCCGGCTGAATCTCAGCGAGCTTGCGGCCGTCCTGATAGGCGATGCAGTTGACGAGCATGGGCCAACATCCGATCCTCGGAGGCGCACAGGATACGCGCCGGGCGGGGCGGAAAGAAGCGCTCTCCCGGCCCGAAAACGGTTCCGTCGCCCGCGGCCGGGGCCGACGATGAGAGACAGGGTCTTTGGAAAGGATGTCAGAAATGACTGTCAAGCGTCGGGCGGCACTGTTCGTCGTGCTGGTGGCTCTGGCTGGTCCGGCGCTCGCCCAGCGCCAGCCGGCCGACCAGTTTCATGCCGGCACGTTAATGTTTTCCCCCGAGGAAGAGGCGCTGTACCTCAAGCGCTTCGAACAGGGCCAGGCCGGTCAGCGCAATACCGCGGACGAGGCTTACGACCCGCAGGACACCGTGCCCGGCGCGGCTAATCCCAAGCCCCTGCCGATGGCCTCATCGGCCGAGCGCACGATTTCCGATCAGGCCCTGGCCGCCGCCACCGCCTACGCCGCCGCCAACAACTCCAACGCCTTCATGGTCTGGCGCAAGGGCCGGCTCGAGGCCGAGGCTTACTTCGGCGACCACACGCGCGATACGTCGGTGATTTCACGCTCGCTGGCCAAGCCTGTCACGGCCGCCGTGGTGGGCCGGGCCATCGCGCTTGGGCACATCAAGTCGCTCGACCAGCCGGTGGCGGATTTCGTTGAGGAGTGGAAGGGCGATGCGCGCCGGTCGAAAATCCTGGTGCGCCACCTGCTCGACATGCGCACCGGCTTCCTGCCGCAGGCGCTGGCGCCGAAGCCTGAGGACATTCTCAACCGGTCTTATCTGCACCCGCGTCACGACGAGATCATCGTGCGCGAGTATCCGGTGGTCGACGAACCGGGCACCCGTTACGAGTACAACAACGCCACCAGCGAGATGGTCGCGGTGCTGATCGAGCGCGCCACCCAGCGCCGTTACGCGGAGTTCGTCGGCAACGAGGTGTGGGCCAGGATCGGCGCGCCCGGCGGCACGGTCTGGGTCAACCGGCC
>JANRJB010000176.1:0-5650 GCA_033764265.1 Rhodospirillaceae bacterium | reverse complement strand
CATGGGCACGACGGCGGAGCATCAGCCGCGGCCCTATTCGGTGGAACTGTGCGGCGGCACGCACGTGCGCCGCACCGGCGACATCGGCCTGTTCAAGATCGTGGGCGAGTCCGCGGTCGCGGCCGGCGTGCGCCGGCTTGAGGCGGTCACCGGCGCGGCGGCCGAGGCCTGGGTCGCCGAACAGGACCGGGTGCTGAAGGACTCCGCCGCGGCATTGAAGATCGCGCCGGCCGAGCTGCCGGCGCGCATTGCCGCCCTGGTCGAGGACCGCCGCAAGCTCGAGCGCGAGGTCGCCGAGCTGCGCAAGAAACTCGTGACCGGAGGCGGGGCAGGGGCCGCCGCCGAACCCGAGGCCGAAACCGTCGCCGGCATCAAGTTCATCGGGCGGGTGCTCGACGGCGTGCCGGGCAAGGACCTCAAGGGCATGGCCGACGCCTTCAAGGCCAAGCTGGGCTCGGGCGTGGTGGCGCTGGTGGGCGTCGACGACGGCAAGGTCTCGGTGGTGGTGGGCGTCACGCCCGACCTGACCGGGGCGAAGAGCGCCGTCGACCTGGTCAAAGCCGGGGCGGCGGCGGTGGGCGGCAAAGGCGGCGGCGGACGGCCCGACCTGGCCCAGGCCGGAGGCCCCGACGCAACCAAAGCCGCCGACGCCGTGTCGGCCATCCGGGCGGCCCTGGGCTGATCTTTCCAACTCTTTGATAAATAAACGTAAATTGCGGATTTATCCCGCGCTGCAATAATTTTGTGCGACGCAATAATTTCACTTGATTCCCGGCGGGTCTTTTCCTATCTTGTGTGCACTGCAGCATGAGCAGTTGCGCTGCAGCAAAATTCGCAGGGGCCGCACAGCAACGGTGGCCCGGTTCAGTTCAGCACCAAGGTTACCGCAGCTCGTTGATCGTTCGACCCCGACACCTACACCCAGAAACCCCATCTCAAAGGACCACGACCATGGAAAAAGCTTACGCCGACTTCGTCGCCTTCAATCAGGACAACTTCGACGCCTTCGTGCGCAGCGGCACGACCGTTGCCCGCGGCTTCGAGCAGATGACCAAGCATTTCTCGGATCTGACCACCAAGTCGGTCGAGGAAGCGATCGAGCTGTCGAAGAAGTTCGCCGCCGCGAAGAACATCAACGACGTTCTCGCGCTCCAGACCAAGATCATCGAAGAGTCGTTCGAGACCGCGATCGAGCAGACCAAGAAGGTCGCCGACCTGTCGGCCGCCATCGTGAAGGACGCCGCCGCCCCGATCGCCGAGCGCGTGAAGGCCAACGTCGTGGCCGTCAACACCGCCGCGGCCAACGTCCAGAAGGCCACCATTGTCCCCGCGAAGAAGGCTGCCTAACTCCTCCCCTTCTCATTAGGCAGACTTCGTAAAGAAAGGCCCGGCATCCCCCTCCCCCCCGCCGGGCCTTTCGACTTTCAGGAGAAAGGCCCGGCCATTGACTTGGTTTCGGGCCTTTCGACTTTTCCGCAGACAACAAAAAACCCGGCCTCCACGAAGGTCCGGGCTTTTTCGTTGTGGCGAGGCGAGGTGGGGCTATTCGGCTTTCTTGTCGCCGGTCGACGACAGCGTCACCATATCGCCGGCGATGACGAACGACACCGTGCCGTTGGCGGCGTTGTAGGTCCAGTTCTCCACCGGGCCCAGCTTGGAAATGTCGTCGGGAGTCCCCAGCACCTGTTCCAGGCGCTGCTTGGTGTCGACCCCTTCGGCCTTTTTCAGAATGTCTTCCTTGGTCGGATCGCCGCAGGCGGTGATCAACCCCGCGGTCAGCGCGATCGCCGCGGCCCATTGCAGTTTATGCATCGCCTGCCAACTCCCCGGCTGGTCTTGCCCCGGCCGGAAACCTTTCCCATCGACTGGGCGATTGCAAGGCCGGAATGGGATCTCGGGCAAATTTGTCGGCCCGCGCGCCGCGTCCGCCGCCTTGACCGCACGTGACATGGCCCGCACCATCGCGCGCCAAACCCAGGAGCAGCCATGCGTTTCGCAGGCACCGCCACCTACGTCGCCACCGAGGACCTGACCATCGCCGTCAATGCCGCGGTCGCGCTCGAGCGGCCGCTGCTGGTCAAGGGCGAGCCCGGCACCGGCAAGACCATTCTGGCGCATGAGGTGGCCGCCGCGCTCGGCCTGCCGCTGTTCACCTGGCACATCAAGTCGACCACCAAGGCCGCCCACGGCCTGTACGAGTACGACGCGGTGGCGCGCCTGCGCGACGGCCAGCTGGGCGACGCGCGGGTCAAGGACATCGCCAACTACATCCGCCCCGGCAAGCTGTGGCAGGCGTTCGTGTCGCAACCCCAACGCGCCGTGCTGTTGATCGACGAGATCGACAAGGCCGACATCGAGTTCCCCAACGACCTGTTGTTGGAACTCGACCGCATGGAGTTCCACGTTTACGAGACCGGCGAGACCATCCGCGCCGCGCGGCGGCCGGTGGTGGTGATCACCTCCAACAACGAAAAGGAACTGCCCGACGCGTTCCTGCGCCGCTGCTTTTTCCACTACATCCGCTTCCCGGACCGCGAGACGATGGAACGCATCGTCATGGTCCACTTCCCCGACGTGAAGAAAGCCCTGCTGCGCGACGCACTGACCGCGTTCTTCGAACTGCGCGAGGTGCCCGGCCTGAAGAAGCGCCCGTCGACCTCTGAACTGCTCGACTGGATCAAGCTGCTGATGGCCGACGACATGCCGGCCGAAGCCCTGCGCGCCAAAGACGTGAAAACGGCGCTGCCGCCGCTGTACGGCGCGCTGGTCAAGAACGAGCAGGACGTGCACCTCTTGGAACGGCTGGCGTTCTTGTCGAGGCGGGAAGGGCGGTAGGCAAGGTTCGTGCGATGAGGAACACCCCCCACCCGCGACGCTGGCGCGTCGCACCCTCCCCACGCGGGGGAGGGATGATGTCGGCGCGCGCGCCGGCTTCCCCTCCCCTCGATGGGGAGGGGCAGGGGTGGGGTGACGGTCCACGCTCGGCCACTGCGGCATAGGAAACCGCCATGTTCCACAACCTGATCCAGGGTATGAAAAAGGCGGGGCTGCCGGTCTCGCTGACAGAATACCTGACCCTGATCGAGGCCACCGAGGCCAACCTGGCGGCCTACAACGTGGAGCACTTCTACTATCTTGCCCGCACCATCCTGGTGAAGGACGAGCGCCTGCTCGACCGCTTCGACCGCGTGTTCGCCGAAGTCTTCAAGGGCCTCGACAGCCCCGACGCACTGACCGAGGCATTGGCCCGCATCCCCGCCGAGTGGCTGAAGGCGTTGTCGCAGTTGGCGCTGACCGACGCCGACAAGGCCAGGATCGCCGCGCTCGGCGGTTGGGACAAACTGATGGAGACGCTGCAAAAACGTCTGGCCGAGCAGAAGGGCCGCCACCAGGGCGGCTCGAAGTGGGTCGGCACCGGCGGCACGTCGCCGTTCGGGGCCTACGGCTACAACCCCGAAGGCGTGCGGATCGGCCAGGCCGAAAGCCGCAACCGGCGCGCGGTCAAGGTGTGGGACAAGCGCGAGTTCGCCAACCTCGACGGCGATGTCGAGATCGGCACGCGCAACATCAAGCTCGCGCTGCGCCGCCTGCGCCGCTTCGCCCGCGACGGCGCGGCCACCGAGCTTGACCTCGACGGCACCATCGCCGCCACCGCCAAGCAGGCCGGCTGGCTTGATCTGCAAATGGTGCCCGAGCGGCGCAACGCGGTGAAGGTGCTGTTGTTCCTGGACGCGGGCGGGTCGATGGACGACCACGTCACGCTGTGCGCCGAGCTGTTCTCGGCCGCGCGGGCCGAGTTCAAACACCTCGAGCACTACTATTTCCACAACTGCCTGTACGAGACGGTGTGGCGCGACAATCGCCGTCGCTTCGACCGCAAGACACCGATGTGGCAGGTGCTGCGCACCTATTCCGCCGACTACAAGCTCATCTTCGTCGGCGACGCGGCCATGAGCCCCTATGAGATCATCCATCCCGGCGCGGCGGTGGAGCACTGGAACGAGGAATCGGGCGAAGTCTGGCTGCGCCGCGCCCTGGCCCAGTGGCCCAAGGCGGTGTGGTTGAACCCGCTGCCCGCCAAGTCCTGGCCCTATACCGAGTCTGTCGGCATGATTCGCGAACTGATGGAGGGGCGGATGTTTCCCTTGACCCTGGCCGGGCTGGATGCGGCCATGGCCGAATTGAAACGGTAGCCCTGCGCCCGGCGCGGTCTTGCCCTGTTACATCGGCTTACACAGTCGTCCGGGGCCGACATAATTCTGATACGGTGGACAGATATCTTCGGCAGCGTGGCGCCGATTTGGCGCAGGTCCCTCTGGATGGTTCGGATTCTAGGTCATGAAAGACGATACTGCCCCGCTGCCCGCAGACCTTCAGGCCGAACTCGGCATGGGCGAGGCGTCGCCGCGCAAGCTGACGAACCGGCGCAAGCTGCTGTTGGCGGCCGGCGCGGCGGTAATCGTGGTCGGCGCGGTCGTCGCGCTGCTGCCCGGCGACGGCGAGACCCCGGTGAGCTATCGCACCGTCGAGGCCGCACGCGGACCGCTGACCGTGACCGTCAGCGCCACCGGTACCATCGAGCCGGTCAACACGGTGGAGGTCGGCGCCGAAATCTCCGGCCAAATCGAAAGCGTGCTGGTCGACTACAACGACCCGGTGACCACCGGCCAGGTGCTGGCCAAGCTCGATACCGATAATCTATCCGCTCGCGTCGCCCAGTCGCGCGCCAACCTGGCTGCCGCCAAGGCCCGCGTCGAGGAGGCGCGCGCCACCCTGCTTGAAGCCCGCACGCGGCTCGCACGTATCGAGGATTTGTCCAAGCGCGGCAATGCCTCGAAGCAGGAACTCGACACCGCCACGGCCACCGACGCGCGCGCCCGTGCCGGCCTGCTGAATGCCGAGGCCCAGGTCCAGGTGGCCGAAGCCAACCTGCTGACCGACGAAACCAACCTGGCCAAGGCCGAGATCAGGGCGCCGATCGATGGTGTCGTGCTTCTGCGCCAGGTCGAGCCCGGGCAGACCGTGGCCGCTTCGTTCCAGACGCCGGTGCTGTTCAAGCTGGCCGAAAATCTCAAGGCGATGGAACTTGTGGTGGATATCGACGAAGCCGACATCGGCCAGGTCAAGGAGGGTCAGGCCGCCGAGTTCACCGTGGCGGCATTCCCCGACCGGCCGTTCCCCGCCACCATCACCCAGGTGCGTTACGCGCCCAAGTCGGTGGAAGGCGTGGTGAACTACCAGGCGCTGCTGATGGTCGACAATGCCGAGCTGGCGTTGCGCCCCGGCATGACCGCTACCGCCTCGATCACGACGGTCCAGATGCAGGACGCGCTCCTGGTGCCGGCGGCGGCCCTCAGGTTCCAGCCCCCGCGCGGCGCCACCGGCGAGGGCGAGGACCCCGGCCAGGTGAAGCCGCCGGGCCTGCTCGGCCTGTTCGGCGGGCCGCCGAACATGGGCCGCCAGCGCCCGACCGTGCGCACCGCCACCCGCACCGGCGAGCGCCAGCGCATCTGGGTGCTGCAGAACGGCAAGCCGACGCCGGTGTCGATCGTGGTCGGCCCATCGGACGGCCAGTTCACGTCGATCAGCGACGGCGACCTGCAGCCGGGCATGCAGATCATCGTCGGCCAACAGGCGTCGTCCGCGCCGA
>JANRJB010000081.1:0-35996 GCA_033764265.1 Rhodospirillaceae bacterium | reverse complement strand
GCTATAAGCAGCCCCTTCCCGACCCGGCCGGCGGCCCAGTCCGACGGCCCGGGACACCCGATGCCGGAGCGTAGCTCAGCCTGGTAGAGCACTGCTTTCGGGAGGCAGGGGTCGGAGGTTCAAATCCTCTCGCTCCGACCAATTCAGACGTTCGCGGACGGACCGGTGGATCACCATCGGTCCGTTTTCGTTTGCCCCGGCCGCCTCGGGTCGGCCATTTTGGCGGCCCCGTTCCCCCATCCGGAGCCCCCGTCATGCATCGTCGCTTGTTCGTTGCCGCCGTTGCCGTTGTCGCCGCCCTGGCGACGGCCGCGCCCGCCTTCGCCGCCGACAAGAATGCCATCGTGTTCGGCGCCAACGGCCGGCTGGGTTCGGAAAACGTGAAAGCCTTGGTGGCGGCGGGCTACAAGGTCACCGCGTTCGTGCGGCCGACCTCGGACCGTTCATTGCTGGCCGGCGTGCCGGTGACCTATGCCGAGGGCGACGCGCGCAATGCAGCCGATGTCGACAAAGCGATGGCCAGCGCGGACTTCGCGGTGGCGATCAACACCATCGCCCGGCGCAGCCGAGCCGAGACCGGCCTGTACGACAGCACCCAGAACAACATCACCGCCGCGGCCAAGGCGCACGGCGTGGACCAGGTGATCTTCTTCAGCTCGGTCGGCGTCGGCGACAGCCGCGCCGCCTATACCGACAAGGCCTACGCCAACTTCAAGACCGTGATGGAGGAACGCGACATCGCCGAGAAGGCGCTGGTCGGCTCCGGGCTGACATACACCATCATCCGCACCGGGGGCGTGGTCGACGAGCCCAAGGGCGGCACCGGCAAGGCCTACCTGACCGAGGATCGCCTGTCGCTGGGCGGCGCCACCCGGCACGATCTGGCCCGTCTGGCGCTGGAGTGCATCGGCGCGGCCAAGTGCCTGAACAAGACCTTCGCCGCCGCCGACGACACGCTGACGGTACCGCGCGAGTAGCATTTATCCGCAGGGCAGTTGGCCGCACGCGGACGGTGGGCGCTGGCCCGGGCCGGGGCTAGACTTGCCGCTTCGCCTGCCGATGGGGAGGTCCGCCATGTCGTTCGATCCGTCCGCCAAGCCCGCCTTTGAAGCGCCCGACAAGGCCAAGGGCCCGCCGCCGGGCGTGGCCCATGGCGCTCCGGGCGCGGGCGGGCGGCCCAACCCGACCGTGGCGATGAAATCCGGCATTGAGGGCCGCGAGGCGGAGTTCGGCGAGGCGGTCGGCGTGCTGTTGAAGACCTTCATGGACACGATGCCCTACCGGCACGAGTTCAACGACGCGCTGGTCAAGTCGCATCTGTCGCACATCCAGTTCGCCAAGCGGCACGGCCTGCTGAAAGAGATGATCGACGACGATCAGGCGACCATGACGCCGATGCTGAGCCGGGTGGAGAAGGCCATCGCGCAGTCGGGCGACACCGAGCTGGCGATGATCGCCATGTTCGAGCGCACCTCGTGCTTCTATCAGATGGTCGCGACCTATCACTCCGAGCGCGGCAAGCGCACCTGGAAAAGCCCGTTCGGACTGGTGCTCGAGATGGGCCGGCGCATCGGCCAGTTCGACATGACCGAGCAGGAAATTCACGACATCTGGCTTAAGCCGAGATTGTACGGCTACGCCCGGCAACTGGGCGTGACCATCCGCATCACTGAAACGCTCGGCAACGATAAAATGATCACCTGCGATTTGGTGACGTGAACGCGCCGCCGCGCGCTACCCGGATTTGCCCGGTATAATCCCACACTTGAAACGCGGGATGCGGATTGATCTTCTTCGCGCCGCTTGCGACCGGCTCGCGAGTACGCTTGGTGCATATTTGCAACATCACGCGACGGAGTCGCCTGTCCGCCGATAGATATGTTTGCCAAAGGCGAACGTTCATCAATATTGTCCGCCACCGAAATGCGGCCCGCCGCGCGGCCGCCGATCCATTGGGGGAAAGTTTATGAAAAAGCCGTCTGCGTTGTCCGTTGTGTTGCTGGCTTCAGTGGCGTTGCCGGCCGAAGTGTTGGCCCAGCAAGCAGCCCAGTCGAACCCCATGCTGGAAGAAATCGTCGTCACCGCCCGTAAGCGCGACGAAAATATCTACGAGATTCCGGTTTCTGTTTCGGCCTTCAGCGAAGGCATGCTCCGCCAGGCCGGCATCGAGAACGCCCAGGACCTGTCCGACGTCACTCCGGGCCTCGATTTCCGGCAGTTCGACTTCGGCGGCCGCAACACCCCGAACATCCGCGTGCGCGGCATGATCCAGCAGGTGATCACGCCGTCGACTCAGATCGGCGCGCTGTTCTGGGACGGCTCGTACATCGGCGGCGGCGGCGGTTTCGTGCCGCTCGGCGGCCTGGAGCGGGTCGAAGTGATCAAGGGGCCACAGACCGCCTATTTCGGCCGCAACACCTTCGCCGGCGCCATTAACTACATTCCCAAGCAGCCCGGCGACGAATGGGAAGGCAATATCTCGCTGTCGTACTCGCCGACCGATCACAACGAGTACAACGTCAACGCCGGCGTCAGCGGCCCGATCGGCAGCAGATTGGGCGCCAGCCTTTGGGCCGGCTACAACCGCGACGGCGGCGACTTCAGCTTCGGTGACGGCGAGCCGTTCGCCCAGTTCAAGGACACCTCGTTCAACGGCACGCTGCGCTACGAACCCAGCGAGGACCTCACCCTCAAGGTCACAGGCTATTACACCAAGGCCGACGACAGCACGACCGGCGCCGCGGTCGATTTCACGACGCCGGCGGGCGCCTGCGCCATCCAGTATCGCGGCGTTCGCATCGACACGCTGACCGGCGTGCAGACGCCGTTCACGAAGGACCTGAGCACGTTGACGTTCGGCTCGTTCTGCGGCCGGTTCCCGACCGCCGAGAACCTGATCACGCCTTCGACGCGGTTCCCGACTGCGGCTCAGCTCTTGGTGCCTTCGTCCGTATCGGCGTTGTCCGCCCTCAATCCGCGGTCGCAGAAGTACGGCATCATGCGCAAGCCGGATGGCAAGCTGGGCGGCTTCCATCAGACCTATCGCATTCAGCTCCACGGCGACTATGACGTCGCCGATCATACGGTCTCGCTGATCGCGTCGCGCGCGAACACCGGCACCACGACGCGCGTCGACCAGTTCTTCGGCCTGCCCGCGCCGATCTTGCTGGTGGGCACGGAAACCGCGATCCGAGAGATTTATTACGAGGCGCGCGTCACGTCGCCGCAGGATCAGCGCCTGCGTTATCTGGCCGGCGTCAGCGATTACGGCCAGCGGTACAATCTCTTCACCGATCCGGCCCGCGTGCCGCAGCAGGTGGACCGCCAGGTCAGCTCGACCTTCTCGGTGTTCGGGTCGTTCGACTACGACATTATCGACGACATCACGTTGTCGGTCGAAGGTCGCTATACCGACGAGAAGTTCACGGCTGTCGAGGAAGGCGTGGTCCAAACCGCCGCCACGCCGGCCGCACAGAGAACGCCGTGCGGGGCCAACGTCTGCAACGGGCAAAATGCCTACGACGCGTTCCTGCCGCGCGTGATCTTGAACTGGAAGCCCTTCGAAGGCGCGTCGACCTACGCCAGCTGGTCGCAGAGCAAGCTGATCGGGCTCTCGACCCAGGCCCGTTCGATCGCCACCAATGCTCCGACCCTGCTGTCGCAGGCCGAAGCGGCGGCGATCGGCGACTTCCTGGCGCCGCAGAAGGCCACCCAGTACGAGGTCGGCTGGAAGCAGCAGTGGGAAAACGTGAACATGACCTTGGCCGTGTTCCACACGACGTGGAAGAACCAGCCGACCCCGATCGTGATCTTCCTGCCGGGCGGCGCGGGCACGTCGTCGCTGCGCCTGCCGGGCGATTCCGAATACACGGGCTTCGATCTGGAAGGAAACGCCCAGATCACCGACTGGTTCTCGCTGACCGGACAAGTGGCCTACTCAAACGGCGTGATGAAGCGATACTTCAACCGGGGCTCGGAGGAATCCGCCGTGCTGCTGCCGCCCGGTCTGCCGTCATCGACCGCGGTCTCGTCGGAAGGCAATCCGGTTCGCAACCATCCTGAGTGGTCCGGGTCGCTGAGCCCGGTGCTGTCCGGCGAGATCGGCGAGCGCCAGTGGTTCATTCGCGCCGATTACCTGTACACCGGCAAGCACTTCACCGACTATTCTGCCTTCAACGTCAACGGGGCGCGCAAGCAGACCAACATCCGCGCCGGCATCGACCTGCTCAACGGATCGATGATCGAGGTGTTCGGCACCAACGTCTTCAACAGCAAGGTGCTTCCGACCACCGCGGGCACGACAAACGGCGTCGGCGCCAACCGGAAAATCTTCACCGGCGTTTACCAGGCGTTCGAGTGGGGCGTCCGATTGAGCGCGAGCTTCTAAGCACGGTCGGTTGCTGATTTTTCGACTGACGCCAGTCGAGCAAGGGGCGGCTCTCGCGAGCCGCCCTTTTCTTTGGCCGGCACCGGCGAAGCGCATCATTGGCGTGCGGTCCGTCGCGGGTGGCTTGGGGTGTCGACCCCGGCACCGCCATTGCGGTTGTCGGGCTCGACGTTCGCGACGCGCGGTTGCGCGAGTGTGACTTTCCAAGCACAAGAACCAAATTTCTGGGATAGGTTCGGACACCAAACCGAACAGCCCCTTTGCTTCGCCACCGAAGATATGGCTATTTTTGGTTGTCCAGATCAGATCGTCTAATCCGATCCAAAGAATTGGGTTTCGCGCTTGGAAGTGACCAAGCGCCGCCGGATGTTCATCGACAGGGGGATTTTATGCACCGTTCACCGCTCGTTTTGGTTCTCTTGGCATCCGTTGCGTTGCCCGTGGAATCCTTCGCCCAGCAGAGCGCCCAAGGCGGCCTGATGCTGGAGGAAATCGTCGTCACGGCGCGCAAGCGCGACGAAAGCATCTTCGAGATCCCGGTGGCCGTGTCGGCCATGACCAAGGACATGCTGGAACGCGCCGGCGTCGACAACCCGCAGGACCTGTCGGACTTCGTCTCCGGCCTCGACTTCCAGCCCTACGACTTCGGCGGCCGCAACACCCCCAACATCCGCATCCGCGGCATGATCCAGCAGATCATCACGCCGTCCACCCAGGTCGGCGCGCTGTTCTGGGACGGTTCCTACGTCGGCGGCGGCGGCGGCTTCCTGCCGATCGGCGACCTGGAGCGGGTCGAGGTCATCAAGGGCCCGCAGACCGCCTACTTCGGCCGCAACACGTTCTCCGGCGCGGTCAACTACATTCCGCGCATGCCGACCGACGAATGGGAAGGCAACGTTTCGGCCGGTTACTCGCCGACCAACCATGACGAGATGAACGCCAGCGCGGCGATTGGCGGCCCGGTCAGCCCCCGCGTCGGCATCCGCTTCGCCGCGGCTTACGACCGCGACGGCGGCGACTACAGCTTCGACGACGGCGAGCCGTTCGCTCAGTTCCGCGACAAGTCGGTGTCGGGCACCGTCACCTACAATCCGACCGACGAAATCCGGGTCAAGGCCACCGGCTACTACGTGACCTCGGAAGACACCACCACCGGCACCTCGCTGCGCGCCACCGTGCCGGCCGGACAGTGCAACAAGGTGGTGTCGGGCCAGTACCTCAACGTCGCCACCGGCGTGCGCACGCCGTTCACCCGCGACCTGCGCACGCTGACCATCGCCTCGTTCTGCGGCCGCTTCCCCGAGGGCGACAACCTGGAATTCCCGATCACCCGCTTCCCGACCTCGACCTCGCAGATTTTCGCGGTCGGCGCCCCGGCGGTGGCCGAGGCCAACCGGGTGGCGCAGCTGCAGGGCCTGATGCGCCTCAACCCGCGTTCGGAGAAGTACGGCATCATCCGCACGCCGCAGGGTGGTCTCGGCGGCTGGCACCAGACCTACCGCATCCAAATGTCGGGCGAATTCGACTTCGCGGACCACACCCTCACGGTCACGGCCTCGCGCGCCAACACCGGCACCACCACCCGCACCGACCAGTTCTTCGGCATCACCGGGTCGACCCGCGGCGACGAGATCCAGATCGTCGGCACGGAAATCTACCAGCGCGAGTTCTACTACGAGGCGCGCATCTCCTCGCCGCAGGACCAACGCTTGCGCTACCTGGTCGGCGTCAGCGACTATAACCAGCACTACGGCGCGTTCACCGATTTTGCCCGGCCGTCGCCGGTCGACCGCCAGATCAACAAGACCTTCGGCGCCTTCGCCTCGATCGACTACGACATCCTGGACAACCTGACCCTGTCGGTCGAAGGCCGCTACACCGACGAATCCTCGGAAGCCGTCGAGTTCGGCGATCCGCGCCTGGCCTGCGGCCTGGTGCTGATCTGCAACCAGAAGAACTCGTACGACGACGTGATTCCGCGCGTGATCCTGACCTACAAGCCCGCCGACGGCATCACCACCTACGCCAGCTATTCGTACTCGTCGCTGCTGGGCCTGGCGACGCAGGCGCGCTTCATCAACAGCCTGGCGCCCGACATCATCCCGGCCAGCGCGTTGGCGGCCATCGGCGACTTCACCGCGCCGCAAGAGAACACCCAGTACGAAATCGGCTGGAAACAGCAAGGCGACAACTACAACTTCACCTTCGCCACCTTCTACATCGACTGGAAGAACCAGCCGTTCGCGGCCGTCATCTTCCTGCCGGGCGGCGCGGGCACCTCGTCGTTCCGCGGCCCCGGCGATTCCGAATACATGGGCTTCGACCTCGAAGGCTCGTGGCAGGCCAACGAGTGGCTGAACCTGAACATGCAGCTGGGCTATTCCGACGCGGAGATGAAAAGCTTCTCCAGCCGCGGCTCGGAAGAGCAGTTCGTGCTGGGCTCGGGCGCGTTGTCGGTCGTGGCCGACGGCAACCCGGTGCGCAACCATCCCGAATGGACCGGCTCGTTCAGCCCGACCATCACCGGCAGCGTCGGCGACCGCAACTGGTTCGTGCGCGGCGACGTGATCTACACCAGCAAGGCCTGGACCGATTATTCGCGGCTGAACATCAACCCCGACGCCACGCGTGTGAACCTGCGCGCCGGCATCGACGTCACGCCGATGGTCCAGTTCGAGGTCTACGGCACCAACATCTTCAACGACCTCAGCATCCCGACCACCGGCGGCACCACGATCGGCCCGAACAACGACCGCAAGCTGTTCACCGGCGTGATCCACAAGCGCGACATCGGCATCAAGGTCAACGCGCGCTTCTGACCGCCCGCACGGCGCGATCAGCCAACGGCGGCCCCGGCAACAGGGCCGCCGTTCGCCTTTCGGCTCAGATCGTCAATGTCATCGGATCGACCGGCAGTCTCCCGGTCGGCGTATCGATCACGGTCAGCGCACGCCAAATCACTTCGTAGGCGGTGGCGCTGTTGGCTCGGAGGAACGTGACCAGCAAGCGACCGATCCCGGGCGCGCCACCGTTACCACGGCAACGCCTGGCCGTCATAGGCGACGAAGTTGCCCGATGTGTCCATCGTCAGCCCGTCGATGCGCACGATCAGCTGCGCCACGCTGTCCTCGGGCGTCAGCGGCTTGAAGCTGCCGGGAAACGCCGCGCCCTGCTCCAGCGACTCCTCGGCCGCGGCCCGGGTCATCCCCATCGCTTCGCGCAGCATGCGGGTGTCGACCCCGCCCGGGTGGTAGATGCCGACCGCGATGCCGCGCGGCGCCAGGGTCTTGCTCAAGCCCCGCATGGCCATGTTCACCGCCGCCTTGCTGATGGCGTAGTAGGGCGCGCTGGGCGCGCCGCGCACGTTGCCGATCGAACCGACGATGCTGGAGATCACCGCGATCTTTTTCTGACCGCTGGCGGCGACGTGCTCGGCGAAGCCTTCCGACACCTTGAGCGGCCCGTAAACGTTGACCGAGATCACGTCGTGCAGCAGGGCCTCGTCGAACGACCCGAAGGTCTGGCCCGGCCGGTCGCCGAAGACGCCGGCATTGTTGAGCAGTACGTCGATGGCGGTGCCGCGATACTTGGCGGCCAGCGCGGCGATCTGACCGGCGTCGGTCACATCCAGCCGCTCCACCCTGATTTTGGCGTTGCCGGCCGCCAGCGCATTGAGGTCTTCCGCCTCGGCCGGGTCGCGAGCCGTGGCGATCACCGTCCAGCCCTTGGCGGCGTACTGGCGGGTGAACTCGAGCCCGAGGCCGCGATTGGCGCCGGTGACCAGCACGGTTTCGGCTGCCGCCGAAGCACCCGTTAGCGCCGCGATGATCGTCAAAGCTAGTCGCAATGTGTTCATGCCCATCGTTCTACCTTTCATTCATTGAGATTTCGCACCGAGCGGCGGCGACTGGGCCGTGTACGCGGCCTTCCCGCGCTCGATGGCCTCGTACAACCGCACCGCCTCGGGCCCCAGCCGGTCGAGCAGCAACCGGTGCGTGGGCCGCGTTGCCGCCACCCAGCGCGCGCGCTGTTCGGGCGAAAGCTCGATCACCTGCGTGCCTGAGCCGTCGCGCTTGTCGCGCAGCTTGGACATCTCGGCGGCGGTGTAGTCGCGTGACCGGGCGCGGAAGTCGACCGGGTCGCCCCAGGCCGTACGCAGCATCGCCTGGTTGGCGGCGCTCTGGACGTCGAACCAGGCCTTGTTCGCGAAGATCACCCCCGCGTCGTAGGTGTGACGGGTGTAGATGAAATAGGGCGCCTCGCTGTCGATGCCGCCGGTGAAGAACGGATAATCGGCGGTGATGCCGCCCTTGATCAGCCCGGTCTGCAGGGCCGGCACGATCTCCGGATAGGGAATGTAGACCGCGTCGGCCGCGAGCACCTGGGCCATGATCTGGGCGGCCAGCACCGGCGGCGTGCGCAGCTTGTAGCCCTTCACCTGGACCGGATCGGTGAGTGGGTCGCGGGCATACAGTCCGACCCAGCCGGAATCGATCCAGTTGAGGAATTCGAGCCCGCGTGC
This sequence comes from Rhodospirillaceae bacterium, assembly GCA_033764265.1. Lineage (GTDB taxonomy): Bacteria > Pseudomonadota > Alphaproteobacteria > Rhodospirillales > Rhodospirillaceae > VGEM01. The sequence goes on along the minus strand of JANRJB010000081.1, from coordinate 27,087 downwards.
GCCCAACAGCGCGCGCATTTCGTCCTTGGCCACGGTCTCGAGGATGAAGTCCATCTGTTCGACGCTGTCGAACAGATAGGGCAGCGCCAGCACCGCCACCTCGGGCGCGGCCTGGCTGGTGGCCGACATCGAGGGGGCGGCCAGCTGCACGCGGCCGCGGCGGGCGGCCGTGACCATGGCCTCTTCCGAGCCGGCCTCGCCGCGCACCAGCATTTTCAACGTCATCGGCGGGTCGGCCCGGGCCGCGATATTGGCCTGGAACACCTTCCACTGCTCGTCGGTGATGGTGCCGGGAAAGGTGATGCCGGTGACGATGACCTCGGGCGGGGTTTGGGCCGCCGCCGGGCCGACAGCCACGGCGAGCGCGAGCGCAGCCCCCCGTACCCGCGCCAGCCATGCAAATATGGAGACCTGCCGCATTGTTTGCGCAGTGTGAACAGCCGGCCCGCGGGAGTAAAGACCGCGCCATGATCACCGTCGCCCTTTATGGCGCCACCGTGCTGGTGTGGGGCTTCAGCTGGTACGCCATCGAGCTGCAGCTCGGCCACGTGCCGGCGGAGCTGTCGGTGGCCTACCGCTTCGGCCTGGCCGCCGCGCTGCAGTTCGCCTGGTGCGCGGCCACCGGCGTGCGCCTGCGCCTGACCTGGGCGCAGCACCGCTATGTGGCGCTGGTCGGCGTGCTGTTGTTCGGCTTCAACCTGCTGATGGTCTACTTTGCCACCGCCCGGTTGCCGAGCGGGCTGGTGTCGGTGGTGTTTTCGTTGATCACGGTGGTCAACATCGTCAACGCACGCCTGATGCTGGGCCGTCAAACCACCGCCGTCGTGTGGCTGGCCACCGCGCTTGGCCTGGGCGGCATAGCGCTGGTGTTCCGCGCCGACATCGCCGCTGTCATGGCCGGTCGGGGCGACCCCGCTACCCTGGCAGGCATCGGCCTGGCCTTCGCCGGCGCGGTGCTGGCGTCGTTCGGCAATGTGCTGTCGGTCAAGGTGCGCGAGGTTGGCCTGTCGATCCTGCAGCTCAACACCTGGGGGATGCTTTATGGCGCGGCGTGCCTGTTCGCGTTCGCCGTGGTGCAGGGCGCGCCGATCACCTTCGACGTTTCCGTGCCCTACATCGGCGGGCTGGCTTATTTGGCCGTGTTCGGTTCGGTCGCCGGATTCGGCTTCTATCTGACGCTCATCAAGCGCATCGGGCCCGAGCGGGCCGGCTATTGCGCGGTGATGTTCCCGGCGGTGGCGCTGATGGTCTCGGTCTGGCTGGAAGGCCTGAAGGTCGACGTCTCGATGCTGGCGGGCGCGGCGCTGATCCTGGTCGGCAACGTGCTGGTGCTGTTGCCGCGCGGGGTGCTGGCGAAGCTGTTCAAACCCCGTCCGGCGTGATCCACTGCCGGCGGTTCAATGGCGTCGCAGGGATTGCGTTCATGTTGCTCAACCGACCGCGCGCCGATGCGGTGATGCGCGCCCACGGGCTGGACGGCCTGGCGGCGCTGGTGCCCCACAACGTCCAGTACCTGACCGACTACCGTAATCTGTTGATGGCCGCGGGCTTCGACGCCTCGGTCGCGGCCGTGCTGCCGGCCGCGCACGACGCCCCGGCCGCACTGGTGACCGCGGCCTTCGACACCCGCAACGTCGTCAACGCCCGGCCGTGGGTGCCCAATGTCGTCATCTACACCGACCACCCCCAGGCGCCCCAGCATGCGACGCCCGGCGGCGGCGCGCCCTACGCCGGCTGGGGCACACGGCCCGATGCCGACCTGACGACGCGCCAGGCGACTTGGGTGCAGGAGACCGCGCGCCTGACCGAGGCCACCGCGCAATCTTGCGTGCATGGGCTGGTCAAAGCGATCCGCGACGCCGGCCTGGCGAATGGCCGCATCGGCGTGGATGACGAACGGCTGTTGATGTGGCTGCCGGAGCTGGGCCTGACCGAGGCGACGATCGTGCCGGCGCGGCACCTGTTCAACGAGATCCGCATGGTCAAGACGCCCGATGAAATCGCCCTGTTGCGCGTCGCGGCCAGGCTGAACGAAGCCGCGCTGCTCAAGGCCGCCGCGGCCCTGCGCGAGGGCGCAACCTGGGAGCAGCTCGAGCGCGTCTACATGGCGGAGATGGCCGCCCACGGCGCGCGCGGCATTTATCTCGAATGCGGCGCCGGCGGCCTGCAAAGCGGCAAGGTGGTGCGTCACGAACCGGTGATGTTCGACGCCCTCGGCCAGTACCAGGGCTATCACGGCGACTTCGGCCGTTCGGCGGTAGTGGGCGAACCGGGGCCCGACGTGGCGATCCGGGTCAAGGCGCTGGAAGCCGGCTGGCGTGCCGCCCACGACACCATCCGCCCCGGCGTGCGCTATTCCGAGCTGGCGGCAAAGGTCGCCGCGGCGGTGAAAGGCGCCGGTTTTCCGGGCCCGTTCCGCACCCCCGTGGTTCATGCCCTGGGCCTACAGCACACCGACGACCCCGCCGGACGCTGGGATCCGCCCGGCAAGAAGGCCGACCGTGTATTGGAAGCCGACATGGTACTGAACGTCGATCTGCCCCACATCGAGATCGGCTGGGGCGCGGTGCATATCGAGGATACCGTGCGCGTCACCGCCGACGGCTGCGAGCCGCTGACCTCGATGGACACGGCGTTGCGGGTGGTCGCGGCGTAGCCGGCGGCACCTTTACATTGGCCGGTTTTGAGCCCACCTAAGGGCGGCCGGTCGGCGGTGCGAACGCCCGCGCGGCCGGCAAGGTGTGACCAGAAGCAGCCATGGCCAAGAACCCCTACGACGTGCTGGGCGTGAAGAAGGATGCTACCGACGCCGAGATCCAGAAGGCGTTCCGCGCGCTCGCCAAGAAACTTCATCCGGACCTGAACCCCGGCAACAAGAAGGCCGAGGACCGGTTCAAGGAAATCAACGCCGCCTACGACATCGTCGGCGACGAGAAAAAGCGCGCCCGCTTCGACCGCGGCGAGATCGACGCCTCGGGCCAGGAACTCAGGTCCAACCCCTTCGCCGGCGGGTTTCGCGCCGGCCGCGGCGGGGCCGGCCCCGGCGGTGGTCCGGGCGGCGAATTTGCCTTCGAGGATCTGGGCGACATCTTCAGCCAAATGTTCGGCCAGGGTCAGGCGCGCACGCGCGCGGGCGGCTTTGGCGGGGGCAGAGCCGGCTTCGCCGGACGCGGCAGCGACGACTCCTTCAAGCTCGAGATCGGCCTGGTGGATGCCGTCACCGGCGCCAAGAAGCGCATCACCCTGCCCGACGGTAAGTCGCTCGACGTCAATATTCCAGCGGGCATCGAGGACGGCCAGACCATCCGCCTGCGCGGCCAGGGCGGCGCGGGCGTCGGCGGCGCGCCGGCGGGCGACGTGCTGATCGAGGTTGCGGTCGCGCCCCATCCGCAGTTCACCCGCAAGGGTCGCGACATCTATAGCGACCTCGCGGTGTCGCTGCCCGAAGCGGTGCTTGGCGGCAAGGTCGACGTACCCACCGTGACCGGCCCGGTGACGCTGACGGTGCCGCCGCGCTCCAACAGCGGCCAGGTGCTGCGCCTGCGCGGCAAAGGCGTGCCGGCCGTCGGCGGCGCGCAGGCCGGCGACCACTATGTCAAGCTGGTCGTCACCCTGCCGCGCGAGGCCGATGCCGACCTGGAGACTTTTGTGCGGGATTGGTCGAAGAAAAATAAGTACAATCCGCGCATCTGATCGGCGCGGCGCCCGGCTGCGCGTTCTGGCGTAGCGGGGAATTCTTCGTATGGCGACCCTCGAATTCTGGCGGCGGTTGACCGCGCTGTTGACCCTGACCGCGTTGCCGGCGATGGCTCAGGACAAGGTCGGCGAGGTGGCGGGCGTTTCGGGCGCGGCCACCATCGATCGCGCCGGGGCCACGCAGCCGGCGACCGTGGGCGCCGTGGTGGCGGCTGACGACCTGTTGACGACCGGGCCCAACGGCAAACTGCGGGTGGTGTTCGCCGATCAATCGGAAATCACGCTGGGCCCCGACGCCGAAGTGCTGGTGGACGAGTTCGTCTACGGCCGCGGGGCCGCCGATAACGCGGTGCTCAAGCTGGTGTCCGGGCCGGCCCGATTCATTTCGGGTGCGTTGGCGCGGGCCGAAAACGAGCGGTTCTCGGTCAACACGCCGGTGGCGGTGATCGGCATCCGCGGCACCGATTTTTTCACCGAGCAACGCGGCGAGCGGCTGTCGGTGGCGCTGTTCTCGGGCTATGCGGTGGCCGTCACCAATGACAGCGGCACGACCGTGCTGCGCCCCGGCGAGGGCACCGACGCCTATGGACCGGCGCAGCCGACGCCGGCCTTGTCGTGGCAGCCCGATCGCATCAACCGTGCGCTCGACCTGGTCTCGATCCTGCCCGACGACCGCCGGCCGCTGCCCTTTTTGAAGCCCGTGGCCAACGCCCCGACGATCGCCGATGCGTTGGCCGACGGGCAGCTGTTCGGGCACTTCAGACTACGCTATGAACACGTCGACGAGGCGGCCAAGCCGCGCGCGGCCCATGCCACCACCCTGCGCGGACGGCTGGGCTATGAAACCGCCGCGCTCAACGGGTTCTTCGCCGGCGTCGAGGGCGAAGCCACGGTCAACCTGGGCGACCGCCGCAACGACGGCGTCAACGGCCGCGCCGGATTGCCGCTGATCGCCGATCCCGACAGCGAAGTGCTGAACCAGGCCTACGTCGGCTGGACCGGCGCGGACGATGATGGGCAAGCCATGCATCGCATCGTCGCCGGCCGGCAGACGCTGAATTACGAGAACGAGCGCTGGCTGGGTTCGGTCGGTTTTCGCCAGAACGACCAGACCTTCGATGCCGTGACCGCCGAGACCCGCGCGATCGACGGCGTGGCGATCCGCTACGCCTATCTCGATCGCGTCAACCGCATCTTCGGCAACAACCCCAACGGCCGCTGGCAGAGCGACAGCCACGCCATCGCCGTCACCACCAACCTGGTGCCGCGCAGCCTGGTCACGGCGTTCGCCTATGTTCTCGATCTGAAACCCGTGCCGCAGTTTTCCTCGCGCACCTTGGGCCTGCGCTGGGACGGCAAGTGGCCGGTCGATCCCGACACCGACGTGTCGTTGGAGGCCGAGTTCGCCAGTCAGGCTGACCACGCCGCCAATCCGCGCAACTACGACCTGTCGTACTGGCTGGTGCGGCCGGGCGTGCGGCTGGGCCGGGCGAGCCTGTTTGCCGGTTGGGAGCGGCTGGGCGGCAACGGCACGGCGGCGGTGCAGACACCGCTCGCCACCCTGCACCGGCACAACGGCTGGGCCGACGTATTCCTGGTCACGCCCGCCAATGGCCTGAGCGACCTGCACGTCCGCGCGGTGTGGGACTTTGCCGACGTTGGTCCGTTGAAAACGCCCCGGATCGACCTGCGCGCGCACCAGTTCAAACCGGTGAACGGCGACGGGCGGCGCTACGGCCGCGAGCTCGATGCCGATGTCTCGGCCAACGTGCTCGGTTGGGGCACCCTGGGCGTGCGGTTCGCGCGCTACGACGCCGCGGCCTTCGACAGCGACACCACCAAGGTCTGGCTGTACGCCGAAATCCCGCTGTAATGCCGCGCGGCCGCGCAACCGGCGCGCTGCCTCGGGCGTTTCGACCCTGGGAGCGTGCACCTCGCACAACCCGCAACAATTGAAACGCCTTGAAAATCCATATATTTTTGAGTGTCGCCGGGCTTCGCCGGCGCGTCGTCAAGCCAAGCAGGAAGCCCCGATCGCGGGGGTGGTGCGCAGCATGAACGTGTTCAAGGTCGTCCGCACCGTTCTGCGATGCCTGGCGCGGGAGGCTTGCGACGAGCGCGGAGTGGCTTTGCTGGTGCTGGCGATCGGCTTGGTGGTCGCGGCGGGCTCAATGATCGCCACCAAGGTACTGATGAACGAAACCACGAGCCGGGAACGCAGCCAGGGCGGCCGCGCCAACTTCGGCAAGATCGAACGCGCGCTGATTGCCTGGGCGGTTGACGACGTCGACCACCGACTGCCCTGTCCGGCCAATCCCGGGTCGGGAACGCTCGGCTCGACAGTCGGCTACAGCGGCACGTCATGCGTCGGCAGCCAATTGCGCGGCATCGTCCCATTTCGCGAATTGGGTCTTTCGGCGGACGAGGTGCGCGACGGCTACGGTAATTTCATCACCTACGTCGTCAGCACCGAGACATTGATGTGCAACGGCACCGTGCCCGCCACTGGCACAGTGATCGATCAGGCCGGCGGCAGCTCGTTCTTGTTCGCACTCATCAGCCACGGCGAGAACGGCGCGGGCGCCTGGACCGGAGAGACCGCGGGCCGCGAAGTAAACGCGGCCAACATGAGCACGGCCGAGCGCATCAATTGCCCGTCTGGAACCGGGCAGACCGGATGCACCGTCGCTGTGAACAATCAGGACGTCAACGACACCACGCAAAGCACGACGATCGGGGCCAATTATTTCGACGACGCGGTCTTCTTTCCCAACGCGGCCGACGAGGCCTATGTCGACAACTGCGCATCCTTCACCGATCCCAATACGCCCAACGGTGCGGCCTTCAGCTTCGCCACGCCGAACGACCGTAACCTGACGCTGAGCGCCGACTCGGCGACTGCCGACGAGCCCGAGTTCGACTCGCTCGACGTAGACGGCAGCGGGACCGAAGAATCGGTGGTCGTGCGCTTTTACGATCGTGTCGATGTCGGGCAAACGGGCGGCGAGCGATCGTGCCTGACCACCGAGCAGACATTTCCGTTGGACGGTTATACCATCCGCGTCTACTCCGACGTCTATTTCCAGGAAGACTTCGACGACACCGGCACGCCGAGTCCGAACCTGGGGAACGGCATTGTTTACGGCTGGGCTGGGTTCCAAACTTCGACCGGAAGTCCCACGCTGGTGGTGGCCTCGGGCGCGAACACGACCTGCGGCGGCCGCGATGCGTTCATGGGGTTCGCCGAGGAGGACACGAACAACCGTTTTCCGACGAACTGGGAGCGCTTCGGTGTCGAGTTCGACACCAAGAACAATCGCCCGACGACGCCGGCAACTACCGACATCATCGATCCCGGCGACGATCCCGCCACCAGCGAAGGTGACAATCATTTCGCTGTGGTACTGGGCGACGTGCACCACTTCGACGACATCACCGAAGGCGCCGCGGAAAGCGGAGTGACAGGCGGCGATAATGGCCCGGTGTGCGCGACCGACTCCGATCTGACGAGCTACGGTTTGACCGCGGGCGATGGCGACGGCACGGCGCCCGCGGACAGATCGCCGACGTTCAACCGGACGGTAACCGGTACCTACCCTTCAACCGACAACACCGACGACCAGGCCTGTTTCCTCACCGGCACCGACCCGACCTGGCTGGAGGACGGCGACCCGTTCGCCGACAGTTTCAGCCCGGGCGTCAACGAGCGATTTCAACGCATCCGTTACGAACTGCACGGCGAGATGGGCAACGGCTGCGACGCCAACCAAGTGCGGCTGGACGGCTGGATCTACCGCTTCGACGACGTAACGCCGTCTAATCCGACCGTGGCCCTGGACGATTTGACCGGCGACTACGACGGTGAACTGCCGCACATCACCCAATGCATCGTGAAGTCCGGTCAGATCGACGCTGTGCGCCTGATTCTGACCACCGGCATACCCGAGGTCGACTCTGGCGCGGTGACCTTGAAGCGCACCGGCGTGGGATTCAGCCGCGTTGATGACTTGGGCGGCCCGGTCGCAAACGACTTCGTCGGAACGTTGATCACCGAGGAAGGCATCCGCAACGGGCTGTACACCGGGATGGTGCCGACCGGCGATCTGAACGACGATGACTTCGATCAGTCCTTCGCCATTGTCGAGGCGACCGACAACACGCAGAGCGAAGCGCGCGCTTACGCCGGTTTCGGCATTTTCTCGCTGGACGAAAACAACGGCGTCGGGGTCGACGGGGTCGGCGCCGACGCCGAGACCATCGACAATATCCAACCGAACGAGGCCGCCTTCGCCGGACTCCCGACATTCCTGTCGCCGGGCAAACGCGAAAATCTGACGATTGAGTTCGACGACAAAGTCACCCAGGTGATGATCAATCTGCGCGACTTCGCCGATCAGGAATTCCCGGTCGGCACGACCGATTTCACCACCGATGACGACGACCCCCAGATGGAGCGGGTGAGGCTGCGCGCCTACGACACCACGATCACGAGCGGCAGCCAGCAAGTGGGTTCCGACCAGATCGTCGAATCCTGCTACGAAAACCATCACCTGAATTCCGGAAACGCCAACACCGGGATCGACTTCGGTACCGTCGTGTCGACGAACTTCGGCGGCGCGTTCAACAAGCTTGAAATCATCCCGGAACCGATCCTCAGTCCGTCCGCGGATGATTATCTCGACAGTTACACGCAGTTCGTCGTCAGCGCGGTGCGCGGCTGCGGCTCGGCGGAAACCTGCGGGTTCGACGCCTTCGACTTGCCGATCAACGGCAGCGATGCGGAGAGCCACAGTCGCTGCGCGAACCTGACGTTCCCGACGCCGGCGACGACAGGCACCGGCTCCGAGAACGAACTGAACCCCAGCACGTTCCGCACGGCCATCAACGACTCCGGCGGCGGCAATGACAACAACCTCGACCGCGCGTGGTTCGATTTGTCCGACAGCGCGATCACCACCGATCTGGGTGTCGACTTGTACACGTCGAGCGGACGCCTGGGCGTCACCGACGGCAGCAACGGCGGCTTCGGAATCAACAGCCAGTCCGGCCAAAGCTCGGACTTCGTCGACACCGTCTCCACGCCCGACAACAACGCGTTCGGTACCGACCGGGAAACGATTTCCGTACGGTTCGAACGGCGCTGGAACACGGTAGCGGTTGGCCTGTCGCGGTTCGGCACCGACTCCGGCGATGAGGAACGGGCTAGCATCCGGATTTACAGCGGCGGCAATCTGATCGGCACTTACGCCACGCCGGCCTTTACGACGCTCGGGGCCAACTGCGATCTCGGTGCGAGCGCAAACTCGCGATTTGAAGTGACCATCGAGAGCGTCTCAAACCTGATCGACCGAATCGAAGTGACCGCGATGCCCAATGAGGCCGGTGGACAATCGGCCTTCATGCTGCGCGGGGTACAGGCCTGCGCGCTTGGCACGAGCCCCTGCGCAGTCGACTACGAAGGCGACCCGGACCTGATCGCCGGCAACCCTGACGACGACGACAACGACAACTTCTGCCACGATACTCTGACCATCCCGTAGCTCAACCTCAGGAGGGGGATTGCGATGACTCGCGTTGGATTGGCTGCTCTTGCGGTGTCTTGCCTAGTGCTGGGGTCGATGCCGGCCGCGGCCGGCGGTTTTTCGCCCGAACTGTTCGACGCCTGGATCAAGATGCGCGCCGGCGACGGCAAACCGGTCTACTGGTACGCCGAGGGCCGCGTGCTGTCGAACCCCGAGGGCCAGTTGTTCGGCCTGATGCAGGGCGTCGACATGTCGGTGGTGACGAAGGATCCGGCCGCACCGGATACCTGGGTGCAACTGTCGCGCAAGATTTTCTGGACCGTGGACCCGGCCAGCGGCGCGATCGCGCTCGATCGCGAGGGCAAGCCGCGCCGGCCGATCGCCTACCCGTTCCAGGTCAAGACCTACAAATTGGACGGCGACGAGATCGTTTACACCGTGGAGAGCCACGACGGCGGCGTAGTCCAGAAAATGGGGCCGCACCGCAATTACAACGCGACGCGGATCGGCAACGTCACGCACTACACCTACGCCATGTTCATCGACCGTGTGCGCGGCGACGGCAGCCGCAGCCAGCGATTCGAGGTCAACGACTTCTTCCTGCGCGATCAGCCCGGGCTGAACGAGCAGGAACGGTTCCAGTACACCTGGGTCGGCACCGGCCCGGGACCAATCGTCTCGAGCGCCCTGTCGTGGCGCTACAGCGCCTTCGACGACATGCCGAGCGCGCTGGTGAAAACCGAGATCCGAAAGAACGCGCCCTTGTGGCTGGCCCCGCCCAAGGACATGGCCGAGATCGAGCAACTGCGGCGCCAGGTGCCCTACCAGATCAGCGCACGCTGACGGTCGCGGCCGCGTCGTCCGCAAACAGGCCGCGCACGAAGCCGTTGACATCGGCCATCAGGACGGCGTTGCGGAACGGCGACGACAGGCCCAGCACGATGCCGATGTGAGCCATGTCGGGATAGACCTTGTGGACGTGTGGTGCGCCGGCGCGGGCCAGCGCGGCGGCCATGTCGGCGGAGTTGTAGGGGCCCACGGTGGAATCGTCGCCGCCGTGCAACAGCAGCATGGGCGGCGCGGCGGCGGTGACGAAGTTGATCGGCCGCGCGGCCTGCACGTCGGCCAGGTGACCGAACACCCGCCGCGTGCTGCGGAATTCCAGCGGATCGAATGAGTACGGACCGGCCAGGCCGACGAACCCCTTGATGGCGTCGGCGTCCAAGCCGGCCGGGGCACGCGCGGCGGGATCGAGCGCCACCATGGCGGCGATGTGTGCGCCGGCCGAATGGCCCATCACCACAACGCGCAGCGGATCGCCGCCATGGGCGGCGATGTTCCGCCGCACCCAGGCGATGGCGCGGGCGGCATCGTGCACGAACTCTGGAAACCTCACTTCGGGGTGCAGGCGGTAGTCGGGAATGACGGTCACGAACCCTTGCCCGGCCAGCGCCTCGCCGATGAAGCGGTAATCGCCGCGGGCGCCGCCTTGCCAGGAGCCGCCGTAGAAGAACACCACGACGATTCGGCGGCCCTGCGCGGGGCCAGCCTCCGCCGGCGGTGGCGTGTAAATATCGAGGCGCTGACGCGACGCCTCGCCGTACGCCACGTCGGTCGTGAGCCCGTATGACCCGCCGGGCACCAGGGCGTTCAACAGGTCGATCGGCGCGCAACCCGACAGCGCGAGCCCGGCGCCTGCCGCGGCGGCAGTACGCATCAGAGCTGAGCGTCGCGGAATGCATTCTTGGGGAGGACTCATCGTCGCTTTTGGCGTGATCGCGCGCCGGGCTCGCGGCGCATGCTTGAATATCGCCGTGGCGCGCCTAAGGTACAAGCGCGCCGCAATTCCGCCGTCGCGGAGGGGATATGAAGTATCTGCACACCATGGTGCGCGTCAGCGATCTCGAACGCTCGCTCGACTTCTACTGCAACAAGCTGGGCCTGGTGGAACTGCGGCGGCGCGACAACGACAAGGGCCGGTTCACGCTGGTGTTCCTGGCCGCGCCCGGCGACAGCGACGCCCAGGTGGAGCTGACCTACAACTGGGACCCCGAGGTCTATACCGGCGGGCGAAACTTCGGGCACCTCGCCTACCAGGTCGACGACATCTACGCCTTGTGCGATCGACTGATGAAGGGCGGCGTGACGATCAACCGCCCGCCGCGCGACGGCTATATGGCGTTCGTGCGCTCGCCCGACCAGATCTCGGTGGAACTGCTGCAAAAGGGCGGCCCGTTGCCACCGCGCGAACCGTGGGCGTCGATGCCCAATACCGGCAGCTGGTAAGGCGCGCACCCATTACCCGCCGATTACGACGGCGCGCGGGCGGCGTAGGCGTTGACGACGGTCAGCACGTCTTCCAACCCATCGCCGGCAAACCCGATGCCGGCTTCGGCGTAAGCGCGCATGACGCCGCGCGTGGCCGCGGCACCGGGGTCCTGGCCAGGGCCAGCCGCGCGCATCGCCGCGTGGGCCGCCTGCACCGCCGGCAGCAGGCGTTCGTTCAGCTTCGCCAGGCGCCACAGCGCGTCGACACCCTTGGATTCGCGCAGGTGCTGGCCGACCTGACCAACGCTCATCCCGCACAGCGACGCCAGCGCATGGGCGAAGAAACGGTCGTGCCCCATGCAGGCCGCGCGCAGCACGATCGACCCGGTCAGCCGCTGGTTCTGCTTGAGCTGCGCGACCAGCGCGGCCACGCCGGCGTCGGCGAAGTCGCGCGCCAGGCTGAGCGTGGCGCGTTCCCGGGTCGCCAGCACAATCGCCGCCGAGGCCGCGTCGGTGAGCGCGGTGCGCGCGAGCAGGCGCCCCTTGAGATGGTCCGCGACGGTCGCCACCAGCCGTTCGGCCACCGCCGGCGGCAGATCGGCGCGGTCGATCAGGCGCTGCTGAACCGAGTCGGACGCGGGGAACCGTTCGATCGCCAGCGTATAGGTTTCGTCCTCGAATTCGGCGCCGGGGTTGCCGGCGACGGTCGAAACCACGATTTCGTCACCGTGGCCGACCAGCGCTTTGACCACGTCGCTCTCGACGCGCGCCCGGCCGGCGATGGCACGCATCTTCGCCTGGCTGCGTTGCGTCAGAATGATGTCGATCAGATCGGCTGCGGTCAGCACCTCGCTGGCCGCCAGCATCGGCAAGGCCACCGCATCGATATCGCGCGCCAGCGTCACCGCAATATCGTGCGGAATGCTGCGGTTGCCCTTGAGGTGCAGCGCCAACGCCTCGCGGACGCGGGCCTCGGCGTCCTTGACCATCAACCGGAAGATCAGGACCGCTTGATCGAGTTCGGCCGCGGTGAATCCGCCGTTACTGTACGCCCGCGCGAGCTTGGTGGCGGTTTCAGCCCGCACCGCCCCCGACGGATCGCGGAGCAAGCGCTCCACATCGCCAACGCTGACCAACGACATTCTGATTCAACTCCGTGACCGAACGGTGTTCTGCCTCCGGCAACGGCACGACCGCTGAGCTTTTTGCGCTTTCTAATTTTCGTTTCGATACTGAACGACAACTCTCAATGCGTGTCAAGCATTGTAGTTTTCAACTAATCGTACATAAGGATGAGTTTCGCCCAGGGTTTCGGGCGAACGTCAGGTCGATAGGTTCGGCAAGGATTCGCCGGACCAGCCGGGCGAGACCGGTCAGTGAACGGCGACGGCAGCCGCCGGCACCCTGGCAACGCGCGCCAGCAGGTATTCGAGGTCGTCAGCGGCAAAATCCACGCCGAACATTTCGTACTGGGTCAGGATGCGCTCGATGATGCGCCGGGTGTAGCGCTCGGTATCGAGTTCACGCCCGTCGAAATCGGTCTGGGCCACCACGTCAAGCGCCGCGCGCACGGCGGGAAACATGCTGGCCGGCAGTTTGGCTTTGGACCAGACCGCCTTGAGGCCGGCGCCGGAGGCATCATGGATCAGGATGCGGGTGTTGGCCACCGGCACACCTGAAAGGCTGGACAGGGCGTGCTCGAAGAAGCGCAGATTACCCATGCACAACGACCGCAGCACCAGCGAGCCCGACAGTCGCTTGTGCTGGTTGAGCTGGCGGGTCAGCGAGGCAAGGCTGTCGTCGGTCACGCCCATGGCCAGGCTGACGGTGGCGCGTTCGCGGGTCTGGAGCACGATATCGAGCGCCATGTCCTCGGAGATGCGGTGCTTCGACAACAGGTGCGTGCGCAAGTGCTCGGACACGATCGTCACCAGCCGCTCGGTGATGGTGATCGGCAGCGCGGCGCGCCGCACCAGCGGATCGTGCACTTTGTCGCTCTCGGGGAAGCGGTCGATCACGCGGTTCAGGGCTTTTTCCGTCAAGTCGGCGCCGGGGTTGGCGACCAGCCGCGAGATGGCGGCCTCGCCGGCCTTTTCGCTTAGCGCTTCGGTGACGGTGGCTGGCACGACCTTGCGGCCGGCGATCGCCTCCATCTTGTTGGCGCTTTGCTGGCTGTTGATGATGGCGACGAGATCGTCGGCCGTCAGCACGTCCGACATCGTCAGCATCGGCACGGCGACCGAGTCCACGTCCTGCGCCAGCGTCACGGCGATGTCGCGCGGCACGGCGGGATTGGCTTTCAGGTTGGCCGACAGCGCCTCGCGGACGCGAATCTCGGCGTCCTTCACCATCACGCGGAAAATCTGCTCGGCCAGACGCAATTCGTTCGGGCTGAACCGGCCTGAGTTGAACTCGAGGGCAAGCTTGGTCGCCGTACCTGCGCGGGTCGCAGGCGACGGGTCCTGCGCCAGCCGGTTAACGTCTTCCATAGTCAAACCTGCCACCGGTAGACCCCTGTCTGCCCTCGGTTCCCCATTGCAGTCGCATGAACCATTCACGCGAGCAATGGCGCGCCGTATCCCCCCCAAGCGGGATCGTCCGTGAATTGTGTTGTTGTCGGACGATTGACATCATACTACACGCTTTAAGAGCATTGACAACGTCAAAAATCCCGTGGGGATATCAACGTTTTCTGATGGTTAGCAAAAATCCGCCAAAAATCTTGGCGAACCATTAACCTGGTACCAACGCCCCCTAATGACCAGCGGTTGCAGAACCCGGGCCCCAAATTCTCTTTCGTTGCCCGACCGGTTGCTTTGCCAGCCCCCGCGCGGCCCTTGTAGGGTCGGGTCCGCTCGCATACCGGACATCATCACATCCCCGTCGCTCCATGGATCTGAAACAACACATCCGCCAAATCCCCGATTTTCCCAAGCCGGGCATCAACTTTTTCGACATCTCGACTCTGTTGCGGCATCCCGCCGCGTGGCGCGACGCGATCGAACGGCTGACGGCATTGGTGGCACCATGGCGACCCGATGCGATTGCGGCGATCGACGCGCGCGGGTTCCTGGTCGGCGCGCCGCTGGCACTGCAACTGGGTTGCGGGCTGGTGATGGTGCGCAAGCGTGGCAAGCTGCCGGGGAACGTGCGCCGGGCAAGCTACGGCCTGGAATACGGCACCGATTCGGTCGAAATCCAGCATGACGCGATCGCGTCGGGGCAGCGGGTAGCGATCGTCGACGATCTTTTGGCCACCGGCGGCACGATCATGGCCGCCGCCAAGCTGTTACGGGGCCAGGGCGCCGGTGTGGCGGGCGCGGCCTGCCTGATCGAACTTGCGTTCCTGAACGGCCGCGGCCGGCTCGACATGCCGGTCGCCAGCCTGGTCAGCTACGACAGCGAATGACGCTGGGCCCCTTGGTCCGCTATCGTGGCGGTCCATTCATGGGGTTGGGAGCGCGTGGCATGGAACGGCGGAGTTTTCTGGCAGCGACGGCGGCGACGGGCCTCGGCTCCGCCGCGGCAAGCGCGGCGACGGGCGCCGCACCCAGCCTGACCGGGCCTTACATCGACCTGACCACCGGCAAAGGCACCATGCTCGCGCTTGCACGCATGGACGGCAACCTGGACGAGACCAAGGTCAAATACGGCGGCGCATCGGGCATCGTGTCGGCGGTGCGCGCCAACGAAAAGGTACGCGACCTGTTCGGCTTCGAGGTGCTGTCGGTCGGCCAGACGCGCAAGCAGGCCGACGGCAGCTACCGCATCTTGCACCGCGAGACGATTTTCTACACCGACCTGGCCACCGGCGATGTGCTGAGCGAGTACCGCAATCCCTTCACCGACGAGACGGTGAAGGTGGTCGACGTCATCAACGACCCATGGAACCTCCATATCGAGGAGTTCGAGCCGCGTCCGCCCAGCTACGGCGGCTTGAACAAGATCGAAGACGGCCCGCGCAAGCCGCATGTGCTGAACTGGCGGGAGATCGGGGGCGGCTTGGTGACCGCGCTGCGCAATATCAACCTGTTCTACCCGTCGGCGCTGCAGCCCGAACAATGGCCGCGCGAAAGCGCCGGCAAGATGGCCCAGGTGAGCGAGACTTACACCTTTGTCGTCAAGCTTGCCGACCTGCAGAACCCCGACCTGACCTCGGTGACCTATGGCGGCAGCTGGTCGCGGGTGACGCCGTGGCTGCCGTGGCTGCTGATGGGCCAGGCCCCGGGCCACATCGTCTACCACTCCACCACCTTCAACGGCGACGACCTGAAGTACGTCAAACCCAAGGTGGTGGCGCACGCCCAGAAGCATCACCCGCACATGCTGGAACCGCCGAGCGAGGATTCGGTGGCGAAACCCAACCTGTCGAGCCTGGAGAACTACGCGCGCACGCAGAAGCCGGCGCCGGTGCCGAAGTCGTAGGTCAGCCGCGCGGGCGACCGTTGAACACGTCGAGATCGAGCGTACCTTCGGACTTGCCGACGACCACGGCGACGATGGCGTCGCCCGCCACATTGACCGTGGTGCGCATCATGTCGAGCACGCGGTCGACGCCGAGCACCAGCGCGACCGCTTCCGCCGGCAGGCCGGCCGAGCCCAGCACCATCGGGATCAGCACCAGGCTGGCGCTGGGGATGCCGGCGGCGCCGATCGAGGCCAGGGTGCCGGTCAAGACGATGGCGGCGTACTGCGCAAAGCCGAGGTCGACTCCGAATGCCTGAGCGGTGAACAGGGCGAACAAGCCCATGTAAATCGCCGTGCCGTCCATGTTGACCGTTGCGCCCACCGACACGACGAAGGCGGCGGTGGACCGAGACACGCCGAGATTCCGCTCGACGCAGCGGAGCGTGACCGGCAGCGTGCCATTCGAAGTGGCGGTGGAATAAGCCACCAGCAACGCATCGAGAATACCGCGGAAGAACCGCACCAGGTTCAGTCGGGCCCAGATACCGACCATCGCGCCCGAAACCAGCAACATGTGCAACAGGCACGCCGCGTACAGGCAGACGATCAGTTTGAGCAGCGGCACCAGCACGTCGAGACCCTGGCGGCCCACTACCCAGGCCATCATGGCGAACACGCCGAAGGGCGCGGTCTCGAGCACCCACATGGTGATCCGCACGATGGCCGCGTTGGCGGCGGACAACAGCGTGCGCAATGGTCGCGCCTCCTCGCCCACCACCATGATGGCCGCGCCCAGCAACAATGAGATGAAGATGATCGGCAGGATGTCGCCCTGGGCCAGGGCGGCGATCGGGTTTTCAGGCACGATGCCGATCACCAGCGCGACCAGGGAGACCTCTTTGGCCGCGGGCGCCTGGGCGTCGACCAAACCCTCGACCGGCGTGCCCAGCCCCGGCTGGAACACCACGCCAAACCCGATGCCGATGATCACGGCGATGGGCGCGGTCATCAGGTAAAGGCCGATGGTCTTGGCGCCGATCCGGCCCAGGCCGGCGGGGTTCGGCATCGCGATGATGCCGGACAACAGCGAGACGAAGATCAGCGGCACCACCAGCATCTTCAGGGCGCGGACGAACAGGTCGCCGACCGGCTTGAGCACGGCCGCGGACTCGCCCAGCACGAAGCCGGCCAGAACTCCGAGAATCATCGCCAAGAGTACGCGCGCCCATAACGGACGCTCGAACCACGCTTTCAGCACCGACAACGCCTACGCCCCTTCCCGCCCGGGCAGAAATCCCTCTGCGACCGGGTCAGTAAAGCATGGCGGCGGCGGCGGCGCGAGCGGGAAGTCCCCGCGCGCGGGCGTCAGGCCGCCTGTTCGCTCGATGCGTCGAGCGAATAACCGGCCGCCCGCACGGTGCGGATGACGTCTTGCCCGTCTTCGGTATTGAGCGCCTTGCGCAACCGTCTGATGTGTACATCGACCGTGCGCGGCTCGACATAGATGTCCGGGCCCCAGACGCCGTTGAGCAGCTCCTCGCGGCTGAACACGGTGCCCGGCCGCTCCATGAAAAACTGCAGCAGGCGGAACTCGGTGGGCCCGAGGTGGATGAATTTGCCGCCGCGGCTGACGCGGTGGGCATCGAGGTCCATGGCGATGTCGCCGTAGGTCAGCTGGCCCTTCTGCTGCGACGGCTTGGCCCGGCGCAAGAGGGCGCGCACGCGGGCGACCAGCTCGGGCATCGAGAACGGCTTGGTGATGTAGTCGTCGGCGCCGACGTTGAGGCCGCGCACCTTGTCGGCCTCCTCGCTGCGCGCGGTGAGCATGATGATCGGCACGCCGCGGGTGGCCGGGCGGCGGCGCAACTGGCGGCAGACCTCGATGCCCGACATGCGCGGCAGCATCCAGTCGAGCAGCACCGCGTCGGGCGGGGTTTCGTCGGCGACGGTCATCGCCTCCTCGCCGTCGCTGGCCTCGGTGACGCGGTAGCCTTCCTTCTCCAAGTTGTAGCGCAGCATCGTCACCAGCGAGGCTTCATCCTCGACAATCATGACGGTGGGCTTCATGTCGGATCTCCTGTCCGGGGGGGTGTCATCTGCGGGTCGGTGAGCGTAGCGGTCAGTATGTCGGTGGTGCGCGGCGCCTTCGGCCGGCGCTCGGCCAGCTGTTTGCCGGCCACCAGGAATTGAATTGTCTCGGCGATGTTGGTGGCGTGGTCGCCAATGCGTTCCAGGTTCTTGATGCAAAACAGCAGGTGGGTGCACGGCAGAACGTGGTCGTGTTCCACCAGCATGTCGGACAACAGATCCTGGAACACGCTGGTGTGCAGCGCGTCGATTTCGGCGTCGCCGCGCCACACCGCGTCGGCTTTGGCGGTGTTGCGCTCGACATAGGCGTCGAACACCGTCTGCACATACTGGCGCACCAGGCGGCCCAGCTCGATCACGCCGGTGACCGACGGCACCGCCGGATAATTGTTCACGATCACCGCGCGCTTGGCGACGTTGGCGGCGTAGTCGCCGATGCGTTCCACGTTGCTAGAAATCTTCAGCGCGGCGACGATCTCGCGCAAGTCGGCGGCGACCGGAGCATGGCGCGTCAGCATGCCCATGGCGCGGGCGTTGATTTCGGTCTCCAGTTCGTCGATCGCCAAGTCCTTGGCGACCACCTGCTCGGCCGCCTCGGTGTCGCGGGCGCCCAGCGCGTCGATGGCCGCGGCCAGCTGCGCCTCGGCCAGGCCCGACATGGCCGACAGCCTCGCCGACAACAGGCGCAGTTCACCGGCCACGCCGCGTTCGGCGGCGCTTTCCAGGTCGGCGTTGCGTTGAACGGGTTCGGCCATTCGCATCCGTTGCCTATCCAAATCGTCCGGTCACGTAGTCCTGCGTCCGCGCGGTTTTCGGCGTCTGGAACATGACCTCGGTGTCGCCGTACTCGATCAGGCGGCCGAGATACATGAAGGCCGTGTTGTCCGACACGCGCGCCGCCTGCTGCATATTGTGCGTGACGATCACGATGGTGTAGTGGCCGGTCAGCTCGTTGATCAGATCCTCGATCTTGGCGGTGGCGATCGGGTCGAGCGCCGAACACGGCTCGTCCATCAACAGCACCTCGGGGTCGCCGGCGATGGCGCGGGCGATGCACAGCCGCTGCTGCTGGCCGCCCGACAGCCCCAGCGCGCTGGCGTCGAGCCGATCCTTGACCTCGTTCCACAGCGCGGAACCCTTCAGCGCGCGTTCTGCGGTTTCCTCCAGCGTTGCCTTGTCGCGCACGCCGTCGACGCGCAGCGGATAAACGACGTTCTCGAAGATCGACATCGGGAACGGGTTGGGTTTCTGGAACACCATGCCCATGCGCTTGCGCAGCGCGATGACGTCGGCGCCGCGCGCGTAGATGTCCTCGCCCTGCAGTTTCAGTTCGCCGGTGATGCGCAGGCCGTCGATCAGATCGTTCATGCGGTTGATGCAGCGCAACAGCGTCGATTTGCCGCAGCCCGACGGGCCGATCAGCGCCGTCACCAGGCCCTTCTCGATCGGCATGGTGACGCCATGCAGGGCCTGGGCCGCCCCGTACCACAGATTGAGGGCTTCGATGTCGATGACCGCGCCCTGCCCGCCTTTCTTGACGTGGTACTGGGTCTGCTCGAAGGTGATATTGGCGTCCATGTTCATGCCTTGGGCCCTTCTAGAACTGGCTGCCCACGAACTTTTTCTTCAGCCGGTTGCGCACCACGATGGCGGTGACGTTCATCGCGAAGATCAGGCCGATCAGCAGAAGCGTGGTGACGAACACCATCGGCTTGCCGGCCTCGGAATTGCGCGACTGGAAGCCGACGTCGTAAATGTGAAAGCCGAGGTGCATGAAGCTGCGTTCGAGGTGGACGAATGGGAAGAACCCGTCGATCGGCAGCTCGGGCGCCAGCTTGACCACGCCGACCAGCATCAGGGGCGCCACTTCGCCCGCGCCGCGGGCCATGGCCAGGATGATGCCGGTCATGATGCCCGGCAGCGCGCGCGGCAACACGATGTATTTAATGGTCTGCCACTTCGACGCCCCGCACGCGAGCGAACCCTCGCGCATTGAGCGCGGCACCGCCGACAGCGCTTCTTCGGTGGCAACGATCACCACCGGCACGGTCAGCAGCGCCAGCGTCAACGACGACCACAACAGACCGCCGGTGCCGAACGTGGGATTGGGCAGCCGTTCCGGATAAAACAGCTGGTCGATCGAGCCGCCCAGCACGTAGGCGAAAAAGCCCAGCCCGAACACGCCATAGACGATCGATGGCACGCCGGCCAGATTGTTGACCGAAATGCGCACGAACGACACCAGCCGCCCTTGGGTGGCGTATTCGCGCAAATAGAGCGCGGTGATGACGCCGAACGGTGCGACCGCGACAACCATCAGCAGGGTCATGGCGAAGGTGCCGAAAATCGCCGGCATCACGCCGCCTTCGGTGTTGGCTTCGCGCGGTTCGTCGGTCAGGAATTCCGCCCAGCGCGACAGATAGATGGCGACGCGCTCGCCAAATCCAAGATCGTTGGCCGGATAGATGCGCACGATCTCCTCGAGCGGCACGATCTTCTCGCGCCCGCCGATTTCCGCCAGCGTCACGGTCTGCCGCTCGTTGACCACGCGCAGTTCCTGCGCCTGGTCCGACAGCGCGGCGTACTGCTGCTGGAGCGGCGCCGCGGCCGCGGCCTGACGCGCCGCCAACTCGGCGTAGGCGGCGGAGTCCCGGCCTTCGGTAAGCTCGATCCGCCGCAGGTCCAAGCGGTCCTGTTCCAGGCGATGGTTGATCTTGCCGATGTCGCGACGCTCGATCTCGCGGATGCGCTGCCAGCGTTCGCGTGCTGCGGCATGGGCCGCGACGAAGGCCGGATCGCGCACCGACACCGGCCGGGTCGTCACGCCGTCCACCGTGATTGCCGCGACGCGGCCGATGAACGGGCCCCACTCCAGGCGCTCGACCAGCACCATGTCGGGTGGAAACGCCTCGCCGCTGACTTCGTAGGCCGACACCCAGCGGAAATCCTCGTTGTAGAGGTCGTAGTTGCCGACGCGATACAGCGTTCGCGCGGCAAACCCATCGGCGGCCGCGATTTCGGCCCGCGCCGCCTCGGGCAGTCCGGCCACCGCGTCGTCAGGTACGCGGTAGAGTTCCGAGCGGGTCGCCTCGCCGGCGGTGACGGTGCCGTCGGTCAGCGTGACCACGGCGATCGGGCGCGGCACGAAAGTGTTGACGCCGTTCCAGAACACCATCAGCAGGAACCCTACGATCATCAGGCAGCCGACGCCGAGCGCTCCGCCCAGCGCCCAGGTGAACGGTTCGCCGCGCGCCCGGATGTCGCTGGACCGCCGGCGCGGCTGCGACATCGGCACGCTGGTATCGGGCTTCAGGGTTTCGTTCTGCAGGTAGGCGCTCATGGCCGATGCCCTGCTCACAACGACGCCGTGCGTTTGCGGAAACGCTGGCGCACGACTTCCGCCAGGGTATTGACCGCAAACGTCATCACGAACAGCGTCAGCGCCGCCAGGAACAGCATGCGATAAAGAGTGCCGTTGCGCACCGCCTCGGGCAGTTCAACCGCGATGTTGGCCGACAGCGCGCGCAAGCCTTCGAAGATGTTCCAGTCCAGGATCGGCGTGTTGCCCGCGGCCATCACCACGATCATGGTCTCGCCGACGGCGCGGCCCATGCCGATCATGATGGCGGCGAACACGCCGCTCATGGCGGTGGGCAGAATGACGTTGATGGCGGTCTGCCACGGCGTCGCACCGCAGCCCAGACTGGCTGCGCGCAAGTGCTCGGGCACGGCGTTCAGGGCGTCCTCGGCAATGGTGTAGATGATCGGGATGACGGCGAAACCCATGGCGAAGCCCACCACCATGGTGTTGCGCTGCACGTAGGTGTCGACCACGCCGCCGCGGATATCGAAGCCCGCCCCGCTCAGCACCAGGGCGACAAGCAGGGCCAACGCGCCGGCAACCGCCAAGGTCGCGATCCAGCGCGCGCCGTCGAACAGGCTGGCATACGTGCGATTTTCGGCGCGCATCAGCGTCGCCACGCGGTGACCGGCCAGGCGGTCGGTGCCGATCCAGACCGCGAGGAACGCCAGCGGCAGCAACAGCAGCGCCGTGAACGGCACGCCCGAACCTGCCGTGCCGTTGGCCCAGGCCTTGAAGTTACCCGCGAAAAACGCCCGCTCCAGCGACGGGGCGGTCGCGTAGGTGGCCAACGCGAACAGCACCAGGGTGACGATCATCAGCGCGAACTTGGGCGCGCCGCCGAAGCGCAACTGGGTGCGGTTGGGCAACAACTGCCACAGGTAGGCGCCGGCGAACAGGCCTACCGGCAGCACGAAAAAAGCCATCACCACCGCGGCGATCCAGGTCTCGACCAGCGGCGCCAGCACCAGCGCGGCGATGAAGCCCAGCACCACCGACGGCAGCGAAGCCATCATCTCCATGGTCGGCTTGACGACCGCGCGAACGCGGGGATGCACGAATTCGGAGGTGAAGATCGCCGCGCCCAGCGCGATCGGCACGGCGAACAGCATCGAGTACAGCGTCGCCTTCATGGTGCCGAAGATCAGCGGAATCAGCGACAGCTTGGGCTCGAACGCGTCGGTGCCCGACGACGACTGCCACGTGTAGCCGGGCTCGGAATAACCCTCGTACCAGACCTTGCCGAAAATCGTCTGCAAGGTGGTTTCCGGGTGCGGCACGGCGATATCCCAGGCCTCGACCCGGCCGCTGCGCGCGAACGCCACCACCGCGTTCTCACGCGGGGCCAGGGCGATCGCATCGTAGGTCAGCGGCGATGTGGACGGCTTGAGGCGGAGCAGCACCTGCTCGCTGGTGGAATGGCGCACCCAGACCTCGCCCTGCGCGTCGGCGGTGATGAACATTTTACCGCGCTGGCTGGCGTCGACCGCCACCACCGCGGCCGCGTGCGGGTCGAGCTGCTTGGCGCGCACCAACGTAAATCCATCGGTCCCGGCGCCGGTCTCGCGCGGCAGGCGGAAATAGACATCGACCGTGCCGTCGCTGCGCGCGGCCACGATCGACTGCTCGCCCAACAGGAAGCGCAGCGCCGTCAGGTCGGCCGGCCCGGGCGCGAGATCGATGGTCTCGGCCAATTCGGGCGCGGAGAAGTTGCGCGTATCGTAGCGATAGACCGTGCCGTCCTTGGCCGCGATGAAGACTTGGTCGGCCTTGTCGTTCATCAGCACGTTGGCGACCACGACGCCGTCCGGCAGCTTGGACAGTTCGGTCGAACTGACGGTCACGCGTTCCTGTCCGGTCATCATGTTGCGCCGGGTCTCGGCGCGGCTGAGCCGGGCGATGCCGGTCGCGTCGACGGTGGCGAAGGCGCTGGACGGACGCTCGACTGTGCCGCCGACGCGGTAGTCCATCGCCACGATGGCGGTACCCACCGGCGCGATTTGTTGGACAGGACCAAGCGCGACCTCGACCGTCAGCCGACGGACCTGGCCGCCGGGGATCGCGGTATAGATCGCCGTGCCGTCGGTGCTGTCGCCGGTGCCGGCCAGCGGCTGCAGGCCGGCGGGCTGCGCCGACGCTTCGATGATTTCGCCGGCAATGCGCACCTTGCCCAATCGCAGCGTGCCATCGGCGAAACCGAAGGCCACGTCGCCGCCGACGATGGTGCGGCTGAAAGCCGTGGGCGCCTGGCCGCCGAGATCGAAGGCCGGCGCCGTCAACGGCGTTCCGGTCTTGATGTGCAGCGCCTCGACACCACCGCCGGACGTGATCGACACGGCGATGGTGCGGTATTCGTCGATCAGTTCGGTCAGCGCGCGTTCGTCGCCGGCGGCTTCACCGGCGGCGACCGGCACAGCCGACGCCGGGATCGACGGTTTGTCGAACGCGGTCTGGCCCTCGACGCGCCCGCCGGTGAACAGCGGCACGACCACTTGGGCCAGGAACACCATGATTCCCACCACGGCCACGATGACGCTGATGCCGCCGACGCGGATCACCCAGTCGGCGGTCTTGTCGGCGACAATCACCGAGCGGGGCGTTTTCATCGAACGGCGCCGCGGCGGCAGGGCGCCGGATGCGCCTGCTTTGGATGTCGGGGTACCGGTCTGATATGTTGAGGATGCGTCGGCCACCGAAGGTCTCTTCACCACGGCGCGGCGTCGGCCGCGTCCTCAACGTTCGCATCAGGCGTCCGGGGCCGCGCCCCGGATCGCGACAAGCCCCAGGTTCAGTTCAGCCCCAGGTCCCTGAAGTCGCCGGCGGCGACTTCGGCGGTGATCGGGTAGTAGCCGTCCTTGATCACCGCTTCCTGACCTTGGCGCGACAGCACGTAGCGCACGAATTCGGCGCGCAACGGGTCCATCGGCCGGCCCGGGTTCTTGTTGATGTACACGTACAGGAACCGGGTGATTGGGTAGTCGCCGGCGTAGGCGGTTTCGGGCGTGACCTCGAAACACTCGCCGCCATCGTTCACCGACAGCGGCACCGCGCGCACGTCGGCAGTCTTGTAGCCCACGCCCGAGTAGCCGATCGCGCCCTTGTCGGAGGCCACCGCCTGAACCACGGCCGACGAGCCCGGTTGTTCCTTGACGCTGTCCTTGTAGTCGCCGTCGGACAGCGCGACTTCCTTGAAATAGCCGTAGGTGCCCGACGCCGAATTGCGGCCGTAGGTCGAGATCGGCAGGTTGGCCCATTCGCCCGTCAGGCCGACTTGGCCCCAGGTGGTGACGTCGTCCTTGCGGCCGCGCTTGCGGGTCTTGGAAAACATCGCGTCGACCTGGGCCAGGCTCAGGCACTGGATCGGGTTGTCCTTGTGGACGAACACCGCCAGCGCATCGACCGCGGTGCGCAGCGCCACCGGCTTGTACCCGTACTTCTTTTCGAATTCGTCGATCTCCGCGCCGCGCATCGGCCGCGACATCGGACCGAACTGCGCGGTGCCGGAAATCAGCGCCGGCGGCGCGGTCGAAGAGCCCTTGCCCTCGATCTCGATCTTGACGTTGGGATACGCCGCCTTGAAGCCTTCGGCCCACAGCGTCATCAGGTTGTTGAGGGTGTCCGACCCGATCGACTTCAGGCTGCCGTCGACGCCCGATGCGGCTTTGTAGGCGGGCAGCGCGGGATCGACCTCGATCGCGGCGGCGGAACCGGCGAACGCCGCAGACGCAACGACGGCAGCGAATACTGAGGTACGGATCATGGAAAGTTGCTCCTGGTCTGGACGGGCGGACCGCATGCGGCTGCCCCAGCTTAGGCACAGAAAATCGGGCGCAATTCATCGGGCGCCACAGTGTTCCTACCGGGGGAGGCCATATCTTTTGTGACAGTAAGATGAAGCTTTTGTGACACAGCCCGCAAGCCGCGGTCGCGGGCTGCTTTCAAATGATTATCTATTTGATTTAATTGAATTTAATAACCGCAGCGATCGTCAGCCGCGCAACCGGCGGATGGCCTCGGCATAGGCGCCGGCGCCGAACACGGCCGTGCCAGCGACCAGCACGCCGGCCCCGGCGGCGACGCACTCGGCCGCCGTCGCCGGGTTGATTCCCCCGTCGACTTCAAGCTCGATCGGCCGCCGGCCGATCATGGCGCGAATGGCACGAATCTTGTCGAGCTGGCTGGCAATGAAGCTCTGCCCGCCGAAGCCCGGGTTGACGGTCATGACCAGGATCAGGTCGACCTTGTCGAGCACGTAAGCCAGCGCGGCTTCCGGCGTTGACGGGTTGAGCGACACGCCGGCCCTCTTTCCGAGCGACTTGATCAGTTGAAGCGAGCGGTCCAGGTGCGCGCCCGCCTCGGCGTGCACGGTGATGATGTCCGCGCCGGCCTCGGCGAACGCCGGAATCAAGGGATCGACCGGCTCGATCATCAGGTGCACGTCGAGCGGCTTCCGGGTATGCGGGCGCAACGCCTTCACCACCGCCGGGCCCATGGTCAGGTTCGGCACGAAGTGCCCGTCCATCACGTCGACGTGGATGTAATCGGCGCCGGCGGCGTCGACCGCGCGCACCTCTTCGCCCAACCTGGCGAAATCCGCCGACAGTATACTCGGGGCGATCTTGACGCTCATGCCAGCTGCTTCTTCACCGCCGCCACAACGGCATCGGCGGTGATGCCGAAATGCGTGTACAAGTCGGGGGCCGGGGCGGAAGCGCCGAAACTGTCGAGGCCGATGCTTGTGCCGCGTTCGCCGATGTACTTGATCCAGCCATAGGTGGTCGCCGCCTCGACGGACACGCGAACACCATCGCCCAGCACCTGGGCGCGATAGGCTTCCGGTTGCTGATCGAACGTGCGGGTGCACGGCATCGACACCACCGCCGCGCCAATGCCTTCGGCCTGCAGTTTGGCGCGGGCATCGACCGCGAGGCTGACCTCGGACCCGGTGGCGATGATCGTGGCTTTGCGAATGCCATCGGCCTCGCGCAGAACGTAGCCGCCCTTGGCGCTGAGGTTTTCCGCCGTGTGCGCGGTGCGCAGCGTCGGCAAGCCCTGGCGCGACAACGCGATGATCGACGGCCCGGACGCGTGCGCCAGCGCCAGCGCCCAGCACTCGGCGGTCTCGACCGTGTCGCACGGACGCAGCACCAGCACATTGGGCATCGCCCGCAAGCTGGCCAGATGCTCGACCGGCTGGTGGGTCGGCCCGTCTTCGCCCAGACCGATTGAATCGTGGGTCATGACGTAGATCACGCGCTGGCCCATCAGCGCCGACAGGCGAATGGATGGACGGCAGTAATCGGTGAACACAAGGAACGTGCCGCCATAAGGGATCACGCCGCCGTGCAGCGCCAACCCGTTCATGGCCGCGGCCATGCCGTGTTCGCGCACGCCGTAATAAATGTACCGGCCACCATAATCGGCAGCTGTAATCGGCTTCATGCCGGCGGCCTTGGTGTTGTTGGAACCGGTCAGGTCGGCCGAGCCGCCGATCAGTTCCGGGATCACCGGCGCGAGCGCCTCCAGCACGGTCTGCGACGCCTGGCGGGTGGCGACCTTGGGTTTTTCGTCGGCGGCCTTCTTCTTTACCGCCTCGATGGCGGCTTGCCAGCCGCTCGGCAGTTCGCGGCGGATCAGGCGTTCGAACTCCGCCCGCATGCCCGCCTCGGTCGTGCCCAGACGCTGGCGCCAGGCCGCATGTGCGCCCGCGCCGCGCCGGCCGGCTGCGCGCCAGACCGCGAGCAC
>JANRJB010000073.1:0-25007 GCA_033764265.1 Rhodospirillaceae bacterium | reverse complement strand
CCAGCAGGTCGGTGGCGGTCGAGGTTGGAACGTCGTGCGCGGCCAACTCGCGCGCAAGGTCCGGCGGGACGGAAAACGCGTCGAGCCGGGCCAGTTTTTCCGCAACGCCGAGCGTCGGATCGTCGGCGATGTCGTCGGCGGCCCGGGCGAACGCGTAATAGGCCCGGATCGCCGGACGCAGCCGCGGGGCGACGAACCAGGTCGCGACCGGAAAATTCTCGTCGTGCGCGGATTTCGTCACGGTGTGATGTCGGCGACGGTGGGCTTAGACTGGACTGCGGTTCCGTCGACACAGTGACGCGCGCATGCGGCCAAGTCCATCATGACTCCCGAGGTTGTCCAGTTCATCGCCGACGACGTGCGCCAGCGCGACCGCGACCGCTATCTGTGCGCGCTGCTGGCCCCGCGCGCGGCGCGCGGCGGACTGCTCGCGCTGTATGCCTTCGACGCCGAACTGGCGCGCATTCGCTCCGCGGTCAGCGAAACCCTGATCGGGCGCATGCGTCTGCAATGGTGGCGCGACGCAGTGTCCGCGATATTCGACGGCGGCGCGGTGCCGCGCGGCAACCCTCTGTTGACTGCGCTTCAGGCGTGCATCGCTCAACACCGGTTGCCGCGCGCGGAGTTCACGGCGTTGTTCGACGCCCGCGCCGCCGAATTGGAGCAACCGGCCGAGGTTGTGCCCGACCTGGCCGGGCTTGAAGCCTTCGCCGAGGGCAGCGGGGCGCCGGTCACACGTCTCGCGCTCCATGTGCTGGGCGCGCACGGCACCGCAGCCGAAACCGCCGCGCGCCACGTCGGGACCGCTTGGGCATTGACCGGACTGGCGCGGGCGATTGTGCTGCACGCGGCCGACGCAGGTTTCGCCGCCGACGACGCCATCACCGGCCGGGCGCGCGCCTTGGCCGGGCGCGCCGCCGCGCGCCTCGACGCCGCGGAAGTGCTGCCCGTGCCACGCGCGGCTGTCCCGGCGCTGCTTCCGGCCCTGATCGCGCGCGGATATCTCGCGACCCTGAACGCGGCCCGGTTCGATCCACGCGACGCGCGCATCATCCGCGACCGGCCCAACCTGCTGCGGCTGATGTGGGCGGCGGCGAGGGGGCGCATCTGAGGTTTATTCGGCGGCGAGCCGCGCTTGGCCCAGCCAGCCGGTCAGGTCGGCGAGGGCGCGCGTCGACAGGGCTTTCTTGCGGTCGCGCCCGCTCAACGGCCGACCGCGGCCATCGCGGGCATCGATCGGCGGAAAAAGCCCGAAGTTGACGTTCATCGGCTGGAAGGTGTCCGCCGCGGCGCCACCGGTGATGTGGCCGAGCAACGCGCCCAGTGCGGTGGTCGAAGGTGGCGGCACGAGCGCGCGGCCCAGCACCTCGGCGGCGGCGAAGCGCCCGGCCAACAACCCGAGGGCGGCGCTTTCCACATAACCTTCGCAGCCGGTGATCTGTCCCGCGAAGCGCAGACGCGGGCTTGCTTTCAGGCGTAGCGTCGCGTCGAGCAGGCGCGGCGAGTTGAGGAACGTGTTGCGGTGGATGCCGCCCAGCCGCGCGAACTCGGCGTGCTCGAGGCCGGGAATGGTGCGGAACAGGCGCACCTGCTCGGCGTGTTTCAGCTTGGTCTGGAATCCGACCATGTTGAACAGGGTGCCGAGCGCGTTGTCCTGGCGCAGCTGAACCACCCCGTAGGGCCGCCGGCCAGTGCGTGGATCGCGCAGGCCGACCGGCTTCATCGGACCGTGCGCCAGCGTTTCGGGTCCACGCGCGGCCATCACCTCGATCGGCAGGCAGCCGTCGAAGTAGGGAGTGTTGCGCTCCCAGTCCTTGAACTCGGTCTTGTCGGCGGCCAGCAACGCCGCGACGAAGTCGTGGTACTGCGCGCGGTCGAGCGGGCAGTTGATGTAGTCGCCGCCCACGGCGCTGTCCGCGGCGCCGATGTCGTAGCGCGACTGGAACCAGGCCACGGTCATGTCGATGCTATCGCGATGCACGATGGGCGCGATGGCGTCGAAGAACGCGAGCGCGTCCTCGCCGGTCAGGTCGCGGATGGCCTGGGCGAGCGCGGGCGAGGTGAGGGGTCCGGTGGCGACGATCACAGAGGTCCAATCGGGCGGCGGCAGGCCGGCCACCTCGCCGCGCGCGACGGCGATGCGCGGGTGCGCCGCCAGCGCCGCTTCCACCGCCGCCGAGAAGCCGTCGCGATCGACCGCCAGGGCCGAACCCGCCGGTACCTTGTGGCGGTCGCCGCAGGCCAGGATCAGCGACCCGGCGCGGCGCATTTCCTCGTGCAACAGGCCGACGGCGTTGTAGTCCGCGTCGTCGGAACGGAACGAGTTGGAACAGACCAGCTCGGCCAGATGAGCCGTCTGGTGCGCCTCGGTGGCGCGGTGCGGGCGCATCTCGTGCACCGTGACCGACACGCCCGCCTGGGCGATCTGCCAGGCGGCTTCGCAGCCGGCAAGGCCGCCGCCGACGATGTGAATGGTGGGGTCCGGCATGTCGCCACCATAGCCGCCCGGGCCGGCCGTGCAATCCCGGTTCGCGCCCGGCGCTGGGCTGTTGTATCCTGATTCTTCACGGTTTTCAGTGGAGCACGGTTCATGGCGGCGCAGCGCTTCTATGTTATTGGCGGCGAATACGCCGACACCTCGTTCACCGAGCCGGCGGCCGGCGCGGTGATCGAAAAGCACGGCCCGTTCAGCGAGCGGGAAGCCAAGGACTTCTGGCGGGCCATCACCGGCAAGACTGTCGACAACGCCATGGTGCGTTACGTCCTCAAGGCCGAGGACGAAGTGATCGGCAAGATCTACTGGGTGGTGGGCGGCGAATACGCCGACAGCAATTTCAGCACGCCGGCCAAGGGCAAGAAGCTGGAGGTCTACGGCCCGTTCGAGAAGTGGGAAGCGCTCGGGTTCTGGCGCGGATTGACCTCGAAGTCGGTCGACGACGCCATGGTGCGCTACGACATCCGCAAGAACTACAACCCCGACGGCGGCGACGAACCGGCCGGCATTCCGCCCAAGGCGCGCATGGTGACGCGCTCGATCGACGTGGCTTTGCCGGCGGGGCGCACCTGTTCGGTGTCGATCACGCTACCGGCGGAACTGGGGCCGCTGGACCGCGCGACCGTGTCGCGCGAACTGGGCGATGCGTTGCGGGCGCTGACGGCTTAGGCGCGCAGGATCGGCTTGACGCTACTTCACCGGCAGTTCGACACACTGGGCCGAGGTACAGAAATGCACCGCGCCCGAGACCGTATCCAGGCGGTAGATGTAGGTGTTGTCCGGCGTCTGCACCGGCACCAGTTCGAAACGCTCGGCGAAGCGGGCACTGACCACCCAGCCGATGGTGACGAAGATTGAAGCGACGATGATCGCCCGGCCCAGGCTGCGACCCGAAGTCGGCGCCGGTTTGGCGATCAGCTTCTTGGCCTTGGGCTCGTCGTCGTCGGGCGGCGTCGGCTTCTTGATCGGAGCCGGCGCGGGTTTGGCGGCTTCGGGTGCGGGCTTGGGAGCATCGGCCATGGCGGCATCCTTGGCGCAGAGCGCGAGGGTGAACCTGAAATTCGGGCATCCTAGTTTGCGCTACGGGATTGAGGATTTGGTTAACGGGAGAGGCGGCGATGGCGGGTGATACGTCGGCGGCGGCAGCGGCGGAACTCAAGCGGGGCTGGCCGATCATCCTGGCGGCGCTGATCGGCACCGGCTGCGGCATTTCCGCCGTACCGATGTTTACTGTCGGCGTGTTCACCAACCCGCTGGGCGAGGCGTTCGGCTGGTCGCGCGCCCAGGTCCAGGGTGTGATCTCGTTTTTCGTGCTGGGCGCGCTTTTCGGCTCGCCGCTGGTCGGCTGGCTGATGGACCGCCACGGCGTGCGGCCGGTGACGTTGGCGTCCACCGCCGGCATGGCTCTGCTGTTCGTCGCGCTCGGCACGTTCACCCAGTCACTGGCCGCCTTCTACAGCCTGGCCCTGGTCATCGGCGTGATCGGCGCCGGCACCACGTCGGTGACCTGGAGCCGTGCGATCATGGCCTGGTTCGAGGCACGCCGCGGCTTTGCCCTGGGCCTCGCGCTGACCGGCAGCGGCATCGCCGGGGCGATCCTGCCGCTCTACGCCACTTGGCTCGAGGCCGCGTTCGGCTGGCGCATCGCCTACACCGGCCTGGCGGTGCTGCCGGGCCTGTTGGCGTTGCCGGCCGCGGCCTTTCTGTTGCGCATGCCGACGACAACGGCGTCGGCGGCCGAGGCCCCTCCGGTCGCGGGCGTCAACACACGCGCCGCGCTGGCCGACCGCCGCTTCTGGCTGATCGGGCTCGGCCTGTTCCTGGCGGGGCTCGGCACCAGCGGCATCGTCGCGCACCTGATCCCGCTGCTCACCGATCGCGGCTTCGCGCCGTCGGACGCGGCCCAAGTGGCCAGCGCACTCGGCCTCGCCATCCTGACCGGACGGGTCGTCACCGGCTATCTGATGGATCGGCTGTGGGCGCCGGGTCTGGCCGCGGGCGTGCTGTTGGTGCCGGCGGTGTCGTGCCTGGTGCTGGCCGGGGAGACCACCTCGGTGGCGCTGCTGACCGCCGCGGCGGTGGTGGTCGGCTTCGCCGGCGGGGCGGAGTTCGACCTGCTCGCCTACCTGTGTAGCCGCTATTTCGGGCTCAAGCACTACGGCGCGATCTACGGCTCGCTCTACGCGCTGTTTGTCACCGCCTCGGGCATGGCGCCGCCGTTGTTCGGCTGGGTGTTCGACACCCAGGGCGCTTACGATCAGATCCTGTACATTTCAGCAGGCGGCTTCATCGCCGGCGCATCGATGCTCTTGGTTCTGGGCCCGTACCCAAGAACGTTTGCCAAGCCCTGAAACGAAACGGGCGGAACCCGAAGGTCCCGCCCGTCACGTCGAACGTTCGGACGTCTTAGAACTTGTACTTGGCGCGCACCGCCCACCGCGACGGCTCGTCCAGGAACTGGTGCGGCGCCAGGAACGCGGTGATCACCGTTGCGCCGAAGCAGTTTTCGCACTCGGCGGAGACCGACCAGCCGCTGACGTTGTTGTCGAGCGACACGCCGGCATTGACGCGCCAATAGGCTTCCACGCGACCTTGCGGCGGGTTGGAGCCGCTGATCCAGCTGTTGCCGACGCGGCGCACGGCCACGTTGGGGATCAGTTCCAGGTCGCCGCCCAACTGGAACGCGTAGTTGCCGCCAACGGCGATGTTGTAGTTGGGCGCGCGCACCGGCTTGCCGATGGTGCCCGTGGGCGTGACGATGCCGACGTTGCACACCGCGGCGATCAGGGCCGGCGTGGCGCCGGACCCGGGCGCGAGCCGCTGCTGGCAGGTGGCGAGCTGCGAGGCGACGCTGGGCGCCAGGTTCTTGTAGCTGGCGTCCTGCAGGCCGAGCGCGGCGAACAGGTTGAGCCCGTCCACCGGCGCGGCCGTCACTTCGATTTCGGCGCCGTAATTCTCGATGTCGGCGAAGTTGCCGGTGATGAAGATGGTTTGGCCGGTGACCGGGTTCAGCGAGGCCGCCGGCAGCTGGAACGCGGCAATGTCCATGTAGAAACCGGTGACGTTGAAACGCAGCCGGTTGTCGAACAGGTCGGTGCGTGCGCCGGCCTCGTAATTCCACACGATCTCGGGATCGAACGGCTGAATGGCGCCGGCATTGGTGCCGCGCGCGTTCCAGCCGCCCGACTTGAAGCCGCGGGTGGCGGTGGCGAACAGCATGATGTCGTCGGTGACCTGATAATTGAGGGCGAAGCGCGGAGTCCAGAGATTGGTCTTGCGCGACACCGGAATGCCGCCGGCGATGATGTCGCGTGTCGAGAACAGGTTCGCCACGGCCACGCGCGGATTGATGTTGGGCTGGAAGTCGACCTGCTTCTTTTCGTCGGTGTAGCGGATGCCGGCGGTGAACGTCAGTTCTTCGGCGACGTTGTAATCGATCTGG
The DNA here is from genome assembly GCA_033764265.1 of Rhodospirillaceae bacterium. Classification (GTDB taxonomy): domain Bacteria; phylum Pseudomonadota; class Alphaproteobacteria; order Rhodospirillales; family Rhodospirillaceae; genus VGEM01. Next base: position 19,071 of record JANRJB010000073.1, on the reverse strand, counting down.
AGGTAGCCGGCCATCGACTCGGTCTTGTTGCGCAGAACGCGATCCGCAAAGGTGGTGACCACGCCGGCCGCGTTGGTGTTGTTGCCGTCGGCGAAATCGGTGGTGTTGTCCTCGAACAGGTAGAACGCGCCGATCACGTACTCCAGCTTGCCGTCGACCGCGGTGCCGTTCGCCTTGATCTCCTGGGTGTACTGGTCGTAGTCGCCGTCGGTGGCGTTGACCGCGCCGCCGGTCGGGAAGGTGCTGGTGGTCAGGCGATCGGTCATGAACTCGTGGCTGAGGCCGCGGAAGCCCGAGATGAAGTTGATGGTGATGTCGTCGGCGGCGACCTCGAAGTTCGAGATCAGCGACAACGTCTTGGTGCTGTTGTGCAGGCCCCAGGTGCCTTTTTCGCCGGCCAGGAACGTCGTCGGCGTGCTGAAAGTGGTTCCTGTCTTGCCCTTGCGCAGGCCCGAACGGGTAATGCGGTCGCCGGTGGCGGGGTCGTAGACGTTGGCGATGTTGCCCTGCTGCGAGTTGACGTACTCGATCACCGCGTCCCAGGTCACATTATCGGCCATCAGGACGCGCAGCGCGCCGCGCACCCCCTTGCTGTTCTCGTCGTTGATGCGTTCGCCGGTGGTCAGGTTCTTGGTATAGCCGTTGTCGTTGGCGTAATAGGCCGACAGCTTGGTCAGCACCTTATCGTTGAACGGCATGTCGAACGAGCCGCGCCCCTCGATGCGGTCGTAGCGGCCGTAACCAACCTCGGCGTATCCGCCAAATTCCTCCTGCGGCTTGCGCATGATCACCACCACGGCGCCGCCGGTCGTGTTACGGCCGAACAGCGTTCCTTGCGGACCACGCAGCACCTCGACGCGCTCGACGTCGAAGAAACTGAAGTTGGTGGCGTTCTGGCGGCTGATGAACACGTCGTCGACATAGGTGCCGACCGGCGGATCGAAGGTGGGGATCGACTCGGTGTTGTTGAGCGAGCGGATCGAATAGGTGTTGGCGGTGCCAAGGCTGGTGTTGTTCGAGCCGATCATGTTCGGCACGAAGTTGACCAGGTCCAGCGTCTTGGTGACCTGGCGCTTTTCCAGTTCGGCGGCTGTGAAGGCCGAAATCGCGATCGGCACCGACTGCAGCGACTGTTCGCGGCGCTGGGCGGTCACCACGATTTCCTCGAGCCCGACGTTCTCCTGGGCCGATTGCTGAGTCTGGGCGTTCGCGGTCTGTGCGCACGCCAACAAGGCCGAAAGCGCGACGCCGGCGCGCAGCATGGTTGAGCGAGTCATTTGGAAATCTCCCTGGTTCGTCGTCATGTGGCGCTAAAGTCTTGTCACGACTGTGGCCTGTCAATTCCCCGCGACCATTCGCGTTCAAATCCGGGGCGATGTTGCCGGAATGCGACAGTTCGGCGAACGATTGCATATCTATGAATTGTGTTGGAGAGTGCGGCGCAATATCACCGGTATGGCTTTGGTTGCCAGACGGCACCGGGCAATGGTGTAAACACCGCACACCATCCTTGGAGGCACGGTTCCATGAACTCACGTTGTCCGCGGGTCATTGTTGCTTTCATTGCCGCTGCGATCGCCGGCGTGCCGGCCGCGAGCCGCGCCGACACCGCGCTGTCGCCCGACATGGCCGAGTTGTCGGGGCTGGGCCTGGTCGAGCACCCGCGAGCCGCGCGCGATATCCCAGGCTGGAAAAAGCCGACCAAGGCGGTAGTCTGGACCGACAGCCCGGAACGCCTGGCCTGGTTCCAAGCGGCCGTGCCGGGAGTGACGCTGGTCGCTGCCGCAACGCCCGAGGACGCCATGGCTCACGCCGCCGGGGCCCAGGCCCTGGTCGGGTTTTGCGATGTCGCCCTGGTCGACGCCGCCAAGGACCTGCACTGGCTGCAGTTGCCGTCGGCCGGGCTCAATTCGTGCGGACGCATTCCCAAGTTGCAGGAACCCGACGCGGTCGTGACCAACATGCAGCGCGTGTTCGGACCGCCGATCGGCGAGCACGTCATCGCGCTCATGCTCGCGCTGACCCGCGGATTGGATGGCTATGTCGCCGCCCAGCGCGACCGGCGCTGGGACGACGAAGCCGTGCCGGGTTCGCGTCTGTGGGAGGTCAACGGCAAAACGATGCTGGTGGTAGGCCTGGGCGGCATCGGCACCTCGACCGCGCAGATGGCCCACAGCCTCGGCATGCGCATCATCGCGACGCGCAACTCGAGCCGTGACAAGCCCGACTTCGTCGATTACGTCGGCCTATCGGACGAACTGCCCGACCTGATCAGCCAGGCCGATGTGGTGGTCAATGCCACGCCGCTGACGCCGCAGACCCGCGGTCTGTTCAACGCCGCGCTATTCGCCAAGATGAAAAAGTCCGCGTACTTCATCAACATCGGCCGCGGGCAGAGCGTCGTGCAAGCCGATCTGGTGGCTGCGCTCAACGGCGGCGTCATCGCCGGCGCCGGATTGGACGTGACCGACCCGGAACCGTTGCCCAAGGACAACCCGTTATGGACGGCGGCCAATGTCATCATCACGCCGCACGTTTCGAGCTACTCCGACATGCGCACCGACCGGGTATGGCTGTTGATGCGCGAGAATCTGCGGCGTTACGCCGCTGGTGACAGGCTGTTGAACGTCGTCGACCTGAAACGCGGCTACTGAACCGCTGCGGTCGGCAAGAGTGGAGTCATTCATGAAGTCTTTGTTTGTGTGGATGCTCGGCGCGGTGTTCGCCGCCTCGGGGGCGGGGGCGCAGACCGGGGAACCGCCGTTGCCCCCGGCCACGGCCAAGACCATCAGCGGCGAACTGGTGTGTTCGTCGTTGCGCGACGCCGCGCCGTGCGGGCGCGAGACGTTCACGCTGACGCGCCAGACCGACGGCTCGCGCACGCTACGTGTGTTCAGCGACCAGCTTCAGCGCGGCAACCAGATCTCCATCGTCGTGCGCCTCGACCCTGGATTTCGGCCGCTTGAGGGGTTTACGCTGACCTACGCCTCGGGGCAGTTCCTGGGCGCCGGCTTCTATGCAGTGCGCGGCGATACGCTGACGAGCACGGTGAAAACGCCGGAGCGCGACGTGACGGAAGCAATGAAGGTGCCCGAAAAATTTCACCTGCTCTTGCATCCGGCGGCCGCCGATGGCCTGCACTTCGCGCTTTACGACATGAAACTCGGCGGCGAGCAGCGCATTCCGCGCTGCGCGGCCGGCAACGCCCGTGAAAGCGTGCGATGCATGATCGCACCCGAGGTGCGCCTCCAGTACGTGGGCGAAGAGACCATCACCGTGCCCGCCGGCACCTTCGCGACCCGGCATTTCAAGTACACCGACAACACCGATGTCTGGGTCGCGGGCGAGGACTACGTCGTCGTCCGCCACGAGTATCGCGGCTATCGCACGCGCTTCGAATTGAGCACGCTGGTCGGCGACATCGGTCCGTAACGCCGTTCCGGCAGAACCCAGCAGCACCCATTGGACGACTTCCAACTTCTCGGCCTCGCGCTGCGCGCGGTCTCGACCGCGCTCGTGGTGGTGGCGGCCACGGTCGCAGCCGAGCGCCTGGGGCCATTCTGGGGCGGCTTGATCGCCTGCCTGCCGGTGTCGGCCGGCCCGGCTTATGTTCTCCTGGCGCTTGATCGCTCGCCCGACTTCGTCGCCGGCGCGGCGCTCGCCAGCCTCGCGGCCAATGTCGCCACCTGGACGTTTCTGCTGGTCGCTGCCCATTTGTCGTTGCGCGGGTACAGCCTGTTGGTTGCGCTGGGTGGCGCGCTGATCGCGTGGTTCGCTCTGGTCGTAATCATCGAAGGCATCGATGCAACACTGATTGTGGTGCTCATCGGCAACGTGGTGGCCTTCGTGTTCGCAGATCGGCTGGCGCCACGGGTGTCACTCGATCCGGCGCGGTTCGCGGTCCGTCGGCGGGGGTGGCTTGAACTGCCGGCGCGGGCCGCGATGGTCGGCGTGTTTGTGGTGGCGGTGGTGGCGGTCAGCGACGCCATCGGGCCGGCAGCAACCGGTATCGCCGCCGTGTTTCCGATCGCGCTGTCGAGCCTGATGGTGGTCGCAACTCTTCGCTTCGGCGCCAAGGGCGGAGCGGTGGCCGCGGCCAGTGCGATTCGCCCGCTGGTCGGTATCGCGCTCGGCCTGACCGTGGTGCATCTGGCGGTGCCGCAGTGGGGAGTGTGGGCCGGCCTTGGCGCAGGCCTGGCGGCGACCCTGGCCTGGCCGCTCGCCATGATCGTGTCCCGGCGGGCGGCGGTACCGGGCTGAGCCGCATTGGCGCTTGACCCCGCCCCGATCCGGGGCATGCTGAGCATCGCTTTTGGGGCGTTTTGCGGGGGCGTGCATGGATTCCATGGTGGCGATGCGGCTGGACATCACGCTCGCGACGGCCGGCGCGCTGGGTCTCGTCTATCTGGTGTTGTCCGCGCGGGTGATCCAGGGACGCTTTCAGCATCAGGTCAGCCTGGGCGACGGCGGCAAGCAGGAGATGCTGGCGCGCATCCGCACCCACGGCAATTTCAGTGAATACGTGCCGTTCGTGCTGATCCTGCTGGGCCTGTTGGAACTGTCGGGCGCCAATCGCACGGTGCTGGCGATGGCCGGCGGGTCGCTGGTGGCGTTCCGCATCCTGCACGCCATCGGCATCCCGCGGAAGGCGCCCAATCCGTTCAGATTTCTCGGCGTGATCGGGACGTTCCTGCTGCTCTTGGGCGGTAGCGTGTGGGCATTGATCATCGCGTTCGGACAGTAGGGACGACCGGGTGAAACGCTTCGCCCTTGCGGTTGCTGTCGCGATATCCGCGCCGGCGGCGGCGGACACGCAGGCTGATGTCGACCGGCTGATGCAGTGGATGAGCGGAGAGTTTTCCACCGCGCAGCAGGTGGCGGAATCCGCTGAGCCGAAGCCGCGGCTGCGGGCGATGTTCGCCACCGTCCTGGAGATGCCCGACATTCCGGGCACGACCCTGTTCGTCGAGTGGCGCGATCCCGACCGCGATAGCCCGGTGTCGAGCCAGCGGGTGTGGACCTACACGCCCACGCCCGAGGGCATCGACATGAAATTCTATACACTGAACCAGAAGGCCCGCGACACCTTGACCGGCGTGCACAGCGCCGCCGATCCCCGCGCGGCGGCGGCCAAGGCGCTGGCGCTGTCCGACCTGAACGGGTACCCGGACAACTGCACGTTTCACCTGAAGAAGGTGGGTGAGGCCTACGAAGGCCGCAATGGCGATGGAACTTGCGTGATTTTCAATCGAACCCTGAAAGAAAACATGCGGCCGAACGTGCTGATTCGCGTGACGCCGGGCCGCGTGTTGGAAGACGGCACCTTCGTCTACGAGAAGGCCGATGGCTCCACGCGCAGCGAACGCATCGTCGGCGATTTCCGGCGCGTGAAATAGTCCGTCGTCAGCCTGCCTTCAGCCACTCGGGCGGAATCGGCACGGCGCGCTGGTTGGACAGGATCTTGGCGCGGCGGTCCTTTTCTTCCTGCGACAGGGTGTTGGGATCTTCCATCGGGCCGATGCCGACGTCCATGCCGCGCTTGACCGCGGGTCGTTCGGAGATGCGTTCCAGCCACGCCTCGACATTTGGGAATTCCTTGATGTCGATGCCGCGCATGTTCCAGTAGATCGCCCACGGATAGCAGATCATGTCGGCGATGGTGTACTGGCCGGCGGCCAGCCATTGCTTGCGGTGCAAACCCAAGTTGAGCACGCCGTAAAGCCGATGAACCTCGTTGTCGAAGCGGGTGATCGCGTACTTCTGGTCGCCGTTGGCGGGGTTCTCGGCGGCGCGGCGGAAGTGCCCCTGTTCGCCCATCTTCGGACCCTGATTGCCCATCTGCCACATGACCCACTGCGCAACCTCGTATTTGGCGTGAATCTCCTGCGGCCAGAATTTGCCGGCTTTTTCAGCGATGTACATCATGATGGCGCCGGACTCGAAAATTCTCACCGGCGCGCCGCCGCCGGGCGGGGCGTGATCGACGATCGCCGGCATGCGGTTGTTGGGCGACAGGCGCAGAAAGTCGGGATGAAACTGGTCGCCGCGGCCGATGTGCACCGGCTTGATGGTGTAGGGCAGCCCGCATTCCTCGAGCAGGACAGTGATCTTCTTGCCGTTGGGCGTGGGGAAGAAATACAGGTCGATCATGGCGAAACTCCTGGATCGGACGAGGCGATGGCGCATCCTACGCCGAGTGCCCGCGACGGTGAAACGGTCTTGACCTGGGTCAGTCGCGTGCCGGCGGTTTCGTGCAAGACTGGCGAACGGAGCCCGATCCCATGGCATGGACCACCGCGACGACTCCCGTCGAACGTGACTTCGCGTCGAACCGCATGCTGCAGTCGCTGACCGCGCTGTGCCTGGGCGTGTGGACCTGGGCGGCGATCGACCCGGTCAGCCGCTCGGACTGGCTGCTCGAAAACCTGTTGATCTTCGCCGGCGCGGGCTTGCTGGTCGTGATCTACCGCACCCGGCCGATTTCCGATGCGGCGCATGTGTTCGTCGCCGCGTTCTGGATCTTGCATGTGATCGGTTCGCACTACACGTATTCGGAAGTTCCGCTCGGCCGTTGGCTGCAGGACGCGTTGGAGATGGACCGCAATCACTACGACCGCGTCGTGCACTTCGCCTTCGGGCTGCTGCTGACGTACCCGGTGCGCGAACTGCTGATGCGCACGACCGGCATGCGCGGCGGTGTATCGCTGTTCCTCGCCTTCGCCGTGATGGTGGCCAGCAGCGAGACCTATGAATTGATTGAGTGGATTGTGGCCAGCATCGTCAGCCCCGAGGACGCGATCGCCTTCCTGGGTACCCAGGGCGACGTGTTCGACGCCCAGAAAGACACCGGACTTGCAATGCTGGGCACGCTGGTCGCGCTGGCGGGCATCGCCGCGATCGAGCGGCGTTGACTCCGGGCCCGCCGGCACTTCCAATCGTTCCGACTTCACAGGAGCGGGCCATGGTTCGCGTGACGTTCATCTTTGCGTTATTGGGGTTGGCGTGCACGTCGGCAGCGGTTGCCCAGCTTGTACCTGACCCGGCGCGGGTCAATTACGCCGGCGTATCGGGCGCGCGGCTGATCGACGCCGGTGTCATGGTTGTGACCGGCGGCGGGCCGGCGTTCGATCGCACCGAGGCGTTCGAATACCTGTCCACGTCGGCCGGCGGCGTCGTGCTGCTGAATACCATCACCATGACCGACGGGCGTTACCGGGTGCAGGCGCGATTCGATCTCGACGCCGACTGGAACGCTCGGTCGGCGGACGGGCTCGGCCTCTACGAGGGTGTGCCCGTCGTCGCGGTCATGCGGCGCGATGGCCGCGAAGTGCGCATCGCCGTGCGCAGCCTGGGCGACGGCGGGGCGAAGGTGAGCCTTGACCCGACGGCGGCGTGCGACCCCGACTGCTTCATCAACATGTCGCCCAGCGCGCTGGCGATGTTCGTGATGACCCGCCATTACGACTTGGCCAGGGGCGGACCGCAGACTTTTCGCTGGACCGGTCAGGACCTCGACCGCGTGCGTACCCTGTCGGGCGGCACCGCGACGCTGTCGTTCGCGGGCGAGCGCGTGGTCCCGCGTGCGACGGGCGAAACGGCGCTGCGCCATTTCACGTTCGTGGAGTCTCTGCCGCTGCCCGACGGCGGGCGCTTCACCTTGAACTTCGACTTATGGACCGACCGCGAACATCGGCCGATGGGATTCCGCGTGCGTACGCCCGGCGCGGCCGGCGGGACATTCGGATTCCGGCAAGGCTTCGAGGACGTGCGCGCGGCGCTCCAGGCAGACTGAATCGCCTTATTTCGCCGAGCGCGGGCCGGCGAAATACCAGACGATCAGGCCCAGCACCGGCAGGATCAGGACCAGCAGAATCCAGACGACTTTCTTGCCGGTAGTCGCCGCGCTGTTGACGATGTTGACGATGGCCCAGACGTCGCCGGCCAGGATGAGGAGCCCGAGCAGGCCGTTGATTTCCACTGCCATCGCCGACTCCCATGACGCAGATTTCGATCTGCAGCGTCATGCCCAGCCGCCGTCGCAAAGTCAACGCTGGGGTCAGCACCATGCCCGGCTGGACCGCGGTGCCGGCTTGTTATCGTCAGGCGATCTCGGTCGGTCGCGCGCCACCACGCCTTGATTCGCAATTTCTGTCGCGCCGGCGAAATGCGATAAAGTGTTGTTCGACCTGCGGGCAGGGCACCGTCATGCGCCGCTCAAAATTATCGAATGCGAGGGTCCAGACTCATGTTAGCGCTCGAGATCGCCTTTGTGGTTCTCCTCACGTTGCTCAATGGCGTGCTGGCAATGTCGGAACTGGCGGTGGTCTCGTCACGCCAGTCGCGGCTGTCGGCGCTGGCCAAGCGCGGCAACCGAGGCGCGCGCGTGGCGCTCGCGCTGGCCGCCGACCCCGGTCGGTTCCTGTCGACAGTTCAAATCGGCATCACGCTTGTCGGCATACTCGCAGGTGCGATCAGCGGGGCGACTCTGGCGGACCGGATGGGCGACTGGCTCGATACATTGCCGGGAATCGCGCCGCGCGGTGACGCCATTGCCATCGGCGTTGTCGTGCTTGCGATCACCTACCTCTCGCTGATCATCGGCGAGCTTGTACCGAAACGAATTGCGATGGCCCATCCCGAGCGGGTTGCGGCAACGGTCGCACGACCGATGAAAATTGTCTCCATAGTGGCCGCTCCTGCCGTTTGGCTGCTCAAGATTTCGACCGAGGCCGTGCTCCGATTGCTCAAGCTCGACCAGCAACGCCCGTCCCAGGTCAGCGAAGATGAGGTCCGCGCGATGATCGCCGAGGGGACTCGCATTGGGGTTTTTGTGCCCCAGGAACGCGAAATGATCGAGGGTGTGTTGCGCTTGGCCGATCGCACGGTGCGCAGCGTGATGACGCTCCGCAACCAGATCGACTGGGTCGATATCTCCGCCGACCACGAAACCGTTGCGGCAACTTTGGTCGACTCTCCGTACTCCCGACTGTTGGTCTGCCATGGTTCGGTCGACCGGGCGCTCGGGATCATCCAGACCAAGGACGCGCTGCGCCGCGCCCTGCGCAATCGACCGATCCGCCTCAAAGAGGTGATGGTGCCGATCGTTGCGGTTCATGAATCAACCCCGGTGCTCCGATTGCTCGATCAGTTCCGCCACAAACGCGTGCACTTGCTGGCCGTGGTTGACGATTACGGAGTCACAGAGGGAATCGTAACCCCAACCGATATACTCAAGGCAATAGCCGGCAACGTGCCCGGCTTGGGCGAAGCAACGTCGCCACAAATGACGCGCCGCGAAGATGGCTCATGGCTGGTGGACGGACTCATGGCCATCGACGAATTCGAGGATCGCACCGGTCTGGTCGGTGTGCGCGGTGATGGCGCTTACTCGACCGTCGGCGGTTTCGCGCTGCATCGCCTGGCTCACGTGCCTGCGCCGGGCGATGCGTTCGCTTTCAACGGCGCAAGGTTCGAGGTGGTGGACATGGACGGGCGGCGGATCGACAAGCTGCTGGTCAGCTTGCCGCCGCAGGGCGAAGTATCCGACGAGAATGACGGATAGCGAAAGCGTTACGTCTCGATCGGCAGCGTGAGTCCCAGCCGGCGTCCCAACGTCAACGCCGGGGTCAGCATCATGCCCGGCACGAACGCGGTGCCAAGCGTGGCGCCGCTACCCAGCACCTCACCGGCGGCATAGAGATTGGGGATCGGGCGGCCGTCGGCCCGGATCACGCGCAGATCCTTGTCGATAGCCACGCCCGCCGACGAAGTGGCCGAGTGGCCCAGATGGATGATGGCGTAGAACGGTCCACGCTCGATGGCGCGCGGCCGATACTGGCGCCCCAGATTGTCGGGGCCGTCGTTCGCCACGGTCGCGTTGTACGCTTTCACCGTCGCCGTCAAGCCCGCCGCGTCCACGCCGGCCTTGCGCGCCAGTTCGTCCAGCGTGTCGGCGCGGTGGAACATGGGATGCCGGTCGAAATGCTCGGCGATCTTCGCGTGGGTCCAGCCGGCGATACCGGGCGGGGCGGAGCGGAAAATGCCCTCGTCGAACACGATCGCATACTTGAACAGCGGCTGCTTGTTGATCTCGCGTTCGCGATTGTAGGTCTCGGGCTCGTCCTCGGCCACGAACCGTTGGCCGGCGGCGTTGACCCAGATCTCCCACGGGATGCGAACTTGCGGCGCGGTGATGAAGCGGGCGTAGACTTTGGCCGGGAAGGCGGTGCCGGTCAGGATCGAGCCCGAGCCGGGTCGGTGCAGGTCGGCGCCGCGCAACTGCCCGCCAATGGCCTCGATCATTTCCAGGCCGTCGCCCTGCGCGAACGGATACGAGCCGTCGACGTAATTGGGCTCGCCGATCAGCCGCTGGAACAATGTCGGGTTCATGGCGTAACCGCCGGTGGCCAGCAGGTAGTGCTGGCCGCGGAACGACAGTTCGCGGCCCTGCGTGGTGGCGCGCACGGACTCGATCGCGCCGTCGCGGCCAAGCACGAACCCGGTGACGCGGGTGTTGAGCTGGGTGGCGACGCGGCCCGAGGCCAGTTCCGGCGCCAGTTCCTTGACGACAACCTTGAGGATGTCGCGGCCGTTGTTGGCGCCCCAGATGTAGCGCGCGGTGCGGTAGGCCGGCCGGCCCGGGCTGTCGCCGGCGACGGGATGGTCGGGCAGGGGGACCAGCCCGTTGTCAAGCAGCCAGTTGATGGTGTCGGGGGCGTGGTCGGCGGTCAGCCGGGCGACGTTGCGGTCGGCGCCGCCGCGCGACAGCAACATGATATCGTCGAAGTGGCGGTCGGGTGTGTCGTCGACGATGCCCTTGGCGGCCTGGGCGCGCGTGCCGGCGGCGGCGACCTGGCCATTGGCCAGGTGCAGTGTGCCGCCGACCTCGGCGGCCGCGTCGATCAGCAGCACTTTGGCGCCGCGGCGCGAGGCGAAAATGGCGGCCGGCAGGCCGGCGGTGCCGGCCCCGACGATGACGAAGTCGTAGACCCGGTCTTGGGCGGCGGCTGGCGCGGCGGCGGTCACACCCGCGGCAGCCAGCGTCGTTCCCAGAAAGTCACGGCGTTGCATGATGTTGAAACTCTTGTTTGAGGAGCCCGGATCAAATCGAAAAACGCGGCTCGGGTCTAGGCCTCGCATGACGCGTGATTTCGGCCAGCGAACGAGAATCTGCCTGCCCTGACGCCCGCGGTCGCATAAACTCCCCCATCTGAATTCGCCACAGGGGAGGGGCGCATGACTCGCGGATGGATGCTTGCGACGGTGTTGGTTCTGCTCACCATGGCCGCCGCGCAACCCCCGGCCGTCGCGGCCGACGAGGAGCGCTACGTCCGCTGTAAGCGGCCCAATCTGGTCGTGCCGGACATGGATAAGGCGCTCGCCTTCTACGTCGGCCGGCTGGGGTTCAAGCTGGCGGGCATGGAGGACAGCAAGGTCGATCCTGTCAACAACTATGCCTATAAGGCCTTCAACTTCGACCCGACCAAAGCGGTGCGCCAGGCGACGCTGGATTCGTCCACCGAGCAGCGCACCTTCGCCATCACCGAGGTGAAGGGACTGGACCCCAAGGCGGTGATCCGCGCGCCCAGTCTGACGGCCATGGTGGTCGAGACCAAACGCTTCCACGCCCTGCGCGCCGAACTGATCGCCGACGGATACACCGTCACCGACTGGCGCGATACCTCGGACGGCAAGGGCGGGCCGGGAATCCTGGAAATGGGGGTGCTGGACCCGGGCGGGCACCTGATCGTGCTGTATCAGTATGTCGGTATGGTTCAGCCATGACACATCGCCCAGGCTCCGCCATGAAAGTGGAAGCGAAGATCCGGCCGTTCTGGTACTCGGACGTCTGGCTGTTTCCCAAGCTGATCACCGTCATCACCACGCTTGACGCGCAAGGCCGGGTCAACGCCGCGCCCTATTCGCACATCATGCAATACGACGTGATGGCCAAGCGGCCGCGCATGATGGTCGGCTTCCGCCAGGATTCGCACACCTTCGAGAACATATGCGCCACCGGCGAGTTCGTGGTCAACTGTCCGCCGGCCGACTACGTCGCTGACGTGATGGAGACCGCGCGCTTCTATCCGGAAGGCGTCAACGAATTGGACCACACCCGCTTCACCGCCATCCCCTCGAAGAAGGTGAAGCCGCCCAGCCTTCAGGAATGCCCGCAGATCGCCGAGTGCACGGTCGACGAGATCGTGCGGCTGGAAAAAAGCAGCGGCATCGTCATCGCCAACATCGTCGCGCTGGTGTTCGATCAGGGCCTTGCGGAGATGGACCGCGCCGAGCGGATCAAGACGATGAACCTTCCGATCGGCCTAGGCGACGAGGACCGCCGCGATTACTTCTTCGCGACGACGGACAACATGACCCGCCACACCCTCAAGGAAACCCCGCAGGGCTATGCGGGCGCCGCCCTGAAGGTCGAACTGCCGTGGGACGAGGACGCGATGCACGAGTTGATGAAGGTGCCGCCATTCGTGCGCAACATGGTCATGCGACAGGTCGAACGCCACGCCGGAAAGCAGAACGCCGCGCGGGTGACGGCGCGGCACATGGCCGACGCCGCCGCGGAATCAGGCATGGACGAAGCGATGATGGAACGGTTCCGCGGCAAGGGCCGTTAAGTCCGGGCCACCAACGGTCGTAAGGTCGACGCACCACCAGAGGAGGGACTCTCATGCGCACAATGACATTCGTTGCAGGCGTGGCTTTGGCCGCGGCGCTGGCACTGCCGGCGGCGGCTCAGACGGAGGCAGGCATGACCACCAACATCATCCGCGACCCGACCGGAGGTTACACTCACCGCACGGTCGAGATTCCGCCCGGCTCGCGCATCCTCTACATCAGCGGGCAGACCGCCACAGACGACAACGGCTACACCCCGCCCGACGCCGAGACCCAGGCCGACATCACGTATCAAAAACTCGTGAAATCGCTGACCGACGCCGGCATGACGGTGAAGGACCTGGTGAAAACCAACGTCTACTTGGTCAACCCGTCGGACATCGGCGCGATCATCAAGGCCGGCGCCAAATACAACCCCGGTGGCAAACAGGCGGGAACGCTGGTCTACGTCAAGGCGCTCGCGCGCCCCGAGGTCCTGGTCGAGATCGAGGGCGTAGCCGCCCGCAAGGAGTGAGAGGGCTACCGCGCGGGCGGCGGCAACGTCGGATCGACCGCGTTGAAGGTGCGCCCGTAACACGCCGGGTTGAGCACGCACGTGTTGGCAAGACGCGCGAGATCGGACCGGGTGATGCCGCCGTCGACGTTCAGGTCGTCGCTGAGTGTGCCATTCCCGGTGGCTGTGGCGGGTTCCGGCGGCAGGTTGCGGTTGAGCACGATGGTCGAATTGAGCGTGGGCGAATTCCGCGCCGCGGTCTCGAGCGCAATCTCGGCCCGGGCGCTGTCGCGCATGTAGTTGATGACGCGCGGATCGTCCCGGAACGCCGCCGGGGGCTCGGTCAGCATCTCGCGCGCGCTGCGCGGACTGTGGCGGATGACCTGGGTGACTCCATGGGCTTCCGCCGCCGCCACGATGTTGCGCATCGTCGCCCAATAGAAGCTCTCGCCGTTTTCCATGCGGATGCCGGGCAGATTTGACGCGTCGATGATGACGGCGGGCTTGGCCTCGGCGATGGCCGAAGTGACCTCGTCCGGATTTCGCAGATCGGCGATGACGACCTCGTAGGTTTCACCGCGCGCGCCGGTCAGCCGCTCGAAGCTGGATGATGGCCGCGCCAGCACGATCACGCGTTCGCCGGCCGCGATCAGCTGATTGACGTGATAGGCGCCGAGCTGGCCGGTGCCGCCGATCACCAGCACGCCGGTGTTTCTGGCATTGGGATCGCCGGCCGGTCCGGGCGGAGACGCCGCGCACCCCGCAAGCGCGAAAGCGGTCGCGATGGCGACAGCCCAAGGGCGGGAACGGTTCTGAGTCATGAGGCCTCGAGTTTCACGAGCGAACGATGGCGTCCAAGCAACGGCTGGCCGAGCGATGCGGCCAATCCGATGTTAGCGTATCGTCGCCGGAAAGCGATAGCCGCGCGCGAGGTCCGACCCCGCGGGCGGCGATGGCCGTCAACCGAGCGCGCACAGCATCGAGAGGTTGACCGACTGGTTGGCGAGCAGGTCGCGCACTTCGTGGCTCACCGTCAGTCGCGGCGGCGCGCTGCCGTCGGCGGCGACAAATTCGACGTTGAAGTGCTGCTGCTCGGCCGTCGGGATGAACAGGCCGCCGTTGAGCTGGTACCACACCCCGCTGGCGCTGTGCGTGCCGCGCGGCGGCAGGTCGATCGCGATCGTGCCGATGCGTTCGCCGGTGCGGGCGTGGGTCAGCCGCGCCTGCAACGAAACCGGCGCAACGCCGGGATTGTGCACTGTCACGAACGATGCGTAGCGGCCGATGCGGTCGGTATGCACGTTGATTGCCGCTGCCGGGCGCGCGCCGCGGTCGGCGGCATCGTCGCCCGTCGCGCAGACGGTGGCGTCGCTGAACGATCCGTTGGCGGCGTCGTAGCGCACGTGCTGCCAGAACTGGCCGGCCGGCGCGCCGTCGATGTAGAGCGCCATGAACTGGTCCAGATCCGCCGGGCGCGTACCTGGCACCATGTCGCGTGGGCTGAACTGGATCGATCCCTTGGCCGGCACCGTCACCTGGAAGCGCCCCAGGGTGGTCCGCGTATCGAGTCCGTACAGCTCCAGCGTATGGGTGACGGGCGCGTCGCCCGTGAGATTGGCCAGGCGCACGTACGACTGGCTGGGGAACAGGCGCAGGATCGCCGTCGCGGCCGGAGCCGGCTGGGATACCGTCTGCGCCTCGGTGCGCATGGCCGCCACCGGCAGCAGCAACGCGGCGCTCAATACGACCGCAGCCGCGTAGAGCATGGTGTCGACGACCGAGCCGGACGTGCGGCGTGGGGTTGTGGTGATGTTATTTTTGTTGTTGTTGTCGCTCATGGTGGCCACGCTTGTGTTGTCGCCGGCCGATCCCCATGACCGGCCGAATGCGGGCGCTTCATAAGCGAGGTGCGCCCCGGGCGCACCAGACAACATCGAAGGCCTGCCATGCGAAATCGCAGGAGTCCGCTCAAATGCTGATCATTTCGACGTCCTCCTTGACGATTGACCGCGGTTGATTCGCTTTGCGCGCGCTGAACAGAAGAACTATTCTCGACGTCATTCGACCAACGGCCGATGGCCATCGACCAACGACAGGAGGGTCCATGTTCGCCCTTAGAACCGCGCTTGCCGCCACCATCACGCTGGCCGCGTTCGGCGCTGCCGCCGAACAGATCAGTCCGGCCGCGCACGTGGCCGTGGCGCCCGACGTGGCGATCAACGCCAAGGGCGAGATCGCGCTGCTGTGGGTGGATCGCTCGCCCGAAGTGGCCAAGCAGCAGCAGGGCGGTGGCGGGGCGCACGACAACCACCTGTCCTATACCGACCTGTACCTGGCGGTATCGCGTGACGGCGGCAAGAGCTTCGGTGCGCCGGCCAAGATCAACCGCGACGACGGCGTGGTCTGGGGCCAGACCGTCAGCCGGCCGCGCATCGTCGGCGGCGCCGACGGCATCTGGCACGTGGGCTACACCGCCAACGAGATTCATCCCGGCCTCAGCAAGCCGGTGCTGACCGCGCACTACACGCGGTCCACCGACGGCGGCGCGACCTTCGCCGCGCCGCGCCGGCTGTCGACGCTGACTGACGGCGACATGAGCGCCATCATCCACGGCGGCTTCGCCAGCGCCGCTGCGTTCGGCACCATCGCCGTCACGCCCGACAACAGCGTCCACCTGATGTGGATCGATACCCGCCACATGAAGACCGAGACCGACACGGGCGCCCTGTATACCGCCGTGTCGCGCGATGGCGGCGCCAATTTCGGCCCCGACATCGAGCTGCAGGCCGCGGGCGTGTGCCCGTGCTGCCAGATGATGGCGGTGGCCGACGCGCAGTCCAACGTGCTGCTCAGCTGGCGCGACATCACGGCCTCGGGCGCGCGCCAGTCCACCATTGCGCGCATCGCCGCCCAGACCAGTGCGAATCCCGGCGCCATGGGCACCCCGGTCGACACCAACGGCGCGCCGTGGATGATCAACGCCTGTCCGCTCAAGCCGACTGTGATCGCCACCCAGGGCCAGGCGGTCTACAGCGCGGTCTATAACGGCGGCGAGGCGCAGCCGGGCGTGTACTACTCGGTGTCCACCGACGGCGGGCAGAGCTACAGCCGCGCGGTCCCAGTGCATCCCGAGGCCGCCGTGTCCGACGCGCCGTCCATCGCCATGAACGACCGCTATGTGCTGCTGGCCTGGCACGGCAAGACCGACGGTCCGCGCCGGGTGTTCACTCGCATGTTCGACTTGGCCGGCAAGCCGGTGGGCGGCATTGCCGCGCTCGAGACCGGGACGGAAAACGCCCAGAACCCGGTGGTCGCGACCCGCGCCGACGGCAAGTTCCAGATTGCCTGGCAGCAGAACAACAAGGTGTTCACCACCGTCCTGCCGGCCGCGCCGGCGGAAGTGGACATCTCCGCGCGCTGATCCGGAGATGATCGCGATGACAAAGCTGAAAGCGCTGGTCACGGCGTTGATGCTGGTCGCGTGCGCCGCCGGGCCGGCGCGCGCCGCCGACGCGGTTGAAGCCATAAGCCCCGCGGCGTTCAAGCAGGTATTGGCCGCGGAGCAGGGCAAGGTCGTGGTCGTCAACCTGTGGGCGACCTGGTGCGCGCCGTGCCTGACCGAAATCCCCGATCTGATGCGCATGGCGGCCGACCTGGCCGAGTTCAAAGTCGCGCTGATCGGCGTGTCGGTGGACGAGCCGCGCGGCGACACCGGCTTCATCGCCGCCATGCGCGACCGGCGCTTCCCCGGATTTCGCACCTACGCGCGCGACCAGACGGAAGTCGATTACCTGGTCAGCGTCATCGACCCGGCCTGGAACGAGGTGGTGCCGACCACCTATGTCCTCGGGCGCGACGGCACAGTGAAAAAGCGCATCCAGGGCAAGAAGTCGCTGGCCGAGTTCATGGCCGAAGTGCGCGCCGTCGCCGCGGCGGAGTAGGGGCGCGCGTCAGATATCGTTCGAATTCACGCCTGATCCATGTAGGTCGACCGCGTGAACAGCATGCCAAGCCAGCCGCCGCGGCCGAGGTCGTCACGCTCCGCGGCGAGGTTGGCGCGGGCCTGCCCCTCGGCGTTGCGTCGATAGTCGGCGGTGCGGAAAATGTGCGGACGCGCCAGTTCGCCGTGCAGGAATCGGCGACGGCCGAGACGATACTTGAAGTCGCCGAAGCGCGCGAACTCGCGGCGCACGGCCCGCGCATACGCGGCATAGTCGTCGGCCGGCGCGGCCAGGATGGCGCGATCGATGTCCCAGAACGCGTCGCCATCCAGGCCGGCAACGCCTTCGCCGCCGCTCGCCTCGATCAATGCCAGCGCTGCGGTCAGGTCCGCCGCGTCGGCATCGATACCGCCGCGGGCCTGGGCCGATCTCAACCATTCGGCGCTGCGGATTTCGTTATCGGCCGCGCCCGGGACGTAAACGATGTCGTGAAAGACGCACGCCAGGTACATGCCGCGCGGGCGCGCCAGCACAGCGGCGAACGGTTCCGCGGCCGCCAGCACGGCGACGATGTGCGCCCAGGTGTGATAGTGCCGCTGTGGCTCGGCATAGGCGTCGCGGATGGCCGGCCACTCTGACTCGCGGATCGCCGGGTGGTTGCCCAGCAGGCCGGTCGGAGGATGGTGGTCCATGCCACGCCCCAGGTTCTGTCACGCCGGATCATAGCACGGCGCACTGGCCGCGCGGCTGGTTCCGGAAAGGTTGCCGCGCCGGCGATGTATATGTATAATACATAAATATCGACCTGGGCCGGCGCGATGCGGTTCGAGTGGGACGAGGGCAAAGCGGCGGCGAACCTGCGCAAGCATGGTGTCGATTTCGAGGATGCATTGCAGATCTTTGCCGGATTTGTGCGCGTCTTACCGGACCGACGGCATGACTACGGCGAGGACCGCTTTATCGCCCTTGGCGAACTCCGCGGTCGGATCGTGAAGGTCGTTTTCACCAGGCGCGGCGGCGCTTACCGGATCATTTCGGCATGGAAGGCCAACAAACGTGACCAAGCCACGTATCGTCAGAATGACCCTGGCTGAAGCCTTGGCTCGCGGCGGGGGCAAGTCCGACTGGGCGCGGGTGGATGCCCTGACCGACGCCGAGATCGCCGCCAACGTGGCGAGCGATCCCGACGCCTACGACACGCCGCCCGGCTTCTGGGACAAGGCCGTGTTGGTCTATCCGCCACGCAAGAAGGTCATCACCCTTGGCCTCGACGACGACGTGCTCGCGTACTTCAAGCGCGGCGGCAAGGGCTATCAGTCGCGCATCAACGCGGTGCTGCGCACGTTCATGCTGGGCAAGTCTGGCATGCTCGGCAAAACGGGCGGACGAGGCGGCACGTCCGCGGCTCCGCCGCGTGCGAAATCCAGCCGCGGCGCGGGCGGCCTGGCCGAACCGAAAGCGCCGCGCTACCGCGCAGGGCGCAAGGCGCGCGCGCCGGCGTGATGCGGTAAAGTCGTCACGCAGTACGTCCATCCTGGCCGCGCGGGTCGAACGGGTTGTAGGTCTTTGCGCCCAGGGCTTTGAAGTTGCGCACGTTGCGGGTGGCAACGGTCAGGCCGTTGGTCACTGCGATCGCGGCAATCATCGCATCCAGCACCAAGCGCGCGTCGCGCCCGAACATCAGCTTGGCCCAGACCACGAAGGCATCGGCATCCATCGGCAAGGCGTTGTACCGCGCCCGCACTTGAGCGATCCACCGATCGATCGCACTTGCGCGGTCCGGCTTGTGAGCGCGGATCAATTCTGCGCCGCGCTGCAGTTCACCGACCGTCACGGCCGAGATCGCCAGGTTATCGTCGCTCTGCGCGCCGAGCCACGCGAGCACGGCCGCGTTCGGGAGCGGCGCGAACAATTCCGAGACGATGTTGGTTTCGAGCAGGTACATCGGGCGCCGAGGAGCGGGGCCGCGCGGTGCGATCAACCGAGCGCCACTGGTGGCGGCAA
>JANRJB010000047.1:0-2672 GCA_033764265.1 Rhodospirillaceae bacterium | reverse complement strand
GGTCGGCCTGGCGCATTTCCTGGAACGAGCCGCGGCCGAGTTCATTGAGCGGCGCGTGGCCCGACAACAGCACCACGGGGGATTCGGATGCCAATGCGGTGTAGAGCGCACCGATGCCGTTGGCATGTCCCGGCCCGCCGGTGAGCATCGCGATGCCGGGCTCCCCGGTCAACCGCGCCCAGGCATCGGCCATGTGCACCGCCGCGCCTTCGTAGCGCACGTGGGTGATGGCGAGCCGCGCCTCGATCGCCGCGTCGTAAACCGGCATGATGTGGTTGCCTGACAACGAAAAAATCCGTTTCAGGCCGGCCCGCGCCAGTGAACGCGCGAGGATGTCGGCACCGCGGAGTTGGGTCATCGGTAGTTACGCATCCGCAACGATTGCAACATTAAAAACAACGCAAGCTTCTAAAACAGAAAGCCGTGGGCTGCGCAATGTTGCACGCGCCGCCCACGGCAGGCAGGATGCCGGATTAAGCGCTCTCGTAAAGACGGGTCAGCACGAACTCGCGATGGCCCAGCGCTTCGGCCGCAGTCAGGCGGCCGTTGCATGTACGCAGCATGACTTCGATCAGTTCGTCGCCGGTCTGCTCGAGGTTCTTTTCCCGCTGCAGCAATCCCGAGCAGTCGTAATCGACGTGTTCGCTCATGGTGCGCACAGTGCGCGGATTGGCAGTGAGCTTGACCACCGGCACGATCGGATTGCCGATGACGTTGCCCTGGCCGGTGGGAAACAGGTGCACCACGTAGCCTGACGCCGCGCACAGCGTGACCATTTCCGCGGCAGCAGACGACGAATCCATGAACCACAGGCCGGGCTTGGTCGGCTCTTCGGCCTTGTCGAGCACGCCGATGACCTTGCATTTCTTGCCGATTTTCTGGATGTTGCCCAGCGCCTTTTCCTCGATCGTGGTCAGGCCGCCCGCAATGTTGCCCTTGGTCGGCTGCGAATCGGAAAGGTCGCTGGTCTTGTGTTTTTCAACGATGGCCTGGTAACGATCGAACATTTTCATGAACTGCGCCCGGACTTCCGGGGTCGCGCAGCGGTCGGCCACGATGTTCTCGCCACCGGTGATTTCCGTGGTCTCGCCGAAGCACATGGTGACGCCCAGCGGCTCGAGCTTGTCGAAGGCGCTGCCCACGGTCGGATTGGAACCGCAGCCCGAGGTGGTGTCGGACTCGCCGCACTTGGTTGAAACCCAGAGGTCGCTGATCGGGCATTCGGTGCGCTGCAGTTCGGAAGCCCATTGCACGTATTCCTTGGCCACCTTGGACGCGCGCATGATGGTGTCGTGGTCGCCGTGCAGTTCGATGCCGAAGCCGGTCACCGGCTTGCCGGTCTTGGCGATGCCGTCGACCACCTTCTTGGCCCAGCCTTCCTCGATGCAGATGACGACGACGGCGGCAACGTTGGGGTTGGCACCGGCGCCGATGATGGTGCGGAAATGCAGGTCGAGGTCGGCGCCGAACTGCAGGCGGCCGTAGGGATGCGGTATCGCGATCGCACCCTTGACGTTGTTCGCCACGGCTTCCGCCGCGGCGTTCGACAGGTCGTCCACCGGCAGGATGATGACGTGATTGCGGACACCGACGCGGCCGTTCTCGCGGCGATAGCCCATGAATGTGGTTTTGCTGTTGACCATTTTGATCTCCGGAAATGTTCTGTTTGCGCGACGCCGCTTGCCCGCCGGCCGCTATTTGCCAGCCGCTGCCTGCCAGCCGCTTTTTACCAACGTTTGGTCTTGATGTTGTGGACGTGGGCGTGTTCGCCCAGCTTGATGTCGGCGACCGCCTTGCCGATGTCGAAACCGTACTTGATGATGGTGTCGCCCTTCTTGATTTCGCGCAATGCGGCCTTGTGGCCGATCGGGATGTCGTTGATGGCCTTGACCTTGATCGTCGAGTCGTCTTCCATGACCCAGCCGATCATTTCCTGGCCGGCCTTGATGCCTTCGATGACGGCCACGCCGACCGTGTCCTTCTTGTCGTGAACCAACAGGTGAATCATGGAGCCTCCTTGGTGTAAGCCGGAAAACCGGGCGCGAACGCGACCGGAACAATGCGGATTGCAGAGCCCATGATGCTACGCGGCCGCTCGACGGCAAGTCAACTAGATGACCTATATGAATTGCCGGCGGGCGTGCTAGACTGCCGCGCTCTGCATCCATCCTGCCGGATTCCATGGTCGAACAACCCTCAGCGGGCGCCGTCACCGCCGTTCCGCTCTATCGCGAAGTGCACTGGCGCATCACGCGCGCACTCGCCGAAGGGCAATGGAAACCGGGCGAAGCCATACCCAGCGAATCACGGCTGGCGGCCGAGTTCAAGGTGTCCATCGGCACGATCCGCCGGGCAATCGACGAGCTGGTGGCCGGCCGCATCCTGGTGCGGCAGCAGGGCCGCGGCACCTTCGTCGCCACCCACACCGAGGACCGCACGCTGTTCTACTTTTTCCACGTCGTCGGCAAGGACGGGCGGCGCGAATTCCCGGTGTCGGAGTTGCTGTCGTTCCGCCGCGAACGCGCTGAAGCCGCGGACGAGGCCAACCTCGGCGTGACGCGCGGTTCGCGCGTGGCACGGGTGCGCAACCTGCTGAAACTCGCCGACAAACCGGTGGTGCTGGACGACATCACGGTATCCACCGAGCGCTTCAAGCGCATAGACGAAGAAAC
>JANRJB010000046.1:0-11966 GCA_033764265.1 Rhodospirillaceae bacterium | reverse complement strand
CTAGAACTCCGCCGGCGGCGGCAGCAGGACCTCGCGCTTGCCGACATGGTTGGGCTTGCCGACCATGCCTTGCGCTTCCATCTCCTCGATGATGCGCGCGGCGCGGTTGTAGCCGATCTGCAGATGGCGCTGGATGAAGCTGGTGCTCGCCTTGCGCTCGCGCGCCACCACTGCGACCGCCTTGTCGAACAGCGATTGTTCGCCACTGGTGTTGCCGCCGCCGCCCAGGTTGGCGAAGCCCGGCACGTCGTCCATGTCGGCTTCTTCAGTCACGTTGTCGACGTAGTCGGGCTCGCCCTGCTCGCGCACGTGCAACGTCGCCTGCTCGACCTCTTTGTCCGACACGAACGGGCCGTGCACGCGGGTGATGCGCCCGCCGGCGGCCATGTACAGCATGTCGCCCTGGCCCAGCAGCTGCTCGGCGCCCTGCTCGCCCAGGATGGTGCGGCTGTCGATCTTGCTGGTCACCTGGAACGAAATGCGGGTCGGGAAGTTGGCCTTGATGGTGCCGGTGATCACGTCGACCGACGGGCGCTGGGTGGCCATGATGACGTGGATGCCGGCGGCGCGCGCCATCTGCGCCAGGCGCTGCACCGCGGCCTCGACGTCCTTGCCGGCGACCAGCATCAGGTCGGCCATCTCGTCGATGATGACGACGATGAACGGCAGCGGCGTCAGGTCCAGTTCCTGCTGCTCGTAGGTCGGCTTGCCGGTCTCGGGCTCGAAGCCGGTCTGCACCGTCTTGGTCAGCTTCTGGCCTTTCTTGGCCGCATCCTGCAGGCGCTGGTTATAGCCGGCGATGTTGCGCACACTCAGCTGGCTCATGGCGCGGTAGCGGTTCTCCATCTCGCGCACCACCCACTTCAGCGCCACCACCGCCTTGCCCGGCTCGGTGACCACCGGGGCCAGCAGGTGCGGAATGCCGTCGTAGACCGACAGCTCCAGCATCTTGGGGTCGATCATGATGAAGCGCACATCGGCCGGCGTGTTGCGATACAGCAGCGACATGATCATGGTGTTGACGGCCACCGACTTGCCCGAGCCGGTGGTCCCGGCGATCAACAGGTGCGGCATGCGCGCGAGATCCGCGAAGATTGGCGCGCCGCCGATGTCCTTGCCCAGCGTCAGGATCAGCTTGCCGTCGTTCTTCTCGAACTCCTCGCTGGCCAGCATCTCGCGCAGGTAGACGGTTTCGCGATGATGGTTGGGCAGTTCGATGCCGATCACGCTGCGTCCGGGAATCACGGCGATGCGCACCGCCACCGCGCTCATCGAGCGGGCGATGTCGTCGGCCAGGCTGACGACGCGGCTGGTCTTGGTGCCGGGCGCGGGCTCAAGCTCGTACAGCGTGACCACCGGGCCGGGGCGCACCTTGACGATCTGGCCCTTGATGCCGAAGTCGTCGAGCACGCTTTCCAGCATGCGCGCGTTGCTTTCCAGCGCTTCCTTGCTGATCTGCTTGGCTTTGGATTCGAGCGGCGGCAGCGTCAGGATGTCGAGCGGCGGCAGCGCGAAGCCTTTCCTGGCCGCGGCCGGCAACAGCGAACCCTGGCGCTGGGCCAGATCGCGCCTGGCCGCCTTGGCGGATTCCTTCGGCGTCTTGGCGCGCGTCACCACGATCTCGGCGGCGGCCTCGCGCGGCCGCGACTCTTCGCCCGGCGCGCCATCTTCCGACGCAGCGTGTTCGGTCGCGCCCGTCGTTGGCTTCAAGGTCGGCTCGCTGCGCTCGCGCCTGGGCGAAGCGTTCGCGCCGTCGTCGGTCGCGACACGGTCCGCCACCCAGCGCCACGCCGTCAATGGAAGGTGCGCCGCACGCCACGCGCCGCGCCCGAGCGCGGCGATCATGGCCGCGCTCGCCGCTCCGGCGGCGCGCAGCGGCACCGTGCTGGCGTAAGACAACAGCCATAGCCCGATCGCGCCCGCCAATGCGGCCGCGCCAAGGCGCTGCAGCTCCAGCGGCACCGCGGCCAGACGTTCGAACGTCGCCAGGCCCAGCAACACGTCGCCGGCGCCGCCGCCCAGGCCCGCGGTCAGCGGCCAGGCCGACGGGGCCGGCACCGCTTCGGCGGCCGCGGCCACCAGCAGTGCCGCGCCGAAGGCCGCCAGGGTCCGCAGCCACATCCAGTCGAGCGGCTGATGGCGGATCAGCCGCACCGACCAGGCCAGCGGCGTGGCGATCAGCGCGGCGGCGGCCACGCCGACAATCTGCAGCATCAGGTCGGCCAGCAGCGCTCCCCACAGGCCGAGCATGTTGGTCACCGGCGCAGCGCTGGCCGTGTTCAGCGACGGGTCGGCCGGGTTGTAGGTGCCGAGCGCCAGCGCGGCCAAGAGGCTTGCCGTCAACACCGCGATGCCGAGCGCGGTCCACGCCGCGCGCTTCAGGCTTGCGGCCCAGGCGGGCGGCAGGAACGGCATCGGCTGCAGGCGGTTCGCGGCGCGGCTCATGCTGGACATCGGGTCAACTCCATCACGTCAGATTTTCAAGCGTGCGGCGCAGGCGCTGCACGGCGTCGGCGGTGCGGGCGCGGTCGTGCACCAGCGCGACGCGGATGTAGGGCGCGCCGGGATTGATTCCGCGCGCATCGGGGCGGGCCAGGTAGCCGCCGGGCAGCACCTTGACGCCGGCCTCGGCCCACAACGCGCGGGCGGCGCGCTCGCCGTCGCCGACGTTCAGCCACAGAAAGAACCCGCCGCCCGGGCGGTAGAACTCGAACCGCCCGCCCAGGATCTGCGCGGCATCGTCGAACTTGGCGCGATACAGCGCGCGGTTGGCCGCAACGTGCGCCTCGTCGCGCCACAAGGCGGCGGCGGTGTCCAGCACCGGCACCGGTTGTACCGCGCCGCCGTGGCTGCGCAGCTTGTTGAACCTGGCGATCAGTTCTGGATCGCCGGCGACGAAGCCCGAGCGCAGGCCCGGCACGCTCGACCGCTTGGACAGCGAATTGAACACCAGCACGTTGGACAGGTCGCCGCCCAGCGCCGCGCAGGCCTGCAAGGCGCCGGCCGGCGGTGCGTCGTCGTAGATTTCCGAATAGCATTCGTCGCTGACCAGCACGAAGTCGTGGGCGCGTGCGAGCGTGATCGCGGCCTTCAACCGTTCGATCGACGCCACCGTGCCTTGCGGATTGGCCGGCGTGCACAGATAGGCCATCGCCGCGCGCGCCAGCGCATCGTCGGGGGCCGTCGCGTAGTCGGGTTGAAAGCCGGTCGCGCGCGTCGCCGGCACGAACACCGGTTCGGCCCCGGCCATCACCGCCGCACCGAAGTAGACCTGATAAAACGGGTTGGGCATCAGCACCGTCGGTGTGCGGCCGGCCTTGGCGGGCGGCACGCACAGCATCGCGGCCATGAACAAGGCCTCGCGGCTGCCGGCCACCGGCAGCACGTGGTTGTCCGCATCGATCAGGCCGGCCGGCAGCGCGTATCGCCGGGTCAGCCAATCGGCGACGGCGGCGCGGAAGCCGGCATGGCCCGGTGTCGGCGGGTACTTGCCCCAGCCCGCCAGGTCGCCCACCAGCAGATCGCGGATCATGGCTGGCGGGGCGTGCTGCGGTTCGCCGATCGACATCGCCACCTGGTCGCTGGGCGGCACGCGCGGCACAACCCCGGCCAAGAGCGCGTTCAAGCGCTGGAACGGATAC
This sequence comes from Rhodospirillaceae bacterium, assembly GCA_033764265.1. Lineage (GTDB taxonomy): Bacteria > Pseudomonadota > Alphaproteobacteria > Rhodospirillales > Rhodospirillaceae > VGEM01. The sequence goes on along the minus strand of JANRJB010000046.1, from coordinate 8,325 downwards.
TCCGTCAGGCCGTCGAGCCGGCTATTGTACATCGCCACCCGCGCTTGAAATGCCGCACGACCCCCGAGTCGGGCCGCACCCGCCCCAATCTTGCCGGGCAGCGTAACCAAAACCTTAACGACTGGCAAAAAATTGTTTTATTTCATATGGGTCTTAGAGAGTCTTCAGAACCAGGTTAACTCCCGTAACCGACACCAGGCGCGGCGCTAACCGATTCACAACATTGAGTTTTTGGGCTCCCGGACCCGGCCCGGGCCTCAGCCCGCGCCTGCCGCCCGCGCCGCCGCGCGCAGGTGCCGGGCAACGGCGGTCATGGCCGGGGTCCGGGTGCCGCGCGCGCGCCACGACAGCCCGACGCGGTAATCGAACACCAGCTCCGGCACCGGCAGTGCCACCGCCCGGCCGGCGCGCACGTCCTCGGCCATGATGTGATCGGGCAGGACCACGGCCAGACCGAAGTCGTACAGCGCCGAGCGGATGAACGACATCGAGGAGGAGTTGATCTTCTGCACCGGGGCCGTCAGTTCGCGGGTGCGGAAGACGTACTCGAAGCGATAGACCAACGACATCTGCAGCGGGATCGCCCAGTCATGGGTGCACAGTTCGCCCAGCGGCAGTTTGCGCCGGCGCGCGAGCGCATGATCGGCCGCGACATAGGCGCGCGAAAAGCTGGTGAACAGCACCTCGCGGCGCATGTCCGCGCCGGGCGCGACGTCCAGGTTGGCGGGGTTGTCGAAATACTGGGCGAAAATGAAGTCGATGTCGTAGGCCCGCAGCATGCGAACCAGGTTTTCATAGGTCTCGGTCACCACGCCGACCGTGACCTTGGGGAACTGCGTGAACAGGCCGCGCACCGCCGCCGGAACGATATAGCCCACGAAGTTGGGCGAAATGCCGACGCGAACGCGCGTTGCGGCCAGGCCCTTGAAGGCCTTCAGCGCATCGTCGGCGCGGCCGGCCTCACTCAGGATCGCCTGGGCGTAGGGCAGAAAGATTTCACCAAACGCCGTCACCACCACGCCGCGCGGGCTGCGGTCGAACAGCCGCCCGCCCAGTTCCTTTTCCAATCGCTGCAGGCCGCGGGTCAGCGCCGGCTGGGTCAGGCCCAGTTCGGCGGCGGCGGCGCCGATTGACCCGCGACGGGCCACGGCGGCGAATTGGGCGAGGCGGTCAAGGTCCATGGCGCGCTCATGCGGCTTTATTATGACTTCGCTTCAATTATGCATTGGCGGGCATGACCCAGGCCATGGCAATTTCGACCCTGCGTTCGGGCCCCTTCACACACTTCGTCCGGGAGAATTCACCATGGTCGCCGTCGCCGGCATGGGCCAGTCCGATATCAAGGTCTGGGTCGCCAAGGGCCGCGCGCCCAAATTTCACGACGATCGGGCCATCGATCAGCTGATGGCCATGGTCACCGCCCTGACCGCCGAAGTGTCGATCCTGCGCGAGCGACTCGACACTCACGAGCGTCTGGCCGAACAGCACGGCCTGTATCCGCGCGCCGAAGTCGAGGCCTACCAGCCCGACGCGGCCACCGCCAAAGAACGCGGCGCCATGCGCCAGCGTCTTCTGAATAAGGTCTATCGCGTGCTGAAAGAAGACCTCGCTCGCTACGAGCGCGGCGAGGACGAAACGCTCGATCGCACCTTGAAAGACATCAACGACGGCTGACGCGCCGCCGTCCACGTCAACATTCTGCACCCGCCTGGGAGACCGCCATGTCCAACGCCGCCGCCCCCGCCGCCTCGCTCGCGCCGCACCCGATGATGCCCGCGGTCAATCACGACGAGACCGCCGAGCAGCTGTTCGTCGCCGACCTGAAAACCTTCATCAGCCGCGACCTCGAACCGTTCCAGGCCAAGCTGATGGACGCCAAGGTCGTGCCGGCGCTGACCAAAAAACTCGGCCGCGCGCCGAAGGATCACATCGAAGTGCGCGGCGAGATGGAGAAAGAAGTCGACTACCAGGGTTGGGCAACCCTGGTGCGCACCGCCCAGGAGATGATGTGGGACGCGGCCGGCACCTGCGTCGACCGGCAGCTCGACGACCTGATCGCCAAGACCAAGGCGATCGCCAATCCCAAGGGCTCGCTCACGCTCGACCCCGACTTCGAGGTGCCGCGCTATATCGACGCGATGGACATCCATTGCATGCCCGGCAACTACCACGGCATGACGCGCCCCGACGACGTCCGCCAGGGCGCGCTGTTCGATCGCGCCGCGGCGATCTATCACATGGGCCGCAATGGCGGCTTCATGAACGACATCCGCGGCCACACCGTCGTGTCGCATTACTTCGGCCGCTGGCCCGACACGTCGCCCGGCCGCATCCTCGACATGGGCTGCACCGTCGGTCACACCACCGTGGCAGTGGCGAGTTACTTCCCGCAGGCCGAAACGCACGCCATCGATGTCGGCGCGGGGTTGCTGCGCTACGCCTGGGCGCGGGCTGAAAGCGTCGGCGTCGGGGTGCATTTCTCGCAACAGAACGCCGAGGAAACCGATTTCCCCGACAACCACTTCGACCTGGTCTATTCCAGCGCGGTGCTGCACGAGACCTCGCGCAAGGCGCTGCCGCGCATCATGGCCGAGTGCCGGCGCATCCTGAAGCCGGGCGGGGTGCTGATCCATCTCGAAGTGCCGGGCCACTACTCCACGCTCGACACCTGGGGCCGCATCCGCGGCGACTACGAGATCATCTACAACAACGAGCCGTTCTGGCGCGGCGCGCTGTCGACCGATTTCAAGGCGCTGGTAGAGCAGGCGGGTTTCAGGGACGTCAAGTCGGGCTACCAGGACGCAACCGCCAAGGCGGAAAAGGGCAAAGGTGCATTTCGCGACACCTCGCTCGGCGTGCACCGCTCGTGGCTGATCATCTCGGGCGTGAAGTAATCCGCGTCAGCGCGGCTGCGCCAACAGCTGGCGCAACACTTCGTTGAGGGCGAGCCGGCCGCGCGGCGTGGCGGCCAACGTCCGCTCGTCCTCGCGCAGAAAGCCCAACGTGGCCAGCCGGGCCGCCGCGACCGGATCGATCACGCTCGACACGGGAACGCCGGCCAAGCGCTTGAAGCGGGCCTTGTCGACGCCCTCGGCCAGGCGCAGACCCATCATCACCAGTTCTTCGGCGCGCGCGCGGGGCGAAAGCGGCTCCTCGGCCTGGGTGCCCGCGCCGGCCGCCTGAACGCGCTTCAGCCACAACGCCGGCGCTTTGATCTGTCGCGTCGCGACCGGCCCCGCCTCCGTGGCGATCCGCCCATGGGCGCCGGGGCCGACGCCGACGTAATCCCCGCCGCGCCAATACGTCAGATTATGGCGACAGGCCGCACCGGCGCGGGCGTGATTGGAGATCTCGTAGGCGTCGTAGCCGGCCGCCGCGCACTGGTCGGCGGTCAGGGCGTAAAGGTCGGCCGCGGCGTCTTCATCGGGCAGCGTGAACGCGCCGCGTGCGAAATCGGCGGCCATCGGCGTGCCTTCTTCCATTGTCAGCTGGTAGAGCGACAGGTGAGTGATGCCGTGGGCCTTAACCTCGCGCAACGCCGCGCCCAATTCGTCGCGCCAATCGTCCAGGGTCTGGTTGGGGCGAGCGTAGATCAGATCGAACGAGACCTTGGGAAAAATGCGCGCCGCCGCGCCCCATGCGGCCTTGGCCTGGGCCACGTCATGGCGTCGACCCAGGAACGCCAGATCGCGATCGTTCAGCGCCTGGACGCCCATCGACAGCCGATTGATGCCGGCCGCGCGGAACGCGGCAAAGCGCGCGGCGTCCACCATGCCCGGATTGGCCTCCAGCGTGATCTCAAGATCCTCATGGCCGGTCCAATGCCCGCGCGCCGCGGCGATGATGGCCGCCGCCGTGTCGGGGTCCATCAGCGACGGCGTGCCGCCGCCAAAAAAGACACTGGTCAGCACCCGGCCCGACGTGCGCGCGGCGAAATGGGCCAGCTCGGCCAGCAGTGCCGTGCGCCAGGCGGCCTGATCGACGCTGTCCGCAACATGGCTGTTGAAATCGCAATACGGGCACTTCGACACGCAAAAGGGCCAGTGAACGTACAGGCCGAACCCCTCGTCGCCGGCGGTCGATGTCGCTGTGCTGGTCATTGTCCGTTCTCTTACACCGGCGGGCGGCGGCGCGCACCCGGCCTTGATCGCTGCGGCGAATGGACGGAAGCTTGCCGGCCCCAACGCCGAGACCGCCATGGCCCGCCCCCTGATCGAATTCGTGTTTGCCCAGCACCTGCCCTGGACGCCGGGATTGCCCGGCGGCGCCCGCGACGACGTCTCGGCGAAAATCCTCAGCGCCGATGCCGCGACCGGCGCGATAACCGCGCTGGTGCGTTATCCAGCCGGATGGCGTCGCGAAGTGCCCGAACGGCTTGCTGCCGAGGAGGAGTTCTACGTCCTCGACGGCGCGCTCATCATCGACGGGCAGGTCTACGCCCGCGACACCTACGCCTGCCTGCCCGCCGGCTATGCGCGCGGCGCGGCGCGATCAGACGCAGGCTGCGTGACCATTTCATTTTTCGACGCCACCCCCGCGCCGGCCAGGGCTTCGATGGCCGCGGATGCCGACGTGGTCAAGTTCCTCGACGTGATGGCCATGCGCTGGGACGCCTCGGTGGCCGACCCGACGCTGGCGTGGATGGGCAATCGCCGCAAGGTGCTGAAGTGGGATCGCCAGTACGATCAGAAGCAGACGTTCCTGTTGTCGGTGCCGCCGCACATCTACCCGGAGAACTGGGCCTGTCCGACGCTGACGCATCCATGCGTCGAGGAATCCTTTCAGCTTGCCGGCGACACCGTCGGCCCGCACGGGCGCATGACCGCCGGCGCCTACTTCTGGCGTCCGGCCGGCGTGCCGCACGGTCCATTCGGCAGCCGCGACGGCGGGCTGTCGTTGATCCGATTCAAGCACGGCAAACACATCAACATCTGGGACACGACGCCGGTGCCCTATCGCTACGATTTTCCCTACACGCCCGTGCTGCCGCCCGACATGGCGAAATTCGGCGCGGTTTATGAAGGCCCGCTGCGATACTGAGTCTCGAAACACCCCGCCACCAGTTGCCGAAAGGCATCGGCACGGTGGCTGATGGCGTGCTTGGCGGCCGGCTCCAACTCGGCGAAGGTGATGGTGTGGCCATCGGCGACGAAGATCGGGTCGTAGCCGAAGCCCTTCGCGCCGCGCGGCGGAAACGCGAGCGCGCCGTGCACTTCGCCGACAAAGGTCTCGCAGTGGCTGTCGGGCCAGGCCAGGCTCAGCGCGCAGACGAACTTGGCGCGGCGATCGGGTTGGTCCGCAAGTTCGCGTTCGACGCGCTGCATGGCGACGGTGAAGTCCTTGCCGGGGCCGGCCCAGCGCGCGGAGTAGATCCCGGGCGCGCCGCCCAAAGCCGCCACCGCCAGGCCGGAGTCGTCGGCCAGCGCCGGCAGCCCCGACGCCACGGCCGCGGCGCGGGCCTTGAGTTCGGCGTTGGCCGCGAAGGTTGTCCCGGTTTCGTCCGGTTCGGGCAGACCCAGCTCGCCGGCTGAAACCACCTCGACCTTGAACGGGGTCAACAGCTCGCGAATCTCGCGCACCTTGCCGGGGTTGTGGCTGGCCACCACCAGCCGCGGACCGTCAAATCGGCGGGCCATGGCGTGCGCGACCTTGGCGTCAGGCGAACGATGCGATGGCGGCGCGCTGCAGGCGCACCAGTTCGGCGATGCCCGTCTTGGCCAGCGCCATCAGGGCCAGAAACTCCGCTTCCTCGAACGGGTGATGCTCGGCGGTGCCCTGCACCTCCACCAGCTTGCCCGACGCGGTGGCGACGAAGTTGGCGTCGGCCTGGGCGTTGGAGTCTTCCGCGTAGTCGAGGTCGAGCACGGCGGCTCCGTCGAACAGGCCGCAGCTCACCGCGGCGACGGGTTCGATCAGCGGCACCGCGGGGATCACGCCCATGCGGGTCAACTTGTGGAAGGCCTGATGCAGCGCCACGTAGGCGCCGGTGATCGACGCGGTGCGCGTGCCGCCGTCGGCCTGGATCACGTCGCAATCCAGCCGGACCTGCACCTCGCCGAACTTGTCCATGCGCGTCACGGCGCGCAGCGCCCGGCCGATCAGCCGCTGGATTTCCTGGGTGCGGCCCGACTGCGCGCCCTTGGCCGCCTCGCGCGCGGTGCGGGTATGGGTCGAGCGCGGCAACATGCCGTATTCGGCGGTCACCCAGCCCTTGCCGGTGTTGCGCAGGAACGGCGGCACGCTGTCCTCGACCGAGGCAGTGCACAGCACGTGGGTGTCGCCGAAACGCACCAGGCACGAACCCTCGGCATGCTTGGCGAAGCCCGGCTCCAGGACCACCGGGCGCAAGGCATCTGCGGCGCGGCCCGAGGGGCGCTTGACGACCATGCGGGATGTCCTTTTCTGCGGGGCTGGGGCCGGGGTCTGATCGATCGACCCTCTAACACCGGCGCGGACACCGGTCAAAGCGCCGTTTTGGCCGCATTGACGGGCCTAAACCGCGGTCTTACATACACACGACCATGACACCGCCCGTCGCAACCGTTCCGCACCCCGTGCCGGACGCCAACAGTGTCGTGGCGCTCAATGAGCGCTCGCGCGAGATTTTCCGGCACATCGTGGACTCCTACGTCGAGACCGGCGAGCCGGTCGGCTCGCGCACCATCTCGCGCAAGCTCAACGGCTCCTTGTCGCCGGCCACCATCCGCAACGTGATGTCGGATCTGGAACTGGCTGGGCTGTTGTACGCCCCGCACACCTCGGCCGGGCGGCTGCCGACCGAGGCGGGCCTACGCATGTTCGTCAGCGGCCTCTTGCAGATCGGCGGGCTCGACACCGGCGAACGCCAGGCGATCGAAGCCCATTGCCAGGCCGCCGGCCGTTCGGTCGAGGAAGTCCTGTCTCAGGCTTCAACCACGCTGTCGGGCCTGTCGCAGTGCGCCAGCCTGGTGCTGGCCCCGAAAACCGAGGCCGCGCTCAAGCACATCGAATTCGTCAGTCTCAAGCCCGGCCGCGTGCTGGCGGTGATGGTCAGCGAAACCGGGGTGGTCGAAAACCGCCTGCTCGAGGTGCCGCCCGACCTGCCGGTGTCGGCCCTGGTCGAAGCCGGCAACTTTCTCTCGGCCCGGCTGACCGGCCGCACGCTGCCCGAAGCGCGCGCGGAAATCCTGGCCGAACTCGACAGCCGGCGCGCCCAGCTCGATGAACTGACCGCCAAGGTGGTGCAGGCGGGTCTGGCCACATGGGCTGGCGGCGACCGGGCCAATGACAAGGGCGGCGCGCTGATCGTCAAGGGCCAGGCCAACCTGCTCAACGACGTCAGCGCGCTGGAAGACCTGACCCGCATCCGCCAGCTGTTCTCGATTCTGGAAACGCGCGAGCAGATGCTGCGCCTGGTCGACCTGGTCGGCCGCGCCGACGGCGTGCAGATTTTCATCGGCGCGCAGAATGAGCTGTTCGGCATGACCGGCTGTTCGATGGTGGTGGCGCCGTTCCAGAACGCCCGCGACCAGATCGTCGGCGCCATCGGCGTGATCGGCCCGACGCGCATCAATTACGCCCGCATCATCCCAATGGTCGACTACACCGCCAAGCTGGTCAGCCGCCTGCTCGGTCAGTAGCGTGCCTCCGCCCTCGGCAGTGGCATTCATCGTCCGCTTGCCTTACATCACCCCCGCAATCCCGATCCCAAGACCGAATTCGCCATGTCCGACCAGAACCCCGCCGATTTCATGACCCCCACCCCCGGCCCCGCGCCCGACGGCGCGCCCGATCCTGCGCCGCCGGGCATGCCCGACGCCGCCGAGCGCATCATCGCGCTCGCGGCCGAGATCGAGCAGCTGAAGAAGGACAAGCTCATGGCGCTGGCCGACGCCGAGAACGCGTCCAAGCGCGCCGACCGCCGCATCGCCGAGAACGCCAAGTTCGCCACCGCCAACATGTGCAAGGCGCTTCTGCAAGTCGCCGACAACCTGGGCCGCGCGCTCCTGGCCGCGCCGGCCGACCAGCGCGCCGCCAACGAGGCCGTGAAGAACCTGGCGATGGGCGTCGAGCTGACCGAGAAGGAACTGATGAAGGTGTTCGAGGACCAGGGGGTGCGCCGCATCGCCGCGCTCAACCACCCGTTCGATCCCAACCTGCACAACGCCGTGCAGGAAGTGGAGAACACCGCTGTCCCGTCCGGAACCGTGGTTCAGGTGCTGGTCGAAGGCTACACCCAGCATGATCGTCTGTTGCGCCCGGCCATGGTGGTCGTGGCCCGTGGCGGACAAAAGCGCGAGGCCGCGCCGCCACAGTCGGCGGGCAGCGGCGCCGGCGTCGACACCA
>JANRJB010000040.1:0-1899 GCA_033764265.1 Rhodospirillaceae bacterium | reverse complement strand
TAGGCGTCGGACGTGAACAGGTGATTGAACTGCGGCAGGCGGTGCCGCATCACGATCTCCCGGGGCATGCCGTAGCGCGCCAGGCTCTCGCGCTCGAAGGCGTCGATGTCGGTCGGCGGGGTAGCGCGGGTGTGCAGGTCCATGTCGACCAGGGCCGACGACAGATAGCTGACCGTGGCATAGCCCTGGTTGAAGGTCGCGGCCGCCTCGACCTTGTCGACCAGCGCCTGGGGCATGGGCTCGCCGGTCTGATAATGACGCATGAAGCCATCCAGAATGGGTCGGCTCAGCACCCAGTGCTCATGCACCTGCGACGGATACTCGACGTAGTCGCGCGGCGTCGTTCCCAGCGCCGGGTAACGGACCTGGTACGACAGGTAATGCAGCGCGTGGCCGAACTCGTGGAACAGGGTCTCGGCGTCGTCCAGCGAGATCAGGATCGGCTGCCCGGCCTCGGCTTTCACGAAGTTGTTGTTGTTCGACACCAGCTTGTTGCCGCCGCCGTCATAGCCCCAGCCCAGCCGATAGCTGGTCATCCAGGCCCCCGACCGCTTGCCCGCGCGGGCGAAGTCGTCGGAGTAGAACAGGCCGACGTGGCTGCCGTCCGACTTGTTCTTGACCTCGAACACCTCGACGTCCGGGTGGAAGCCCGGGACGCTGCCGGCCGGCACCGGCGTGAAGGTGAAGCCATACAGACGCTCGGCCATGTAGAAGGCCCCGCGCTTGACCGCGTTCAGCTCGAAATAGGGCTTCAGCTCGTTCTGATCGAGGTCGTACTTCGCCTTGCGGACCTTCTCGGCGTAGTAGAGGTAGTCCCACGGTTCGATGTCGTGACCGGCGATCTCGCGCATGTCGGCGACTTCCTGGGTCACCCGCGCCTTGGCCGGTTCCCAGACGCGCATCATCAGTTCCATGGCGGCGGCCGGGGTGCGCGCCATGGTATCCTGCATGCGCCACTCAGCGTGGTTCGCGTAGCCGAGCAGACGCGCCCGCTCGGCGCGCAGGCGCACGATCTCGGCGATGATGGCGTTGGTGTCGTTGCGGTCGCCGTTGTCGCCGCGGTTGACGAACTTGCGCCAGACCTGTTCGCGCAAGGCCCGGTCGTCGGCGAAGGTCAGGAAAGGATCGACGCTGGAGCGGGTGTTGACGATGGCCCAGCCCTGAAGGTTGCGCGCGCGCGCGGCGGCAGCGGCGGCGGCCTTGTTGGATTCAGGCAAACCCGCGACGCCGCCCTCGGTCGGGATCACCGTCCAGGTGTTCTCGTCAGCGACGACCCTCTGGCCGAAGTTCGTGAAAGCGTTGGCGAGCGCGGTGTTGATGCGGCCCAGTTCCGCCTTGCCGGCGGCGTCGAGCGCCGCGCCGTTGCGGATGAAGGCATCGCGGCTGCGTTCAGCCACACGGGTCTGCTCAGGCGTCAGACCGGCCGCGCGCGCGTTGTCGGCGACCGTGCGGACGCGCTGGAAAAGCGCCTCGTTGAACGTGATCTCGTCGCCGGCGGCCGACAGCAGGGGCGAGACCTCGGTATCGACAGCCTGGTAGTCGTCCGAGCCGATGTTGGAGGTCATGACGCCGAAGATCGAGCCGGCGCGGTCCAGCGGCTGGCCGGCCAGCTGCATGGCGACCATGGTGTTGGCGAAGGTCGGCGGCTCGGGATTGTTGGCGATGGCGGCAATCTCGGCGCGCTGCAGCTCTATGCCCTCCAGGATAGCGGCGCGGACCTTTTCAGCGGTCACCGACGGCCAGGGCGGCACGCCCTCATAGGGGCCGGTCCAGGGCTGGAGCAGTTCAGCGCGCGGCGTCTGCACGGGCAGAACGGCCTTGGCGATGGCGAGTTCGTCGGCGGTCGCGGCGGCACCACCGCTCATGGCACCGGCGCTGGCGCATCCCGAAAGGGCCATC
>JANRJB010000037.1:0-8487 GCA_033764265.1 Rhodospirillaceae bacterium | reverse complement strand
TTTTCTTGCCGGGGTACAGCTTGGCAACCGTGTCGTAGCTGGACACGACATGATCGATGACCTTGTCGTAAGCCACGCCATCCCAGTAAGGCAGAATGTGGATGCCGACGAAGTCGGCGCCGTCGGCCAGTTCCTTCTCGGTCAGCCAGGTCGGCCAGACCTCGGCGGTGCCGACCTCGATGCGCTTGTCGGGCAGCGCGGCCTTGACCCGCTTGATGTAGTCGCTGACTTCGCGCGCGGTCAGTTCGGCGCGCACGCCGACCGCCTCGTTGCCGACGAACACGCGGTCGACCACGCCCGGATTGCGCTTGATCGCCGCCAGCCCGCGGGCAATTTCGGTTTCGTTGTAGGCCTTGTCGCCGCGCAGCCAGAGGCCGAGCGACACCTTCATGCCGTATTCGGGCGCGATGTCGACGATACGGTCGTGGTTGTAATCGACCGTGTAGGTGCGGATGCGCCTGGTCATGGTCGACAGCTGCGCCAGGTCGCGGCGGATCAGCTCGTCGGTGACGTTCTCGTCCTTGTCGCGTTCGGTGTAGAGGTGCGAGGGGCTATAGGCGAGGCCGCCGATCTCGCCGGTCCACTCGGGCGCCAGCAACGGCTTGTCGAGCGACGCCCAGAAGCCGGCAGCGCCTAGGCAAACGATCAGCAAGGCGGAAAAGATACGCATGGGGGCGAGTACTTTCGTAGTGGGATGTCGTGACGGGGAAGCCGCGGTGTTCAGACCGTTCGTCGCGCCCGGTGGAGGCCCTCAACGCGCATGCACGTAATCCCCCTTGCCTTGAATCGCAACATCTCCGATGCGGTATTGTTGCAGTGCCGAGGCGAGCTGGGGGAGAGGTGGGCGTGCGAACGGCCGAGGACCTTGATTTTCGACACGCCCCGAGCGCTTTGAGCGTGCGGGGCGGCTTATAACATGAAATCGATGTTTCGCAACATATTCCGTATTTAGATCGAAATGATTGATTGGCTCATAGCTGCTTTGCGATAAATAAGTCCCTCTACCGAAATAACATTTCTGAAAAATGGCGGCGACGAAACAAAATTGCTGCGACGCAGCGAAGCGGCTGTTTCGCCGTACCCTACTTACGCGCCTGGCTCATCAATGGACCACTCAGCACATGAGCGAATCGGGGATTCCGTTGTGCGGCCTGGCGGCGTGGTAAGAACGCCGCCATGCTGAGCTATCAACATGGGTATCACGCCGGTAACGCCGCCGATGTCCACAAGCACGTCGTATTGGGCGTGCTGCTCGAACGGCTGCGCGCCAAGGCCAAGCCGTTCTGCGTGCTGGATGTGCACGCCGGCCGCGCGGTCTACGACCTGACCGGTGACCAGGCACGCAAGACTGGAGAGTTCGAACACGGCATCGCCCGGTTGATGGCGATGGACGCCCAAGCGGCGCGCGCGCTGCCGGCCCCGCTCAGCGCCTTGCGCGAGATGGTGCGGACGATGAACCCGCAAGGCGGCTTCAAGCGCTATCCCGGCTCGCCCGAACTGGCGCGGGCGGCGCTGCGCGCCGACGACCGGCTTGTTGTGAACGAACTCCATCCGGCCGAGTGCGCCGCACTGGTGAGATGGTCGAAGGCCGACGCGCGCGTGTCGGTCCACCAGCGCGACGCGCTGGAAGCGGCCACTGCGCTGGTGCCGCCGAAAATCCGCCGCGGGCTGTTGTTGATCGACCCGCCGTATGAGGTGAAGGACGATTACCGCGCCGTACCCGCCGCCGCGGTCGCCGCCGCGCGCAAGTGGCCCGAAGGCATTGTGATGGTGTGGTATCCGGTGCTGCCCGACGGCCGACAGGCGCCGTTGATCGAAGACTTTGAGCGCACGGCGCCGGCGGGTGCGCTGATCAGCCAGCTCGACTTCGGCCGCGCGGCCGGCAGCACGGGCGTGATCGGCTCGGGCGTGGCGATCATCCATCCGCCATGGCAAGCCGATGCGGACATCGCCACGGCCGGAGAAGCCCTGGCGCGGCTGTTGCGGCGCGAACGTCCCGGCCGGCATCGCTTGCGCCAGATCGGGAATAAGGCCGCCGCCGCGTCCTAAGTGCCGCGCGGCTTGAGGCTGCGTCGGGTCGGGGCGGCGGCGAGCGGGTCCTCGGGCCAGATATGTCGCGGATAGCGCCCGCGCATTTCGCCGCGCACCTGCGGGTAGACGTTAGCCCAGAAACTGGCGAGATCGCGGGTGACCGCCACCGGGCGCTGGGCCGGCGACAGCAGGTGCAAGGTCACCGGAACGCGCCCGCCGCCGACGGTTGGCGTAGAGGTCAGCCCGAACACCTCTTGCAGCTTGACCGCAACCGCCGGCCCGCCGTCGGCGGCGTAGTCGACACGCACCGCGCTGCCTGAAGGCACGATCAGCCGCTCCGGCGCGATGTCATCGAGCCGTTGCCGCATCGACCATGTCAGCTGCGCCATCAACGCCTCGCGCACGTCGATCTGCGCCAACTGGCCGCGCCGAGTGATGCCCGCCAGGAAAGGCCCCAGCCAGTCCGGTAGCGAAGCCACCAACGCCGCATCGGCGAAGTCGGGCCACGGTTGGCCGGGATCGTGCTGGCGCGCGAATGCGACGCGCGCGCGCAGCTCGTGCGCGCCATCGGTCCACGGCAGCGCGCCAAGGCCCAGCGCGCGCACGCCGTCCAGCATGGCCGCCAGCACCAGGTCGGGGTCGGGCCTGGCCAATGGTTTTTCGCTCAACACCAGCGCGCCCAGCCGCCGCACGCGGCGGGCAGCCACCGCGCCTTGACGATCGTCCCAGACAACTTCGTCGCGTTCGGAGAGATCGGCTGCGAAGGCATCCTCCAATTCGGCCTGAGTCACAGGCGCGGCGAGGAACACGCGCGCATCGCGCGCCGCGCCGTCGGATTGGGCGATGGCGAGGAACGGCGCGCCGGCCAGCGGATCGGCGGGATCGAGCATCGCCGATCCGCCACCGGACAGCCTGAACTTGCCGGGCGCGCCGCGCTGCTGGGCGATGCGGTCGGGATAGGCGAGCGCGGTCAACAACCCCACAGCCTCGCGCGAGGTGGCGTGACCCGAGATGCCCGCGAGGCGCCCGATCTGTGCGGCAGCGTCGCGAACCCGATGTACACCGCCGGGCACTTTGCCGGCCGCGGCGCCATGCCCGGCCAGCATCTCGAGCCGCAGCCGCAGGTCGGGATCGCGCGACGCCGCGGCGATATCGCGGTCCGACAGCACGGCAGCCAGATCACGCGCCAGCGGTCCATGACCCATTTCCAAGCCGCGATGGACCAGATGCGCCAGGCGCGGATGCAACGGCAGGTCCGCCATGGCTTTGCCTTCGGCCGTGATGCGGGATGCATCGTCGAGCGCGCCGAGACGCCGCAACAGGTCGCGCGCCTGTTCGACCGCGGCCGGAGGCGGCGGTGTCAGCCACGACAACGCCGCCGGATCGGCGACGCCCCAGGCCGCAAGGTCGAGCATCAGCGGCGCAAGGTCGTCAGCCGCGATTTCCGGCGGGTCGAACGCCGCGAGCGCACGGTCCTCGGCCTCGGGCCACAGCCGGTAGCAAACGCCAGGGCTTAAGCGTCCAGCGCGGCCGCGGCGCTGCTCGGCGGCGGCCTTGGAGACGCGCACGGTCGCCAGTTCCGACATGCCGCGGCCGACATCGAAACGCGAAACGCGCTTGAAACCGCAATCGACCACGATGCGCACGCCTTCGATGGTTAGACTGGTCTCGGCAATGGTGGTGGCCAGCACCGCTTTGCGCCGACCGGGCGGCGCAGGTTCCACGGCGCGGGTTTGCGCCTGCCACGGCATCGCCCCGAACAGCGGACACACGTCGACGTCGTCCGGCACGGCGTCGCGCAGGCGTTCCTCGACGCGGCGGATTTCGCGTTCGCCGGGCAGGAACGCGAGTACGCTGCCGGTCTCATCGTCGAGGGCCTGTCGCACCGCCGCGGCGACCGAATCTTCGATGCGGGCTTGGGGCCGCGGCGGCAGGTAAATCGTGCTGACGGGAAATGGCCGATGCGGGCTTTCGATGACCGGCGCGCCGCCCAGGAACGCCGACAGCTGGCGTGCATCGATGGTGGCGGACATCACCAGAATCTTCAGGTCGGGCCGAAGCGCGCGCTGCACATCGAGGATCAGCGCCAGACCCAGGTCGGCGTCGAGGCTGCGTTCGTGGAACTCGTCGAAGATCACCACGCCGACGCCGTTCAGTTCGGCGTCGCGCTGCAGCCGCCGGGTCAGAATTCCTTCGGTCACCACCTCGATGCGCGTGGCGCGCGACACTTTGGCGTCCAGGCGAACACGGTAGCCGACGGTCTCGCCGGTCCGCTGGCCCAACGTCGCGGCCATGCGCTCGGCCGCCATGCGCGCGGCCAGCCGCCGCGGCTCCAGCATCACGATCGACCGACCGCTCAGCCACGGCTGGTCGACCAGTGCGAGCGGCACGCGCGTGGTCTTGCCGGCCCCGGGCGCGGCGATCAACACGGCCGCCGGCGATTCGCCCAGCGCGCGGGCGACATCCGGTAAGATCACGTCGATGGGCAGCGGCTGGGTCACGGGTTGGTCGACGGCTGTTGAGGGGCGTGTGTAATCGCAACGGCGCGCCAGCGACAGGCGTTCCCGCCGGGGTTGACGTGACATGAGTTCGCGGCGAAACCAGTTTGCGGCATGCGGCGCCTCGCCTTCGTTCGGGTTGAATTGAATCGAGCGCGCTTTATTATTGGTTGTAGCTGACCGCTCTGGCGCCGGACGGGAGATAGAGTCTGGCCTTGAGGCCGTGCCACGGTTACAGATGGACCGGCATTCACGGGGTTAGGTCGTTGTGCGCACAGGCTTTTGGTCCTGTTCCGTCGCGCCGGAACAAAGGGCCAGAGCGAGGGGTTAAGGTACGCCGGTGTCTGAGGTCTGCAAGATCGCCATTGTCGGCTCCGGCCCGGGCGGACTGAGTGCGGCGTCCCATGCCGCCAAGCTGGGCGTCAGCCACATCCTGCTCGAGCGCGCCGATCACCTGTCCGACACCATCTACAAGTACCAGCGCGGCAAGTACGTCATGGCCACGCCGGACATCCTGCCGCTGCGCGCCGATGTTTCGTTCGCCGCCGGCAAGCGCGAGACCATCCTCGAGGCCTGGGACCGGCAGGCCGAGGAGTTGAACGTCAACATCCGCTACAACGCCGACGTCACGGCGATCAAGAAGCAGGATGGCCAATTCGACATCAGGCTCGGCAACGGCCAGGCGTTGCGCGCGGAAAACGTCATCCTGGCGATCGGCTTGCAGGGCAACATCAACAAGATGACCTGCCCGGGCGCCGAACTGCCGCTGGTTCAATACCAACTCGACGACCCTGACGCCTACGAGGGTGAGACCATCGTGGTGATCGGCGCCGGCGACGCGGCCATCGAGAACGCGGTCGCTCTGGCCAAGCAGAACACGGTGATCATCGTCAACCGCCGCGACGAATTCGCGCGCGCCAAGCAGGGCAACCTGACCCTGATTCTGAACGCGATCGAGAAGGGCGACATCCAGTGCTACTACAACTCCGCGCCGGCTCGCGTTGAGGCCAACTCGATCGTGCTCGACACCGCAGAGGGCGAGGCGGTGGTGCCGTGCAACCGCATCATCGCCCGCCTGGGCGCCTCGGCGCCGCGCAAGTTCGTCGAATCCTGCGGCATTCAGTTTCCGAACAAGGATCCGTCGGCGCTGCCCGAGGTGAGCACAACTTACGAATCCAACGTGCCCGGGCTTTACATCATCGGCGCGCTCGGCGGTTACCCGCTGATCAAGCAGGCGATGAACCAGGGCTACGAGGTCGTCGAATATATTCTCGGCAACCGCATCGCGCCGGCCGACCAGCCGCTGTTGCAGCGCAAGTTCCAAGGACTTGGCACCGACGATGTCGACGCGGTGATCGCCGAGGTGCGCGCCACGGTGCCCGTGTTCGCCGGCCTCAACCCGCTACAACTGCGCGAGACGCTGCTCGATTCCGACGTGCACGCGCTCAAACCCGGCGCGACGGTGTTCAACCGCAACGACTACACCAACACATTCTTCACCGTCTTGCGCGGCCATGTCGGCATCCAGATCAATCCGGCTGACCCGACGGTCATGGTCAAGCTGGGACCAGGTGCGTTCTTCGGCGAAATGGGCCTGATTTCCGGCCGTCGGCGCAGCGCGACCGTGGTCGCGGTGGATGATTGCGTGCTGTTCGAGACCCCGCGCCGCACCATGCTGAAGCTGATTCAATCGGTCGACAGCGTGCGTCGCACCCTCGATCAGACCGCGATCAGCCGGCAGGTGCAGACCCACCTGGCCCCTGGCGTGCCGCTCGACGACCTGAAAGAACTGGTGGAAGGCGCGGAGATCGTCCGTTTCAAGCCCGGCGAGACCATCTTCCAGCAGGGCGACAAGGGCGACGACATGCACCTGATCCGCGCCGGATCGTGCACCGTCTCGATGCGCGTGGCCGGCCGCGACATCGTGCTCAGCTACGTGCCGTCGGGCAATTACATCGGCGAGATGGCGCTGCTGTCCGACGCGCCGCGCTCGGCCACGGTCAAGGCCGCCGCCGCCACCGAAACTATCCGCATCAAGGGCGATGCGTTCAAGAACCTGCTGGCCAACCAGCCGGCGCTGAAAGCCAAGGTCGAGGCCAAGTTCCGCGACCGCATCCTGCAGAACGAACAGATGATGCGCCGCCCCGAGGCCGGCAACATCATCCAGTTCCTGATCGAGCAGGGCGTCGGCGAGGGCACCGACGTGCTCTTGATCGACGAATCGTTGTGCGTGCACTGCGACAACTGCGAGAAGGCGTGCGCCGAGACCCACAGCGGAATCTCACGGCTGGACCGCGAGGCCGGACCCACCTTCGCCACCATTCACGTACCGACCTCGTGCCGGCATTGCGAGCACCCGCATTGCATGGCCGACTGCCCGCCGAACGCCATCCACCGCGCGCCCGACGGCGAGGTCTACATCGATGAGAGCTGCATCGGCTGCGGCAATTGCGAAAAGAACTGCCCATACGGCGTGATCCAGCTGGCCGCGCCGCCCGAGGAGAAGTTCAACCTGTTTTCGTGGCTACTGTTCGGCACAGGACCGGGTCCGGGCGAGGAAATGGCTTACGAGAAGGCCAAGAAGAACGGCGCCGCGCCCAGCGAAAAGCAGAAGCACGCCGTGAAGTGCGACATGTGCAAGGACATCGCCGGCGGCGCGGCCTGTGTGCGGGCCTGTCCGACCGGAGCGGCCATGCGCGTCAGCCCCGAGGAGTTCATGTCCGTCGCGTTGCTGTCGAACTGACCGGGGCGGGCCGCCGTGCACGAATCAATCCTGGTCTACCGCAGGCACCTGTACCTGAAGCTGGCCTTGGCGCTGGCGGTGGCCGCGAGCGCGGCGTATCTGCTGCACCAGCCGTTGGGCCGGCCCAACGGCGGCACCTGGCTGGGCTACACCCTGGGCGGTGTCGCGGGCGGCCTGATGGTGTGGCTGGCGTGGTTCGGCGTGCGCAAGCGCAAGTACGGCGTCGGCAAGCTGCCGTTGGAGGATTGGCTGTCCGCCCACGTCTATTTGGGGCTGTGCCTGATGGTGGTGGCCACGCTCCACGCCGGATTCCAGGTCGGGCTGAACGTCCACACCGTGCTATACGTGTTGATGTCGATTGTGATCCTGAGCGGCATCATCGGCGTGTATTTTTACGTGCGTTTCCCCCGCCTCTTGACCGAAAACCGCCGCGGCATGTCGGCCGAGATCATGCTGGGCCAGATCGCCGACCTCGACCGCGAGATCCGCCAACTGGCGATGGAATTGGACGACGCCACCAACGCCGCCGCATTGAAGTCGACGCAGGAAACCATCGTCGGCGGCACGATCCTGCAACAGTTGCGCGGCTTCGATCCGGATTGCCCGACCACCCAGGCCCGCGCCTTCGTCGAGGCATCGCAGGCGGCCGGCCAGGATAGCCGCCGCCGGCAGCTCTTGACGCGGCTGGTGCGCAAGGAAGAGCTGTTGCGTCGCCTGCGGCGCGACATTCAGCTGCGCGGCCTGCTGCGCATTTGGCTGTTCGTTCATGTGCCGCTGTCGGTTGCCTCGCTGGTGGCGCTGGCCGTGCATATCGTCACTGTCTTCTATTATTGGTGACGCCGCCATGAAGGCCTCGCTCCGCTTCATCACACGCAAGAGCCGCGGCGGCATTTCGGTCCGCGAGACCGAGGTGGAAAGCAATACGTTGCGCGCCGGCCGCGGCAACGATTGCGAAATCCATCTGACCGACCCCCGCGTGCTGTTGCACCACGCGGAGTTCTCGCTGCGCAGCGGCGACCTGTACGCCGCGCCTTCACCCGGCGCCGACCTGCGCCTGAACGGCGCCCTGACGCAGATGACCCGCGTGGCGGTTGGCGACAAGTTGAAGATCGGCCCCTACGAAGTGGCGCTCGACGAAAATGCCGGCGGTGCGCGGATCGTGCTGTCGGTCGAACTTGTCCAGCCGCTCGAGGACGACCTCGACGATCTGGTCAA
>JANRJB010000022.1:0-12237 GCA_033764265.1 Rhodospirillaceae bacterium | reverse complement strand
GCGGCACTATGCCGACCTGCAGAAATTCGTCATCGAGCGCGGCCTTGGCGGACGGATCATTCATCTCGGCCTGGTGTCGTCGGCCGACCTGCTCGACCTGTTCCGGCATGCCGCGGCGGTGGTGCAGCCGTCGCTGTTCGAAGGGTGGAGCACGGTCGTGGAAGACGCCAAGGCGGTCGGGCGGCCGATTTTCCTGACCGACCTGGCCGTTCACCGCGAACAGTCGATGGCGCCGAACCCGTTCTATTTCTTTCCGCCGGGCGATGCGACCGCCCTGGCCGACCTGATCGCTGCGCAATGGCCGCGCTTATCGCCGGGGCCCGATCCTGTGGCCGAGATGAGCGCGGCAATGGCGCGCCGGGCCCGCGCCCGCACCTCGGCGCGCGCGTTCCTGGCCATCATGCGCGAGATCGCGGCAGCGCCGCGGTCGCAGACAGCGCCGATCACGCCACGCGTGGGGTCGTGAACCGCGACACATCGCGCTCGACAAACAGGGCGTGCCACAACACGATGTTGAAGCAGTTCCACACCGTCAGACCGAAGCTCCAATCGTTCATGTTCCAGGACCGCGCCGAAACGCGTTGCTCGACCGCGGCGGTGAGTTCAGACGCGTTCCAGAAAGGGCTCGACTGCCAGAGTGGGTGCGAAAAGACTTGCCGCATGACGGTGGCGAATCCGCTGTTGAACCATTCCATCATCGGCGCATTGAAACCGATCTTCTGGCGCCGCACGCGGATGTCTTCCGGCATGATGCCGCGCATCGCGTCGCGCAGGATCCGCTTGGTGTAGCCGCCACCCATCTTGGCCTCGACCGGCAATGCCGCGGCGCACGTCACAACCCGCCAGTCGAGCAACGGCATGCGCACTTCCACGCCGTGCGCCATTGAGGCACGGTCGTAGTTGCGCAGGATGTTCGGCAGCACGTTCGCGTTGATGTCATCCTGAAGGCGGCGATTGACCTCGCGCGCCGGCCAGTCGAGGTACCAGGTGTAGCCGCCCAGCACCTCGTCGCCGCCGTGGCCGTCAAGCGAGACCAGCACACCTGCCCGCCGCATTTCCCGATAGATCGCCCACACTGGGACGTTAATGCCGGCGTTGATTTCTTCGGTCGCCCAGACGCTGGCCAGCACCAGGTCGAGCGCCGCGTCCTGGTTGAAGGTCCAAACATGAGGCACCGCGGCGATGTGACCGACGACGGTGCGCGCGTACTGAGTCTCGTCGAGCACGGTGCCCGGAAAGGCCGCGACGAATGCATGCCGCCACTCTTTCGCCGAGCGCTCGCCGGCCCCGGTGCGCTCGGCGATATGCGCCATGGTCGAGGCGATGGCTGAGGAATCGAGCCCGCCGCTGAGGCAGGTGCCGATTGGCACGTCGCTGCGCATGCGCAGGCGAACCGCGTCGATCACCAACTCGCGGAACATCTCGACCTGTTCGTCGTAACGGGCCGGAACCCGAGGCAGGTTCTCGAGCGTTGCCCACCAGCGCACGAACCGCGTGCTGGCTTCGGCCGTCACGGTCATGGTGTGCCCGGCGGGCAGGCGGAACACGCCGGCCATGATCGTCTCGGTGCCCGCACCCTCGATACCGAGCGGGTTCTGCGCGGCGACCGCGGCTACGGCCTGGTTCATCGCCGGCGAAAACTTGGACAGCGCCAGGAAGGCCTTGATCTCGGACGCGAACGCCAGTGTCGTGCCGATCATTCCGAAATACAGGGGTTTCACGCCGAATCGGTCGCGCACCAGGAACAGCTCGCGCTTGACCGAGTCCCATAACGCGAAGGCGAACATGCCGTTGAATTTCGGCAGACAAGCCGCTCCCCACTCGGCATAGGCCGCCAGAATCACTTCAGTGTCGGTCTCGCTACGAAAGACGTGGCCGCGCGCGACCAGCTCGCGCCTTAATTCGAGAAAATTGTATATCTCGCCGTTGAACGCGATCCAGTAGCGTCGGCCGTCATCGCCGCCGTAGCACATCGGTTGCGCGCCGGCCTCGGTCAGGTCGAGGATGGCGAGACGGCGATGGCCGAGACCGAAATTGTCGTCGATGTGCGTGCCACGACCATCGGGACCGCGATGCGCGACCGCGTCGGTAAATCGGTCGAGCTCGGCCGGGTCGATGGGGCCGCGGAAATTCCACAGGCCGACGAGTCCGCACATGAAGACAGTATCCGGTGATTTCAACGGTCCATTAATGGCCGGCACAGTAGAGCAGAGTGGTTGATCAAAGGTGCATGCTACGGAAACCATCAAAGCTTCCGAATCATGAAATCGGAAGTGCGAATGGGTTGTGGCGAAGAAGGGCCGGCTGTGCGGATCCTGCAAGTAATGCTTCTCGGCGAGGCGGCGCAGTCTTGGATCCGTCGCTGCGATCCGGACCTTGGCGCGGCGGCGCCCGATGCCTGGCAACGATGCGTCGGCCAATTGGGCCTGATGCCGGCGACCTGGTTGTCCAACTGGCTGAACCCGGTCGGCGTGACGGTGGACGTGCTGGCGGTCGACGACCCGAGTAATCGCGACGCCTGGTCGCGCCAACTCGGCATGGATGCGGTCGTTGGCGCGCTGATTGGTCCGCTGGTGGCGGCGGTGGCGCGGGCCCAGCGTCCCGACGTTTTGGCGATCGACCGTGACCTGGTTCCATTGCTGGGTGGCCAGCTATCGGACGCAGCGAAGTTGGTGCTGGCAGTGACTCCGGGCGCGGCGGACGGGCTGTTGCCTGCGCCAGTGGCCTTGCAACTCGCCATCGGCGGCCATTACGGCGCGAGCATCCTGGGCGCCATCGGCACGCCCCACGTGGCGGTGTTGGCCTCTGCGCCCGATGCACTGTTCCCTGGCGGCGTCGCGCCGTCTCCGGACCGGCCACGCACAGTGGACGTTGTTTGTGCCACGACGGCCGGGCCGGCAACGCCGCGGACGATCAAGGTGCTGAGTGCCCTTGCTAAGGCCCCGATGGGCCTACGCGGCGAATTCGAACTGCGGCTGCACCTCGATAGTCCCGACCGCGACGGCCTGCCGATTGGCCTGGTCATGAACGACCATGGCCCGGCGCACGGCGCAGCGCTGGCCGCTGCGGCCGCTGGCGCCAAGATCGTCGTGGATCTGGCCGATGGTCGATCGGACGCAGTGCGGCTGAACAGCATCGTCATATGCGCCGCCGCCGGTGCCACGTTGGTGGCCGAGGATGGCGCGGTGCCGCGCAACCTGCTGACACCCGGCCGCGACGGCGCCACGTTCGCCAGCCCCGAGGCGCTGCTCGACGCGGTTTACTGGTTGCTGGGCAATCCCGAGTTGCGCCTTGCCATGGCTCAGCGCGCGCAGGCCAAGTTCCTGGCCGGCGACAGCACGGCAGGCGCCTGGACATCGGTCAAGGCAGCGCTTGACCTGGCCCTGACCGCCGGACTTGGCGCCGGACCGGTCATCATTCGTAACCCATTGCCTTGACACGCAGAATCGTAACTGGCCTACTGTCTCAACCTCGCCCTGACGGCGTGACGCGGGAGCGCTCGTGATCGGATTCGCCCTGGTCGGCTGCGGCCGCATCGTCTCCAAGCACGCCGAGCTGTTGGCCCGCGGCGAGATTGCGGGGGCGACTCTGGCCGGCGTGTGCGACGTCAAGCCCGAGCGGGCGCGCGCCGCCGGGGAGGCCTATAAGGTCCCCCACTTCACCGACATGCACGCGATGATGGCCGCGCTGGGCGATAAGGTCGGCGTGGTCTCGGTGCTGACCGAAAGCGGCCTGCACGCCCGGCACACCATCGAGCTTGCCCGCTATCGTAAGCACGTCGTGGTCGAAAAGCCGATGGCGCTGACGCTGGACGACGCCGACGACATGATCCGCGCCTGCGACGCCGCCGGCGTGAAATTGTTCGTCATCAAGCAGAACCGCTACAACCTGCCGGTCCAATACACCCGCCGCGCGTTCGAGCAGGGTCGCTTCGGCAGGATCGTCATGGGCACCGTGCGGGTGCGCTGGTGCCGCACCCAGGCCTACTACGACCAGGACCCCTGGCGCGGCACCTGGGCGCAGGATGGCGGTGTTTTCG
The DNA here is from genome assembly GCA_033764265.1 of Rhodospirillaceae bacterium. Lineage (GTDB taxonomy): Bacteria > Pseudomonadota > Alphaproteobacteria > Rhodospirillales > Rhodospirillaceae > VGEM01. The sequence continues at coordinate 8,198 of JANRJB010000022.1, read as the reverse complement.
CCAACCAGGCCAGCCACCATATCGACCTCCTGGAATGGTTCCTGGGCGAGCCGGTGTCGGTATTCGCCAAGGCGCGCACCGCGTTGGTCAACATCGAGGCCGAGGACACCGGCGTCGCCGTGATCACCTTCAAGTCGGGCGCCATCGGCGTGGTCGAGGCGACCACCGCCACCCGGCCCAGGGACCTGGAAGGCTCGCTGTCGATCCTGGGCGAAAAGGGCGCGGTTGAAATCGGCGGCTTCGCCGTCAACGAACTGAAGACCTGGCAATTCGCCGATCAGCGGCCCGAGGACAAGGACATCCTGGCCGGGGCCAAGGAACTGCCGCCCAATGTGTATGGCTTCGGGCACAAGGCGTACCTCAATCACGTGGTCGACGCGATCCGCACCAACCGGCCGGGACTGGTGGACGGCTTGGAAGGCCGCAAGTCCTTGGAGCTGATCTCGGCGATCTACGAATCCATCGAGACCCACAAGGAAGTGGTGTTGCGCTTCCAGGCGGTCGAAGCCCGGCTCGGCCGCAGCCGCAGCCGCGCACGCCGATCCGGTCACGGCCGGTCGATCGAGAGTGATTGAATGCGTTTCATGCAGATCGCCTCGTTCTACCCGGCGTACCTGGCGAGCTTTCATCGCGGCCACCCGCCGGCCGGCGATTTCGCGGCACAGATTTCGGCCCTGCTGGCCGATGGTTTCGGCGGTGGGCATCTGATCGCGCCCTACATGGCGGGCGCGGGGTTCGCGCCGCTGCTGGTCATCACCAACGACATGGCGGCGCAGAGCGCCTGGGCCATGGAAAACGGCTTTCCTGCGCCGCGCACCGACGCCGACCTGCGCGTGCTGGTCGCCCGCCAGATCGAGACCTTCCGACCGGACGCGCTTTATGTGCTGGACCCGATCGCCTTCGACGCACGATTCCTGGCCGCGCTGTCGTATCGCCCGCCGCTGGTGATGGGCTGGCGCGCGGCCAACATCCCCGCCGGCACCGACTGGACCGGTTTCGATCTCATGTTGTCCAGCGACGAAGGCTGCCGCCGCCGCGCGCTCGAACTCGGCGCGCGCGCGGTGGCTGCGTACCGGCCGGGCTTTCCCAAGGCGCTGGCCGCGCGCGTCGCCGACACTGCCAAGGCCGCCGACATCGTGTTTTGCGGCCAGGTGACGGTGGAGCATCAGGCCCGCCTGCGCGACATGGTGCGGCTGATGGAAGGATTGCGCGCCCGCCCCGGCTTCAGCGCGGCCCTTCACCTGGGCCTGCCGCAGAACGCGGCGCTGCCGCCCGCCGTGCGCGATTTCGACCTTGGCGCGGTGTGGGGACTGGCCATGTACCGCGCGGTGCGGTCGGGGCGGATCGCGCCCAACTTTCACATCGACCTTGCCGCCACCAAAAACCAGAACATGCGGATACTGGAAACCACCGGCGTCGGCACGTTCCTGCTGACCGAGTTCGATCCGCATCTGGCCGAGACCTTCGCGCCCGGCCGCGAGGTCGAAACCTACGCCAACGCCGCGGAAATGGTCGAGAAAGCGGCGTGGTTCCTGGATCATCCCCGCGAACGCGAAGAGATCGCCGCGCGCGGCCAGGCGCGCTGCTTCGCCGATCACGCCATGGAAGTGCGCGCCGGCCAGATGGCCGAGATCGTACGCGCGCATCTGACCGTATCCCGGCCCGGCCCGCACCGCCCCACGCCGACAGCCGCGACGCCGCCAAGCCCATCAGGCACGTCCCTGGGCGCGGGCCCGCTGGTCGATGCGGCCTACGGCCACCTGCGCGCCAATCGCATCAACGAAGCCGCCGATTCCTTGAACGCAGCCGTGCAGCGCGAGCCCACCAACGCGGTCGCATTGCACTTGCTGGGTCGGGTCGCGTTCCTGGTCGGCCAGCCGGCGACCGCCGTCGAAGTATTGCAGGCCGCGCTGGGCCTGAAATTGCCTGAGCGCCTAGCCTGGCTGTGCGCCGCCGACGCGGCCACCGCGCTAGTCAAGCTCGGCAAGGCCGGCGACGCGCTGACGTTGTTGCGCCAAGCTTACGCCCTGAAGCCGGATGATATGCTCGCCGCGCGCTTGGCCGCGCTGCTCGACCGCTTGAACGCCCGCGACGAGGCCGAACTGGTCCGCGCCCGTATGGTCAACGCGAACATTCCCGCGCCGCCGCTCGACGCCATGATCGACCTGCGCGCGATCGATCCGTCTTCGCCGGGAGCCCCGCCCATGCCCGCCGACACCCTCGACCCCGCGCGGCTTTATCCCGACGTCGTGTTCGGAGACGGCGTTCAGCTGGTCGGCGCCGACTCCTTGCGCATCGGCCGCGGCAGCGCAATCGGCGATGGGTCGTGGCTCAACGTCTGCATCCGCGACGGACAGCCGCGCATGGTGATCGGCGCGTGCGTTCTGGTGGGCCGGCGCGCCGTGCTGTCGTCGGGCACGTATCTCGAGATCGGCAGCCACACCATCTTCGGCCCCAACGTCTATGTCTCCAGCGCCGAGCATGAGTATCGCGGCAATCACCTGAAGCCCATTCTGATGTGCGGCATCGTCGATCACGGGCGCCTGGTGGTGGAGGAAAACTGCTGGTTGGGCATGAACGCGGTGGTCTCGGGCGCGATCACCGTCGGGCGCGGCAGCGTGGTCGGCGCCAATGCGGTCCTGCGCGAGTCCGTGCCGCCGTTCTCGGTCGCGGTCGGGTCGCCGGCCCGGATTGTACGCATGTGGAACCCCGAAACCGACGCCTGGGAACCGGCCGCGCGCGAAACCGACCGGGCACGCATCGAGGCGGCGCGTGCTCGCGCGCCGGTGCCGTCGCGCGCCGAGCTCAGGGCCCGGCTCGACGCCGCCGGCGGCGGCCAGCCGCTGCACCCGGTGGTCGCGGGCCTGGGGCTGCACCTGCGTTAAGGCGGTCTTTACGGTCTGGATACCTTTGCCGGCGACAGTGGGGGGTCGCGGCGGTATGGTCCGCGCGGCAAGGCGTGGCACGCGATGAATGTTCAATCCTTGAGGATTCACGACCTGGTCGAGGACCCCGACCGCCTGGAATGGGCGATGTCGGAGCAACAGGCCTTGAGCCGCAACGACCCGGGCGTGCGCAAACTCTTGGAGAGCATCTACCTGGAGCCGGACCGGGCGCTGTCGTTCGAACGGTTCCTCATGTCATTCGAACTCAAGACCATCCTTGGCCTGCTCGACCTGTTCGGAGTGAGCAGATCCTCAACCGTCTGCGAGATCGGCGGCGGGCCGGGCTTCCTGTCGTGGGCCTTGTCGCGCTCCGGCTTCGCGCGTGTGCACCTGCTGGAGCCCAACGCCTGCTTCAACACCGGCACCGGTTACCTGCGCACCCGCCCCGACGCCGCCGCGCTCACCATCCACAACGATCTCGGTGCCTGGCACGCGGCGGCCCCGGCGTTCGACGTGATCCTGACCAAGAACTGCATCCACCACTTCAAGAACATCGCCCAGGCGGCGGCCACCATCCGCCAGAAGATGTCTGCCGGCGGATTCTGGTTCGCGTTTCGCGAATGGTTCGCCGACAGCCCGGCGGAACTGTACGGCCAGATCGCCGGACATCCCTATTGCCAGCCCTATGGGCTGTACGAGTGGCCTTATCCGGCCACGCATTACGTCGAGGCCATCGAGATTGCCGGGTTCAAATTGAAAGCCGTCGTGCCGGCCGGTTACGCCAACAACACGCTGGCGGTCTATCAGGAACAACCAGGTGACGCGGACGCGCAAGGCCTGACCACGCAGATCGACGGCATCCTGCGCGCCAATCCGCAGCTCACGGTCGACGGCTTCTGGCAGGAAGCGCTGAAAAACCGCTTCCAGGGCGGCGCCGCGCGGTTCTTCACCCGGCCGCAGGCGATGGTGTTCGCGGTCGCGCCGCTATGACCCCGACCCTCGCCCCCGCGCCCATTCCGCTGGTCAATCTGCAGCGCCAGTACGCCGCGCTGAAGGCCGAGATCGATGCCGCCGTCGCCGACGTGATGGCGCGGCAAGCCTTCATCCACGGCGAGCGGGTGGCGGCGTTCACCAAGGCTTGGCTTGCGGCATTGGGCGCGACCCACGGCTCGGCCTGCGGCAACGGAACGGCGGCCATCAGTGTCGCCCTGAGGGCGCTCGGCATCGGCCCCGGCGACGAGGTGATCACCACCGCGCACACGTTCTTCGCCACGGCCGAGGCCATTTTCACCGTCGGCGCGACGCCGGCGTTCACCGACATCGACCCGCGCAGTTACACCCTGGACATCGCGACCGCGACCGTCACGCCGCGCACGCGTGCCATACTTCCGGTTCATCTGTACGGCGGGGCCGCCGACATGGACGCCATCTTGGCGCTGGCGGCGCAGCACAATCTCAAGGTCATCGAGGATACCGCCCAGGCCCACCTCGCCAGCCACCAGGGCCGCGCGCTCGGCACCATCGGCGATGCCGGCACTTTCAGCTTTTACCCCGGCAAGAACCTGGGCGCGTACGGCGACGCCGGCTTCACGGTCGCGCGCGATGCCCAGGTGGCTGCGCTGATCGCCAAGCTGGTGGATCACGGCCGCGAGTCGAAGTACGCGCACGACGTGATTGGCGACAACCTGCGCATGGACGAAATCCAGGCCGCCGTGCTGTCGGTCAAGCTGCCGCACCTGCCGACCTGGACCGCCCGTCGCCAGGCCATCGCCGCCTTCTACGACAGCCGACTGAAGCCCCGGGGTTTCAAGGTCATTGAGCCGCTGCCCGGCACCATCTGCGTGTATCACCTGTACGTGGTCGAGGTCGGCAACCGCGACGAGGTGCTGGCGCGGCTGAAGGCGCAAGGCATCGCCGCCGGCGTGCACTACCCCCTGCCCTTGCATCGCCAGCCGGCGCTGGCGCGCCTGCCGTGCGCGCAAGTCCGCCTGCCGCACACCGAACGCACTGCCGACCGCGTGCTCAGCCTACCGATCTGCGGCGACATCACCGATACCGAGGCCGAGCGGGTGATCAACGCCTTTCTGTCCGCCGCACGGCCGTAAACCATGACCGCACCCCATCGCCCGACGCTGAGACAGGCCGGCATCGTCGACGTGACCTTCGGCGCCGGCGTGACCGTGGTCGAGCCGGTCAACCTGTACGGCTGCGCCATCGGCGACGGCTGCTTCATCGGCCCGTTCGTGGAAATCCAGAAGGGCGTGACCATCGGTCGAAACTGCCGCATCCAGTCGCACAGCTTCGTCTGCGAACTGGTGACCATCGGTGACGATTGCGTGATCGCCCACGGTGTCATGTTCATCAACGACACCTATGCCGACGGCGGCCCGGCCCGCGGCGACACCGCCAAGTGGAAGAAGACCGTGATCGGCACCAACGTCAGCATCGGCAGCAACGCCACCATTTTGCCGGTGCGCGTCTGCGCGCGTGCCGTGATCGGCGCCGGCGCGGTGGTGACCCGCGATATCGAAGTGCCCGGCATCTATGCCGGCAACCCCGCGCGCCTGTTGAGACGGATTTGAGTTCGGAGACACGCCCATGAACGCCCTGCAGCGTCCGACCTATGGCACCACCGGCGCGTTCGTGCCCGCCGCCTGCCACCTGCCGGAACCGAACCAGGCGGCGTGGTATCCGCCGGTGATGATCGGCGCCGACACGCTGGGCGAACGCCTGACCGGCGGCGACTACCTGGCCCAGGCGCTCGCGCTGATGGAGCGGTTGTCGCCGGATGATTACACCACCTATCTGAAAAGCTTCTACCGCGGCGGCATGGCCCGCTTTGGCGCGACCTGGCGCTATGCCGATATCGTCACGGTGTTGTTGTGCCTGTCCGAGGCCCTGCAGCCGCGGACGTATCTTGAAATCGGCGTGCGCCGCGGCCGCAGCGCCTGCGCGGTGGCCAGCAAGTCGCCGTACGCCGCCAAGTTCCTGTTCGATATGTGGATGACCAATTACGCCGGCATGCCCAATCCGGGCCCGGCGCTGGTGCAGGATGAGCTGAAGCGCGTCGGCCATCGCGGCGCGGCCACCTTCATCGATGGCGACTCTCACCAGACCGTGCCCGCGTTTTTCGCCCGCAACGCCGATGCCATGATCGACCTGATCACCGTCGATGGCGATCACTCCGAAGCCGGCGCCGCTCAGGATCTGCGCGACGTGCTGCCGCGCCTGGCCATCGGCGGCGCGGTGGTGTTCGACGACATCTCTCACCCCGCGCACCCGGAACTCAACCGCGTCTGGCGCGCGCTGGTGGCCGACGATGAGCGCTTCTCGGCCTACAGCTACCGCGAAGCCGGCTACGGCGTCGGCTTCGCCGTGCGCAAGTTCTAGGCGTTGCGATGGCGCGGGTCGGCTGGATCACCGGCGGCGCCGGGTTCATCGGCACCGCGGTCGCCCGCCGCTGGCGGACCGAAGGCTGGCGGGTGCTGGCCATCGACCGCCGCGCGCCCGAGGCTGGCCATCCGCTCGCCGCCGCAACCGTCGTTTCGGATGTGACGCCCGTCGCGCTGGCTGAGGCCTTGTCGCGCACCGGCCGGCCAGATGCGCTGTTTCACGCCGCCGGCACCGGCACCGTCGGCCGCGCCGAGGCCGACCCCGTGGCAGCGCGGATCGACACGGTCGGCTCGGTCGAGGCCGTGCTGGCGTTCCTCGCCGGTCATGCACCTGCCTGCCGTCTGATTATCCCGTCCAGCGCGGCGGTGTACGGTGATGCCGGTGACCGCGCCTTGCGCGAGGACATGACGCCTGCGCCCATCTCGGTCTATGGCCAGTTGAAACACGCGGTCGAGCAGCGCTGCGCCGCCGCGTCCGATGGCCTGAACATCGGCGTCATCCGCTTTTTTTCGGTTTATGGCCCCGGCCTGCGCAAGCAATTGCCGTGGGAGCTGGGACGCAAGTTCCTCGGCGGTGCGGCACGCGTTGAATTGTCGGGCACTGGCGGCGAAACGCGCGATTTTCTGCACATCGACGACGCGGTCGCGCTGATCCATCTGCTGGCGACGACCGCGCCGCCGGGCTTGACCCTGGTCAACGGCGGCACCGGCGTTGCCACCACCATCCGTGCGTTCGCCACCGGCCTGGGCCAGGCGCTCGGCAGCCGCGCCGAGATCGCGTTTTCCGGAGCTGTGCGCGCCGGCGACCCGGCCCACTACCGCGCCGAAACCGCACGCGTGGAACGGCTGGGATTCCGCCCGGCGATGACGCTCACACAGGGCCTGGCCGATTACGCCCGCTGGCTACGCAGCGCCTGACAGCGTGTGGCTGCGCACGCGGGCCAGGCCCAGCAGCATCCGCGTGAACGGCACCGGCACGCCGACCCGGTCGGCGATCTCCACCACAGCCGCCACCAGCGCATCCAGCTCCAGCGGCCGGCCGCGTTCCACGTCGGACAGCATTGAGGTCGCGGCGCGCGCGAGTTTTCGGCCGACCGGAAACCGGTCCGCGCCGCTGGGGCCCGGCGGCAACCCCAGCGCGGCGCCCACGGCGCGGCCTTCGTCGGTGACGGCGACCGCCAGCTCGCGCACCAGCGGATCGGACAGCATCACGTCGGTGGTCGCCATCGTCAGCGCGCTGATGGGATTGAACGTCATGTTGGCCAAGAGCTTGCCCCAGATCGCCTCGTGGATCGCCGCGACCGGCTCGGTGACGTAGCCACCGGTGCGAAACGTATCGGCGACAATGTCGAGCCCCGCGGTCGTGCGATCGGGCCGGCCAAGCTGAAGATGGTTTGAGTGTTCGTGGCTCAGGCTGCCGTCGGGCCGGAACGAAACGCGGCAGTTGATTACGCCCCAGATCGCGCGCGGCGTCGGGATCGCGGTTCGCAAGCGTTCGGCGGGATCAACGCTGGTCAGCCGCATGCCCGCGTGCGCCCCGCCGAAATCATCGAAGAACCACCAGGGAACACCGTTTGCGACGATCACCCACGGCGTGTCGGACCGCGACACCGCCGGCAGGTGCGACGCAACCGCGGCCAGTCCGCCGGTTTTGACCGTGACCACCACCAGATCGTGAGGCCCCAGCGCCGCGGGATCGGCCGCGACCTTGATTCGCTCGTGATAGCTCTGCCCGTCTTCGTGCAGGGTGATGCCGCGCGCGGCGATGCGCGCGGCGCTGTCGGGACGGGCCAGCGCCGAGACGGCGAAACCGGCGCGCGTGAACTTGACGGCCATCATGCCGCCCAGCGCGCCGGGGCCGACGATGCAAATCGAACGAATCGCCGTCACAGCATCTTGCCCGGATTCATCAGGCCCAGCG
>JANRJB010000025.1:0-1748 GCA_033764265.1 Rhodospirillaceae bacterium | reverse complement strand
GACGCCGCCGCCGATGCCGCCGGCCCCGCCGGTGGCCGACACGCCGCGGCCGGAGGCGCCGGCGATGCGCGCCCCGATCCTGGGGGCGCCGCCGGCCGAACCCGCCGGCGCGTGATCGTCACTCCACTCTCGGTCCGCGGCGCTGCCGCGGTCCGCGACGCCCTCCTGTCCCACGGATGGGAGGGCGATCTTGCGCGACTCACCGCCGACGGCCTCGAGGTCGCGGCGTTCCACGTCAGCGGGGTGACCGCCGACGCCATCGAGACGATGGTGCCGCTGGCCGCACGCCTCGGCCTCGAGATCGTGAGCGGCGACGACTGGCTGCTGCTCGCCGGCGGCCGTTCGCGGCTGGGGGCGTTCGCGCGGCCGTGGGTGCAGCCGGAGCCGGTGCGCGCGCTGGCCGACGCGATCGGCATGGCGATGCCGGCACAGCCGCCGGTCGCCTGGCGTCACGCACGGGGCACGCTGTCGCTCGATCGCCCGATCCTGATGGGGATCGTCAACGCCACCCCGGATTCGTTCTCCGCGCCATCCCGCTCGGCCTCCGTCGACGAGGCGCTCGCAATGGTCGACACGCTCCTAGCCGCGGGCGCCGCGATCGTCGATGTCGGTGGCGAGTCGACGCGCCCAGGCGCCACGCCAATCACGGCGGCGGAGGAGCTCGACCGCGTGGTGCCCACCGTCGCCGCCATCGCCGCGCGCCATCCCGACCTCGTGATCTCGATCGACACCGTGCGCTCGGCGACCGCCCGTGCGGCGGTGGAGGCCGGCGCGGCGATCATCAATGACGTGATGGCGGGGCGTCACGATGCGGCGGTGTGTGAGGTCGCGGCACGCAGCGGGGCGGGGCTGGTGCTCACCCACTCGCGCGGCGCCCTTGGGGCGCTGGCCACCTACGACCACGCCCAGTACGACGGGGATGTCGTGACCGGCGTCGTGCGCGAACTCGTCGCCGCCCGGGACGCTGCGCTCACTGCTGGCGTGGCGGCGGAGGCGATCGCGCTCGACCCCGGCTTCGGTTTCGCCAAGACGCCCGAGCAGAACGTGCAGCTCCTCGCCGGCCTCGATGCCATCGTCGCGCTCGGCCAACCGGTCCTCGTTGGCGTGTCGCGCAAGCGCTTCCTCGGCGAGCTCACCGGTGCCGCGCTCGAGGATCGGGACCGCGCCACGGCGGCGGCGTGTGCGGTGGCGGCGGCTGCCGGTGCCACGCTCTTTCGGGTGCACGATCCGGGTGCCGCGCGTGATGCCGTCACCATCGCGCACGCGGTGCGACGGGCAGGGCAGGGATGAGTCGCGCGCGTTGGCCGCTCGGGCAGGCCGCCCTCGTGGCCGTCGTCGTGCTGGCGGGCTATCTCGCCACGCTCGCGCCGACGGTGACGTTCTGGGATGCCGGCGAGTTCATCACGGCCGCGAAGATGCTGGGCATCCCGCATCCGCCCGGGACCCCGCTGTGGGTGCTGCTCGCCCACGTGTGGGGGCTCGTCGTGCCGTTCGGCGACTACGCGTGGCGCCTCAACCTGATGAGCGCCGTGTGCGGCGCGATCGCGGCCGGCGCCTGGTTTCTCGTGGTGCACGCGAGCGCGGCCCGGGCGGCGGACGCGCCGCGGTGGGTCGCCCCGATGGCGGGGTGGGGCGCGGCGCTCGTCGGCGCCTTCTCGTTCACGGCGTGGCAGAACGCGGTCGAGGCCGAGGTCTACAGCGTGGCACTGCTGACGATCGCGCTCGTCGCGCTGGCGGCGACTGCGTGG
>JANRJB010000449.1:0-1859 GCA_033764265.1 Rhodospirillaceae bacterium | reverse complement strand
GTGCCGCGTCTTCGTGCAGTCCACTGTGCCGGAACATACCGAGCTCCAGTGGATCTTCAACACGGTGACGCCGCTGGGCGAGCTCGAGCGGCAGACGCAGTTCAAGGACAAGTCGCAGAAGCAGGAACAGGTGATGGCGGGCCTGCTCAACTACCCCGTGCTGCAGGCCGCCGACATTCTGCTGTACCGCGCTGACGTCATTCCGGTGGGCGAAGACCAGGTGCAGCATCTGGAATTGAGCCGGGTGATCGCGCGCAACTGGAATGCGCGCTTCGGCAGCGAGTTCTTCCCCGAGCCCAAGCCGCTGCTGACGCCGACGCGTCGCATTCTGGGGCTCGACGGGCAGGCCAAGATGTCGAAGTCGATGAACAACACGATCGGCCTGCTCGACGACACCGACACCGTGTGGCAGAAGCTGCGGCCCGCCGTCACTGACCCCGCGCGCGTGCGCAAGTCGGACCCGGGGAATCCCGACGTCTGCAACATCTACACGCTGCACAAGGCGTTCAGTGACGAGGCCACGCAGGCCGACGTCGCGACCAAGTGCAAGAGCGCGGCGTGGGGCTGCATGGACTGCAAGAAGGTCCTGCACGAAGGAATGGAGCGCGAGCTGGTGCCGATTCGTACGCGCGCGCAGGCCCTGCGCGACGAGCCGGCTCGGCTCGACGACGCCTTGGCCGACGGCACCCGCCACGCGCGCGCGCTGGCCGGCGAGACGATTGCCCACGTGAAGGACGCGATGGGGCTCGCCCGCGCGTGAGTGGCGCGCCTGGATCCCGACGGAACGGTTGATGCCGGTCCGCACGGTGGATCTCAAGTCCACGTCGGCGAACTGGGCCTTGCCGGACTGGGGCGCCGCCGAGCTGGCGGCTCGCACGCCGCCCGATTGGACGCTGCGGTTCGTCGACTCCTTTACCGTGAGCGACGGGGATGGTGGGGCGGTCGCGTCGCCGGCATTGCTGGCGGCAATTGCCGACGCCGAGGTGTACTTCGGATTCGGGATGCCGGAGCCGCTGTTTCGCGCGGCACCGGCGCTGCGCTGGGTGCAGAGTGCGGCCGCCGGCGTGGCGTCGTTGCTCCACCCGCCGATGCTGGCAAGCAACGTGCTGCTCACCAACGCAGCGGGGCTGATGGCCGAGCCGATCGCCGATCACGTCGTCGGTGGGGTGCTGCACTTCCTGCGCGGGTTCGACGTGGCGATGTCGCGCTACCGCGCGGGGGTGTGGGACAAGACGCCGTTCATCGTGGGCGAACTGTTGCGCGAAGCCAGCGAGTGCCACGCGGTGATTGTGGGGGCCGGTGGTATTGGGTCGGCGGTCGCGCGTCGGCTCTCGGCGCACGGGATGCGCGTCACCGGGGTGCGGCGCCGGCTCGATGCCCCGACGCCGCCGGGCTTCGATGCCATCGTGGCGCTCGACGCGCTCGACGGGCTGTTGCCCGACGCCGACGTCGTGGTGCTCGCCGCCGCAGCGACTGCCAGTACGCGCGGTGTGCTGACGGCGGAGCGTCTCGCGCAGCTGCCGGTTCGGGCCATCGTGGCCAATGTGGGCCGCGGTGCCCTAGTGGACGAATCGGCCTTGGCGGCGGCGCTGCGGGCGGGGCGGCTGCGGGGGGCGGTGGTCGATGTCTTTACGCAGGAGCCCGTGCCCGCCGACCACCCCTACTGGGGCATTTCGAACCTGCTCTTCACGCCGCACATCTCGGCGATTTCGCCGCGGCGCTTCTGGCGGCGGCAGCTCGACCTGTTTTTCGACAACTGGACGCGCTACCGTGACGGAGCGCCGCTGCGCAATCTGGTAGACAAGCACGCCGGCTACTGAGACTTCCCCGGAGCTATGGAACGCATCATCAAGGCCGCG
>JANRJB010000444.1:0-5398 GCA_033764265.1 Rhodospirillaceae bacterium | reverse complement strand
CGCGCACCCGATGGCGCAGGGCGTCGGCCTGACCATGGGCTTGGCCGCCGGCGGCTACCTGCGCGGCGGCGACAAGTACCTCTGCACCTTCGGCTCGGTGCTGCAACACCGCGCTTTCCCGGCGCCGTTGGAAGTGGCGGTGATGCTGTATCCGAACATGCGACAGCCGTGGGAAATCTTCGTCAATGCCAGGGGCGCGCGCTTCGTGCGCGAGGACCACCCGAGCGTCGATCACCGCGAGAAGGCGCTGCTCGCCCAGCCGGGCCACCGCCATTTCATCGTGTTCGACCAGGAGATCCTGGACAAGGCCCCGCCGATCGCGCCCACTTGGCCGCGGCAGAAGCTCGACGCCGCGTTCAACGCCCACCCGATGTTCGTCAAGGCCGACACGCTGGGCGAACTCGCGGCCCGCGCCGGGCTCGACGCCCCGGTGCTGGCGAAATCGGTGGCCGACTACAACGCCGCGCAAGCCGCGGGCTCGGACCGGCTGGGGCGCAACCACATGCCGCTGCCCATCGCCAGGCCGCCGTTTTACGCCATCGCCGTGCAAGGCTTCACCGTCAAGTCCTGCGCCGGGCTCGGTATCGATACCCGGATGCGGGTGCTCAAGCCAGGCGGTGCGCCGATCCCCAATCTCTATGCCGTCGGCGAGGTGATCGGCGGCGGAAACACCTCCGGCGACAGCTTCGTCAATGGTATGATGGTCACCCCGGCGCTGACCTTCGGGCGCATGCTGGGGCAGTCGATCCTGAACTTCGAGTCCTGAGATCGCTGTGCGGAAGCCAAGGAGAACGCGCATGCTCAATCGGCGTTTGTTTGTCGGGGCCACCGGAACCATAAGCGCGGCGCTGGCGGCGTTGCGGCCGGGCCGTAAGGCGCACGCCGCGAAACCCAAGGCGTTCGACGTGGAGCCGCGCGGCACGCAAGGGCGGCTCGAACGCCTGCCGACGCTAGACGTCGACAGCCGGGTCGACTTCACCACCGGCTTGCGGCGCTACCGCACCAACGTGCTTGAACCCGCGGCACGCGCCCGCTTCAACGACATCCTGAAGGCCAACGGCCTTGACCCGAAGGCCAATGTGCCGCCGGCCGAGTTCGTCAAGCTGGTCGAGAACGATCCCGTCATCGGGCTGGAAGGCCGCGTGCGCATCGATTCCCAGCGCATGGCCCACCGCTTGTTCAAAGAGGCGTTCGAGCGCAACCAGGACCGCTACGTCGCCGAGTTCGAGGCTTACGACAAGGCCGGTCCCGGCACATTGGAACTGAACCCCGATCTCGTCATGCCGGACTACACCCGGCACGAGATTCACATGCAGCCGGGCGGCTATGTCGGCAACGCGTTCGCCGGGGCGATCTATCACTATGGCACCAATGCCTTCTACGAAGCCGGCAAGACCATGAATTACCAGGACGAGCACCACGCTCAACTGGCCAGTCAGGTTCCGGCGCCGCAGGATGGAAAGCTCAAGCGCATCCTCGATATGGGTTGCGGCATCGGCCAGCTGACCATCGCGCTCAAGGAACGCCACCCCGACGCCGAGATTTGGGGCATCGACGTCGGCGCGCCGATGATCCGCTACGGTCACATGCGTGCCGTCGACCTGGGCGTCGCGGTGAATTTCGCGCAAAGGCTGGCCGAGGACACCCGCTTCCCCGACGGCCACTTCGACGTGGTCGCCTCGTACATCCTGCATCACGAGGTCCCGGCCGAGGCCTCGCGCAAGATCATGGCCGAGGCGTTCCGCGTGTTGCGGCCAGGCGGCGTGTACTTCCCGATCGACTTCTACACCGGCAACCGTCGCCCGCCCGACAGCGCTTACGGCAACTTCCAGGAATGGAAGGACCACCGCTGGAACAACGAGGTCTGGCGCATCGAGTATCGGCAGATGGATTTCGCCGGCGCGCTCAGCGCCGCGGGCTTCGCCGTCAACGAGGACGGCCCGGCCGCCTGGTACAACAAGGCCAACATCATCGCCGTCAAGCCGGCCTGACGCATCGGACCTGGAGCGACTTCAATGGCCAACGAACCCGCCGACAAGACCCAGAGCGACAAGACCCATACCGCCCCGTTCATCAAGTCCGACGTCGACGACGTGGTGATGCTGGGACAACCGATGACCGACAACCTGGTTACCTCGATGCAGGCCATGGGCGCCGAGGTGTGGGCGTTGTGGCGGCGCATGCGGGTGATGGAGAAGCTGTTGGCGGAAAAAGGCATCACCCAGCCGATGATCGAGAACTATGTGCCAAGCGAGGCCGACACCGCCGCGTGGCAGACCGAGCGCGACGCCTTCATCGTGCGCACCATCGGCCCGCTGTCGCGCGAGGGGCACTTGAAGGTCGGCGCCGACTGGCCGAAGAAGTCGTAAGGCGCGCGCTATCTCGTCGATTTCGCCGCGCGGCAGGCTTTGCGTAGTTCCGATTTCATCGCCTGCATGGCACGCGTCTGGGCCGACCCCTCGCGCGTCAATATGCCGGCGGTGGCGGTGTAGCCCATCAGCGCGCTCGGCACTTCGCGCAGTCGCTCCTGGGCCAATTCCGTCGCCACGCAATCGGTCGCCAGATAACCCAGGAAATCCGAGTACAGGGTCAGGGCCTTGATGTACTGCATCGACGAGGTGCGGGCGGCCACGCGCGGCGGCTCCAATCCGCGGGCGCGAAACCGACCTTCCTCGAGGCTGACGAAGCGCGCGGCGTCGAACATCACCCACGGGTAGGCCAACACCGAGTCGTCGTTGATGCGCGGGGATCGGAAGATGGGATGGCGACCGCGGGCGACCAGGGCATAGCGCTGGCGGTGGATCGGCTCGAACGTCACGCCGGCGGCATCGGCGTCCTGCGGCTTGCCGCCGAAGGCCATGTCGATCTCCCCCTGCTTGAGCGCGGCGATCAGGTCGATGGAGTATCCCTCGATCACCCGGATGTTAAGGCGCGGGCTACGCGACAGCACGGCGGCCGAGGCGGCCGCGAATGGCGCCTCGACGAACATCGGCGCCACGCCAACCGCCAGCGAGGCATCACGCTGTTGGCGCAACTCCTCGAAATCTGCCAATGCCCGCCCTGATTCACTGACGATCAGGCGTGCGCGCGGCAACAGCACTCGCCCCATGTCGGTCAGCCGCGCGCCGCGGGCGCCGCGTTCGATCAGCTCCGTGCCGACGGCGTTCTCAAGTTGGCGGATGCTCCAGCTCAGGGTCGGCTGGGTGAGGCCCAGCCGCTCGGCGGCGGCGCGGAAGCTGCCGGCTTCGGCGATGGCGACGAACCGGGCGAGTTGGGAAACGTCCAAGGCTACAGGCATAGAGAAACTCTATCACTAATCTAGATAATTGGAATTGTTCAATGATTGGACTTGCCCATAATTGCTGGCGGGGCGCCATGGCCTGGGACGATGTTCGGACCCGGTGCGGCGCGGGGAGGTCATCATGCGTTCGAAGTGGCTGCGTCGCGCGTCTGCGCTGAGTTTGGGTATTACGGTCGCCGGGCCTGAGTTGTCTTGGGCCCAGGGCAATGTGCTTGAGGAAATCGTGGTCACGGCCCGAAAGCGCGAGGAAGCGCTGCAAACGGTGCCGCTCGCCATCACCGCCATCACCTCGACCGAATTGTTCCTAACCGGAGCGACCGGCCTGGAAGATATCGCTGCCTTGACGCCGGGATTGTCGTTCTACGAGGTCGGCGACGGCACCATCATGACGCCGATGATCCGCGGCGTCTCGCAGATCAACAAATTCACCAACGAGGGCACTGTCGCGGTGTTCCTCGACGGCATCTATCTGGCCAACCGCGATGCGCTCAACATCCAGCTCCTCGATTTCGCCCGGGTCGAAGTGCTGAAGGGCCCCCAGGCCACGATGTACGGCCGCGAGGCATTCTCCGGCGCGATCAATTACGTCACCGCCGGGCCGACTGACGACTGGGAAGGCTACCTCGAGGCTTCGCTCGGCACCGACAAGTACATCGACGCGCGCGTCGCCATCGGCGGGCCGGTGGTGCCAGAACGGTTCGGCATTCGACTGGCCGCCAGCGGCAATTCCTTTGATGGCACATTCAGGAACCTGGCCGAGCCGGGCGACAACCTGTCGGGCAATCAGTCGGTCAACCTGGGCGCGACGCTGGCGTTCACGCCATCCAGCGACCTCGACATCACGGTCAAAGGCTACTTCACCGACGACAGCGTCGAGAACGGCGCGCGCTTCATCGCGCCCAACACCTGCGGTCTGGGCCCGCGCGGCACGCGCGCCTCGATCTGCGGGCCGGTTCCAGTGCAGGACACCGTCGACATCAGCCCCGATGCCTACGGTGCGCAGCGCGAAAGCGCCATCGGCAGCCTGACCGTGAATTACACCGTGGGCGCGGTCACGCTGACGGCGCAGACTGGCTACACCGATTCCGCGGCCACGGCGCTGGCGGACCACGACCTGACCAGCACAGGCTGGGTGACGACCGCCACCAACACCGTCACCGGCGCCACGCGCACCGTGCGCTCCAACTCCTACTTCAGCGTAGGGTCGGGCGACATCGACATGTCGACACTCAGCCAGGAACTGCGCGCCCGCTATCAGACCGAGAAACTGTCGGTGGTCGGCGGCGTATTCTACATCGACATCGACCGTGATCGGATTTCATTGTTCGGCGCGGACACATCGATGCTAGGCGCCAACGAGATCATCAACTTCCAGACCTGGACGCGCTTCGGGTCGCCGACGCCGATCAAGACGCCGGCGATCAACAGCGTGGTGGTGCAGGAGGAAGAGGAATTCTCGGGTTTTGGCGCGGTCGAATACAATCTCACGCCTGGCTTGCGCGTGAATGTGGAAGGCCGCTGGCGTCGGCAGAACCAGACCAACATTTCCTCGCGCGCGCTCAACCTGCCGGTCAACCCGCCGCGCGTGGACAAAGGCACGTTCAAGGTTTTCTCGCCGCGGCTGTCGGCCGACTACAAGCTGAGCGACGACGTGTTCATCTACGCATCGGCGGCAAAGGGCATTCGCTCGGGCGGCTTCAACGCCACCATCTCGCCCAATGCGCCGCAGGACGCCCTGTTCGACGAAGAGAAAAACTGGACCTACGAACTGGGCGCCAAGACCACCTGGCTCGATGGACGGCTGGTCGCCAACGGCGCGGTCTACTACTCCGACGTCAGCGGCCTTCAGGTGATCGCGCCGTCGTCGGACCCGAGCTTCACCATCCTGCGCACGGCCAACGCCGGCGCGGGGCGCATCGCCGGGTTTGAGATCGATTTGAATACAGCTTTCACCGACAATTTTAACGCCGGCGCGGGCTATTCGTATTCCGACTCCCAGTTCGACGACGGCACGCTCGACCGGCAGGCCCGCAACTGCGGCCTGGATCGCACCATATGCAGGTTCACGGCGGCTGGAATCCCGGACATCAGCGGCAA
>JANRJB010000427.1:0-21740 GCA_033764265.1 Rhodospirillaceae bacterium | reverse complement strand
GGGTTCATCGTCTACAACGAGCGCACTTATCCCAATCTAACCGCGCTGTTCGATCATCTCGGCATAATCACCGAACGCAGCGAGATGTCGTTCTCGGCCTCGATCGACAATGGGGCGTTCGAGTACTCCGGCAACTCGTTGGGCGCGATGATCGCGCAAAAGCGCAACCTGATGCGCCCGCGGTTCTGGGCAATGGTGCGCGACATCATCCGGTTCTACCGGGACGCAGTTCCCGACGCCCGGCAACCGCACAACGGGACGGCGACTTTGGGCGCCTATCTTGACAGCCATGGCTATAGCGAGGCGTTCCTGCGCGACCACCTGCTGCCGATGGGCGCGTGCATTTGGTCGGCGTCGACGCGCAACATGCGAGACTATCCGTTGGCTTCGTTTGTGCGCTTCTTCGAGAATCATGGCCTTTTGGAACTGCGCGACAAGTACCGGCCTAAGTGGCGCACAGTGACCGGCGGCAGCCGCGTCTACGTGGCCAAGATCAGCGAACGCTTCCGCGAGTCCATCCGCTTGAATTGCCCGGTGACGTCGGTGCGCCGTCATGCCCAGGGCGTGGACGTGACCGCCGCCGACGGGTCCATCGAAACCTATGACGGCGTCGTGATCGCCGCGCATTCCGACCAAGCCCTGGCGATGCTGGCCGATCCCAGCGCGGACGAGGCACGGGTGCTGGGCGATATCCGATACGAGCGTAACCACGCCGTGCTCCATACCGACGAGAGCCTGATGCCGCGCCGGCGCAAGGCCTGGGCCAGTTGGAACTACATCGCCGGGCGCGACGCCACCGACCATACCCTGGTCTGCCTGACATACTGGATGAACAGCCTGCAGAACATCGATGCGCGCAAGCCTCTGTTCGTGACACTGAATCCGCACCGCGCACCGCGCCCCGAAGCGTTCATCGACGCGTTCGACTACGAGCATCCGATCTTCGACCACTGCGCGCTCAAGGCACAGCAAGCCCTGTGGACGTTGCAGGGCCGCAACCGCACCTGGTTCTGCGGCGCTTATTTTGGTCACGGTTTTCATGAGGATGGCCTGCAGGCCGGCTTGGCCGTCGGCGAAGAAGTCTCGGGCCTGAAACGCCCGTGGCGCGTCGCCGAAGAATCGGGCCGAATTTTCCTGCCACCGCTGCAGGTGGCGGCGTGACCGGGTACGCATCATGTTTCTACGCCGGCACGGTAATGCATCGCCGCGTTCGGCCGCGCAAACATCGATTGAGCTACCGCGTGTTCTCGATGCTGCTCGACCTTGATGAATTGCCGCGCCTGGACCGCGAAGTATCGGGCTTCGGCCACAATCGATGGCGACCGATCAGTTTTTTCGACCGCGACCACGGTCCGGGCGAGGCTGCGCCGCTCAAAGCCTGGGTGGAACGCCAACTGGCCGCCGCGGGGATCGACGCGGACGGTGGGCCGATCCGCCTGCTGTGCTATCCGCGCATCTTCGGTTACGCCTTCAATCCGCTCAGCGTGTACTTCTGCTATCGCCGCAGCGGCGAACTGTCGGCAATCCTGTATCAGGTCAACAACACCTTCCATCAACGCCACAGCTACCTGATCCCTGTTGCCGATCCGGGAGCGGAAGTGATCCGCCAGAGTTGCGGGAAAAATCTGTATGTCTCACCGTTCATCGAAATGGCGATGACCTACCACTTCCGGGTCCGGCCGCCGGGCGAGACTGTGGCGATGGCTATCAACGAAACCGATTGCGACGGCGCGCTTTTGTTCGCTTCGTTCTCGGGCACCCGCATCGCGCTGAGTGCGCAGGCCCTGCGGCGCCTGGTGGCGTCGTTCCCGCTGCTGACATTGAAGGTCATTGGCGGAATCCATTGGGAGGCACTAAAACTATGGTTGAAGGGCGTGCCGCTAGTGCGCCGGCCTCCGCCACCGGCGGAACCGGTCAGTGTGGTGCGCGCGTGAGCTTGGTTGTTCAGGTGAGTGTTCGATGTCTGATGAGTCCGTAACCGTGGGTGAACCTGTGCGGAGCGTGGTCGCCAATGCCGGCGAACCGGCGCACCGGCGCGGCAATATTCTGATTCAGAAATTCCTCAGCGTCGTGTCGCGGTTGACGGCCGGGCGGCTGACATTGGTGATGCCCGACGGCACGGAATACGAACTGTCGAGCAACACCGAAGCGGGCCCCCACGCGGTGATCCACGTGCGCAACTGGCGCGCGTTGCGACGGTTCATGGCCCAAGGCGATTTCGGTTTCGTCGAGGCCTACCTGGATGGCGACTGGGATAGCCCGGAACTCAGCGACGTAATCGAGCTTGCGGCGTTGAACATGGACTCGTGGAATGCCGGTGCGATGCAGAACCTGTTCCACAAGATCCGCCACCGTATCGGCCATTTGCTGCGGCCCAACACCCGACGTGGCGCCCGCAAAAACATCGCAGCCCATTACGACCTGGGCAACGACTTCTATGCCCAATGGCTCGACCCGACGATGACCTATTCCTCGGCCTATTTCACGGAGTCCAACCAACCCTTACCAGACGCCCAGATCGAGAAGTACCGGCGCATCGCCGCGATGCTGGATCTGAAACCCGAGCATCACCTGCTCGAGGTCGGCTTCGGCTGGGGCGGTTTCGCCGAGTACGCGGTGAAAACCTACGGTTGCCGCGTGACCGGGCTGACGCTGTCGCAGGAGCAACTGAAGTACGCTTCCGCGCGGCTGCAAAAGGCCGGACTGTCCGACAAGGTGGATTTTCGTCTGCAGGATTACCGCGACACGGGCGGGTCGTTTGATCGCATCGCGTCGATCGAGATGTTTGAGGCGGTTGGCGAAGAACACTGGCCGCGCTACTTCAACATGATCCGCGAACGCCTGGTCGCCGGCGGCAGCGCCGCCTTGCAGATCATCACCATCGACGAAAAGCGTTTCGATAGTTACCGCAAGGGTGCGGACTTCATTCAGCGCTATATTTTCCCCGGCGGCATGCTGCCTTCGGTGACGGCGCTGAAAAGCCAGGTACAGGCCGCCAAGCTGAACTTGGCCGACGCGACCATGTTCGGTCCCAGCTATGCGCAAACCTTGCGCATCTGGCGCGACCGCTTTCTGGACAAGTGGCACGCCATCCAACCTCTGGGCTTCGACGACCGATTCCGGCGGATGTGGGAAATGTACCTGGCATATTGCGAGGGTGGCTTTCGCGCCCGCAGCATTGATGTCGGCCAGTTCAAGGTCGTGCGATCATAGAGACCGCGCCGCTCCGGCCACAATCGCGTGAACACCTGGTCTGCACGCCGGATCGCGGCGTAAGCACATCATGACCGACGCCCGCCGGCTTTCCGGACCCACGCTCGCCGCTTACGCCCTGCCCGGCTTCGCGCTGGCCATGCCGACTATTCCGGCGGCGGTGTTCCTGCCCAGCCTCTACGGCACCGAGTTGGGGTTGGCGGCGGCCGGGACGGCCCTGCTGGTTGCTCGCGCCTCGGACGTCATTACCGACCCGCTGGTCGGGGCACTGAGCGATCGGTGGCGCACGCGCTGGGGACGGCGCAAGCCGTGGATGGTGGGCGGCGCTCTACTGGGCGGCTGGTCTCTGATTCAGCTGTTTCAGCCGCCGGTGGGTGTCACTGCCGGCTATGTCCTGCTGTGGTCGGTGCTGCTTTATCTCGGCTGGACCATGATCAACGTGCCCTATACCGCCTGGGGCGCCGAATTGTCGGGCGACTACCACGAGCGGGCCCGAATTACCTCGGCGCGCGAAGGCGTCATGGTGTTCGGAATATTCGCCGCCGGCACCATTCCGGTGTGGGCAGCAGGCGCCGGCCTGAGCGAACGCGATGCGTTGGCCATCATCAGCTGGATGGCCGTGATCCTGGGCGGGCCGTTCATTCTCCTGACCCTTCTGCGCGTGCCCGACCTGCTGCCGCCGCGCGCCGATCAGGACAGTTCTACGGGGCGTCCGCCACTGACGGTACTGCGCGATACCGCCCAGGCGGTGGCCGGTAATCGGCCATTTGTGCGGCTGTTGTCGGCTTGGTTCATCAATGGGCTGGCCAATGGCATCCCCTCCACGCTGTTTCTGCTGTACCTGGAACATCGGCTGCTGGCAGATCAGACCGAGCGCGGCGTGCTGATTCTGGTCTACTTCCTGTTCGCCGTTGCGGCCATACCGGCGTGGCTGGCGCTCAGCCGGCGTATTGGCAAACACCGCACCTGGTGCTGGTCGATGATCCTGACCTGCGCCGCGTTCGCCTTCGTGCCGGTGATAGCCCCCGGCGAGGTCTGGGCGTTCGGCCTGGTGTGCGTGATCACCGGGATCGGCCTGGGGGCCGACCTGGCCATCCCCCCTGCCCTCCAGGCGGATGTGGTTGATTTCGACACCCTGCGCACGCGGCGGCACCGTGCCGGGCTGTTTTTCGCGCTGTGGGGCATGGCGACCAAGCTGGCCTTGGCCGCAGCCGTCGGGATCGCCTTCCCCACGCTGGCGGCCTTTGGCTTCGATCCCCAGGGCGGCAGCTCCGAAGCGGGCCTGACCGCTCTGGGGGTGATCTATGCCGCGGTCCCTGTCGTACTGAAGGCAGTGGCCATTAGCATTGTCTGGTCGTTCCCGATCACGGCAGAGCGCCAACGCGTGATCAGGTTGCGGCTGGAGGCGCTGTCGCGGCGGGACTGACCCTCAGACCGGAGCGCAGCACGATGGTGTACGAAGCGTTGGTGCCTAGGTTTAAGAAGCTGGCCGCCGTGGCAATGGCGGCATTTGCCGTATCGGCGTGCACGGGAACCATGAAACCGGAAGACTTCGCAGGCAAGGAACCGCGCTTCGTGCTCGAGAGCTACTTCTCGGGCAGCACGAAGGCGTGGGGCATGTTCGAAGACCGCTTCGGCAACCTGCGCCGGCAGTTCGTGGTCGATATCAACGGCACCTGGGACGGCGAGAAACTGGTGCTCGACGAACGCTTCGTCTACTCAGACGGCGAAAAGGATCGCCGTGTTTGGACCATCACCAAGCAGGACGACAACACCTACACCGGCACCGCCGGCGACGTGATCGGCACGGCACTAGGCAAGAGCTTCGGTAACGCACTGAGCTGGTCTTACGATATGGACCTCAAGGTCGGCGACGGCACCTGGCGCGTGCACTTCGACGACTGGATGTTTCTGCAGCCCGACGGGGTGCTGCTCAACCGTGCCACAGTATCGAAATGGGGTTTCCATATCGGCACCGTCACTCTGGCATTCCGACGTGTCGAACAGTCCGCCGCCGCCATCAATGAGCTGAAACGCGCCGCCGAATAAGGCGCAAGACCGCGCCGATTACGGGAAGCCTTTCGTAGAACTGCGCGGCTGCGTCCCAGTGGTCGATGTGCTCGCGCACCCGGCCATCGGGCGCGAAGCGCAACTCGCTCATCCCCTCAACCACCCACGGCGCGCCCCCCAGGGCTTTCAAGGTACCGGCCGACCGCCAGCGGATGAAGCACGTGTCGCCGGCGAAAGCCCGATGCGACACGGCGAAGCGGATGTCGGGCACGGCGTCGAACATCTTCAAGAGCAGCGCGGCGTAGCGGTCGCGCCCATGGACTTGGTTGAACGGGTCCGTGAATACGATGTCATCGGCCGCGACCGTGTCCAGCGCAACGACGGACGCGCGGGACAGCCCCTCGTAGAACGCGATGTAGGCATCGGCGGACGCGGCAATCGTCGGCTCGCTCATGCCCCGGTGGTCTTTCGCACCAGGGGAAAATACAGCGCGTACGGCAACATGCGCAGAAGCTTCAGGATCAGCACGAACGGCAGCGGAAACGCGATCTCGAACTTGCGCCGCGCCATGCCGTTGAACACCGCACGCGCGGCGTCTTCGGGTTCCATCAGGAACGGCATCGGAAACTCGTTCTTATCGGTCAACGGCGTGCGCACGAAGCCGGGATTGATCACCGATATGGTCACCCCCATCCCGTCCAACTGGGTCTTGAGAGATTCGCACATGTTGATCAGGGCGGCTTTGGTGGCGCCGTAAGCCGCGGCATTCGGCAGACCGCGATAGCCCGCGACCGAAGACACGACCGCGACATGACCGCGCCGGCGATCGACCAGCGTCGGCACGACGGCGGCCAAACCGTTCACAGCGCCCATGAAGTTGACCTCCATCAGCGTGCGGTAGGGCTCGATGGCGAAGGTCTTGGGATCGGTGGGGATGTGTGTTCCGGCGTTGAAGATGATCTGATCGAGCGGCCCGTGATCGTGCTCGATCTGCTTGAACGTGCGTTTGACGGCGTCGTGGTCGGTGACATCGTTGACGTACGGCACGATGCGGCCGGGCAGCTTGGCGGCTTCGACCTCGGCTTTGAGCGCTTCAAGGTCAACCCCGGTGCGGGCGCTCGCCGCCACCAGCCAGCCTCGGGCGGCATACTCGCGCGCCACCGCACGGCCGATGCCTTTGCCCGACCCGGTAATCCACAGCCGACCGGTCATGACCACGCCGTCACGGCGACGACGTGGGTTGGGGCTCGATCGACTCGGCGACGGCCTGGCCCTGCTGCGACGCCAATCCGCACTGACGACACCGGTATTCGATGGTGGAGCCGTCCTTGGCTTTGAACGCCATTTTTACCCAGCGGCCGGCAGCATCGTACCAGACCTCGGTGTCGCGCAGTTCGCCGGTGTAAAGGAAGTGCTCGGCGTCGACGTCGCCCTGCAGGGTCGCGACACGGTCGATGCCCTTGGCGACCGGTTCCACGCGTGTCAGGCGGCCATTGATGGTGTTCAGAATGATGCGCGAGTTCACCTGGCCACGATGCCAGTGGTTTGTGGGGAAAACCCACGAACTGGCCAGCGTGGCGCCGCGGGGGCCGTCGATCTTGAAGACATCGCCGTCGGCACGTGCCGAAACCGTGACCTTTTTGCCGTTGTCGTCGACATACGAGGTGGATGCGATGAGTTCCCGGCCCTGCCAGATTTCGGTGGCGTCGTACTCGAATTCGTAAGCGCGGAAGAACATGAAGTCGACGCCCAGGCGCATCTCGACCGAAACGGTGAGCCGCTCGCCGTCACGCTCGAAATTCACCCGGTGCTGACCGATCTTGGATTTTTTGCGATAGATGTCGAAGACCAACTCGTCGCCGTAAAGCGCCAGCGGGTCGATCTCGGGAATTTGGTCGGGGGGCGGCGGTGCGACCTGTTGAACCGTGCTCGCCGCAAGGTCGGCGGCACCGGCCGATGCCGCTTCACCGTCTGCCCACGCGAGCCGCGCGCTCGAACAACCCGCCGCCGCGAGGACGGCCATGCCGGCCACAGCCAATGTCCGTCTCATGAGTTAATTTGCCCCTCGGTTTGTGGGGGAATGAAATATCTTCGGTTGAAGGAAATACGCAAGCAGGCGTTTGACCGACCACCCTGGTAATTCACATTCCCGTCATGACCAACTCTTCGTAGACCGGAACGCGGGTCCTGATGCGGAAGTTGCCGACCCGGGGGCTTACAACCGCCAGATCCGTCACTTCGTAAAGAAACAACGCCGGGGCGGTCTCGTGCAGGCGGCGGGCCAACCGCTGCAGAATAGCCCGGCGCCGATCCACGTCGAACTCACCCGCCGCGGCGTCGAACAAGGGCATCGCTTCCGGGTCGCAGAAAAAAGGCGCGGGTTTCTGGCACGAAAAATACGACGCAGAGCGAATCAAGTCGTAATAGGGCGCGCCGTTCCAAGACAGGCCAAACAACTCCACGTCGAAAGTATTGGCTACATATTTTCGCAACCAGTCCGCGAACGGGACCGACCGGATCTCGAGATTGAGACCAACCGCGGCCAGGTCTTGCTGCACGAGAGCCAGGAACTCCGGACCGCCGGCAAGGCCGTTGGTCACGATGTCAGCCGCAAGTCTGATGCCTGGCTTGACCCCCGCTTCGACCAGGAGGCCGCGCGCGCGATCCGGATCGTACGGATACGGTTTGATCTCGGGGTCGTACCCGAAGGTCATCGGCGTGGCGCCCTGCCCGGTGGGCCGCATGCGCCCGCGCATCATCACTTCGGTGATCGCGTCCTTGTTCACGGCGTAATTTATCGCTTGCCTGACGCGCACGTCGGCAATGATCGACTGCGGCCTGCCGATCGCGTTGAAAGCGATCGAATAGACTTGCGGAGTCGGCGAAGAGATGATCGTGAAATCGCGGCCTTCGAGTTCGGCGACATTTTCAGGCCCCAGCGCGACCGCCACGTCGATTTGGCCGGACATCAACGACTGTATGCGTGCGACCGGATCGGACGTCACCACGAACGTGATGCGGTCGAGCTTTGGCTTGCGCCAGGATGTCGGCGCCGCGACGAGCGTGATGCGACCGCCCGCGGTCCACGACTGCAGCTGAAACGGACCGGTACCAACCGGGGTCTGCGCGAACCCATCGGGTCCGAGCTCGGCCCACGCGCGCGGGGCAACGATCGCCACAGGCGTCAGGCGTTTCGGCAGGATCGCGTCGGGCGCGGCGGTGCGAATGTCCACCGTGAAAGGATCGACCACTTCGACGCTGGCAATTCCCGCGACTTCGGAACCCACAACCAGGCGCCGGCCCTCTGGACCGATCAGCCAGCGGATGGTCGCGGCGACCGCGTCGGCATCGAGCGGCTCGCCGTTGGAGAACTGGATGCCCCGGCGAATGTGAAACCGCCACCGGGTGGGCTCTTCGACTGACCATCGCTCGGCCAATGCCGGAGCAAGATCACCGGTGTCGGTCGGCGCGACCAACGGGTCGAACAGGGCGTCCCAGACAAAACTTGACGGCGGGCCCACGGCGCCAAACGGATTGCCCAGGGATGGCGGAGCGGAAATCAAGGCCATGCGCAGCTCTTGCGCGGCCATTGCTGGCGCGAAGGCGCCGGCAAGCCAAAGCCAGCCTCCGAGAGTCCGGGCGATGATCGTTCGCATCAACCTGTGTCTCCTGCATCGCTCAAGCTCACATTATTCTGGCTTACGGCCATAGCTCAACCGCGTGGCAACCGGCCCACGCGAGCAGCGATTGCCCGGAGCCGTTGTCAGCCGCTAGCATTTGGCTCATCGGCCAAGGAGCGACCCGTCGATGCGGGATATGGGAGACGAAGAAGCGCGGCGCTTTGAACGGCAACCGTCGCGGAACGTGCTGGGCGGGCCGCTGGCCACCTGCTCGATCCGCCCCGTGACCGGGTTCTTTCGCGACGGTTGCTGCAACACTGGCCCACAGGATCGCGGTTCGCACACGGTGTGTGCGGTCATGACCGCTGAGTTCCTCGTATTCTCAAAGTCCCGTGGCAACGACTTGTCCACGCCACGCCCCGAATTCGGGTTCGCTGGGTTGAAGCCGGGCGACCGGTGGTGCCTGTGTGCACCGCGGTGGCAGGAGGCTTTCGCAGCCGGACACGCGCCAAAAGTCATGCTGTCGGCCACTCACGCCGGCGCCTTGGCCTATTGCCGCCTCGAAGACCTGAAGCGCTTCGCGGCCGATCTCAATTGATCTAGTCCGTCGTAACTCGTCGGTCGGCCGTACCAGGAAGTGCGCCAAATGCCGTCGGCGAACACAATTTATCGCTGAAACTCACGCGGATTGGGCTGACGGTCCGACCACCCTGTGAACACCCTTTAGATGTGGTGCGCTGGTCACCTGAACCTACCTTTACGTGTCTGGAGGCCGAAAATGTTCTTATTTTACCGATGCTTGCGCGAACTCATCCCACCGACTCGATAAACTGCTCTAAACATATGATATATATAAATAAAATTAAGGCAAACATTGGTCAGATTTCGACGCCCACATAGTATCGACTCACTACAAGTAGTTGAAAAATTTTACATTGTTGCCCTTGTCGCCGGTTAAGGATTCTGGCACAACCATTGCATGAGAATAAGCTATAAGCCCGGCCAAACAGGGTTGTAAAAACAAAAAGACGGTTGGTGTGTTTGGTCGTTTCGCGTTTGAGTTTTGGGGGATGTTCTTGCGCAGGCTTTTAGCCATCGGCGCGGTGTTGAGCGGCCTTGTGGCCGCGGCTGGCCAAGCGTGGGCCGGCCCGGTTTACATCGACCTCACTAATGCGACCCCATTTTCCGCCGTTAACGGCGTCTCGTCGTTTTCGACCGTGATCGCTGGTGTGACCGTGACTCTGACCTCGCACGGGTCGGGATCGCCAAAGATGACCTTCAACAGCGGAAGTTCCGAACGCCAGGGCTGCCTCGACGGTTATGCCGGATCGCCGGCGCACAACCTTGCCTGCGATGGCGACGGTATTGGGATTGGGGCAGATGACGAAATCACCGAAGGCGGCGACGAGAAACTGAAGATCACCTTCAGCACTCCGGTCGATTTGCGGAACATCGAGTTGCTCGACTTGTTCAACAACGCCACCGAGCTTGAAAAAGCCCTGATTAGTCTGGACAACGGCGTGACGTGGAACCAGTTCATTTCAAACAACAACCTTGGCGGTTACTACTCGACCAATCTAGGCGGCCGTTCGATCTCCCGTATCATCTTCAAATCCTATAACGACTGCGTCAGCGATTACGCCGTTGCGCGTTTGACGATCTATCAAGCCGACGTCCCTGAGCCTGCGGCCGCGGCTTTGTTCCTGGTCGGATTGGCCGGCTTGAAGAGCATGCGTCGGCGCGCGCGCAAGACCCTCGAATCCGTCGCCTGACGCGGCGCTCCCGCCGCAAGCCTAGCCGCGCACACTGGATTTGACCGCCGAAACCGATTGCGGCGGCTTGGCCTTGGCCAACGCCTTATTCGGGCTGAACGCCCGCAGCCATGCGCTCGGCAAACGTCTGGAGCAGCCCCATTTGGGTCAGCATGCCAATTCCGTCGTTGTTGCCCCAGCGCTCGACCACCTTGCCGTCCTTGAAACGATAGATGTCGATGGCCGAGGTCGAGAACGCCTTGCCGGTCGGCGGCATGCCCATCATCGGGCCGGTCATGGTGCCGGTCATTGTGACCCGGGCGACGACCAGATCTCCGGCGCACAGGATCAGATCGTTCGTCAGCACGCGATCGGGGTAGGTGATCGAGGTGTTGCGCCAGATTTCCTGCATGCTCTCGACCGTAGCGGTCTTGATGCCGCTGCCGCCACCGTCGGAATTGTGGCTCATGAACTTGTCGGCGTAGTACTTGCCGGCCTCGCTGCCGATGCGGCGGTTGAACAGCACATCGGTCATTTCCAGGTACGTCTTCAGGTTTGCCTCGTTGCCCACGCAATGGATTTCAGTCGCCCTTGCGGCTGATGCCGCGCAAGCAAGCGCAACGGCGAGGCACAGGCGGGGCGCGACGAAGCGATAGGCGGACATGGCGATCTCCCGATACGAATGGGAGCACTTTATGGGTCCGCGCCGCATCCGGCCAGTCGGCCCGGACCTGCGTTCGCCTTCAGAACGGCAGGGTGACGTGGCGGTCGATGACAATGGCCAGGAACACGCCGGCCAGATACTGCATGGAGAATAGGAAATTGCGCTTGGCGATGTCGCGCGTGGGGCTTCTCACCAGCGCCACATTCAGCTGCAGGAACCGGACGCCAAAGGCCAGTGCGATCACGCCGTACAACCAACCCAATTCGCCCAGTGCCCACGGCAGCGCAGCCGAGACCACCAGCGCCACCGTGTTGCCCAAAATCCACCGCGCGCAGGCGGCATCGCCCTTGACCACCGGCAGCATTGGCACACCGGCTTTGGCGTAGTCGTCCTTGATCATGATGGCCAGCGCCCAGAAATGTGACGGCGTCCACAGAAACAGCGTGATGGCCATCAGCCAGGGCAATAGCCATTGGGTGGGGTCGACCGCGGCGGCGCCAGCCAATATCGCAAAGCTGCCGGCAGCGCCGCCGATAATGATGTTGGTCCAGTGCCGGCGCTTCAGCCAAACGGTGTAGACGACGCCATAGACGAATGCGCCCAGCGCCAAGTGCAACGCCACCAGCCAGTTGAACGCCAACAGCGCGATCGTACACCCCGCCGCAACCAGGGCGCCGGCAAACCACAGGACGTGGGCCGGATCGCCCAAAGTGCCCGCGGCGAGTGGGCGCGTGGCCGTACGCGGCATCAACCGGTCGATGTCACGGTCGTAAAACTGGTTGAACACAGCCGAACCGGCCGACCCGAGCAGCATGGCGATGAACAGCAACGCCAGTTGCAGCGGGTCGACGGTCTGCGCCAGCGCTGCGTACCCGGCCATCGCCGTCACCGCGATCAGGAACCCGATGCGCGGCTTGCACAGTTCGACATAAGCCTTGAGATTCACTGGCTTGATCCTTTCCGCGCGGTCACTCGGCCGCCTTCAACTGGGTGGCCGCGCTGGCCTTCGCCCCCGCGCCGCCACGGCGCAGCAAAAGGCGGGCGGACAATACGATGAAGATGACGCCGCCGGCCACCGCGATCACGCCCCCCACGCCCATCATCGCCATGGACGCGATTTTCGGCCAGCTGTCGAGCCCTTGTTCGGCCCCGGCAACCTTGCGCGCCACGCCAAAAAAGCCGGCGAGATAAAGCGCCGATGAGTGCAGGAACTGCCCCGCGCCCAGAAGCACGTACATCCAGGTCCGCAGCCTGCGCCGCTCGGTGCGCCTTTCCAGCACCGGCAGGAACAGCGCGAAGTACAAAGCCATGAACGCGAGCGTCACAGCGATCAGCTCGGCGTGGTAGTGCCCAGGCGTACGGGTATCGACCGAGCTTTCGAAAAATCCGAGAACCCCACCGTAGGCGAACAGGCCGAGCGCGACGGCCACTGCCGTCAACTCCGGCGCGCCTTCTCGGAAATCGCGACGGCGGCGCAACAAAAGTGCGGCCAGCCCCAGCACGACCACCGCGGTCGGCAGCGGCAGCACGAACCAGAACAGGTTGGTGAACATTTCGCGTTGCGCGGGGTCACCCGCATCAAAGGTAAGGTACAACAGCGGGCCTACCGCGCTTCCCGCCACGAGCAGCATCATCGCCACTTTGAAGGCACGCGCGCCGACCGGTGTTTCGCCCAGGGTGATGCGCGTGAGCACATAAGCCGCGCACAGAAACAACGCCGTGTTGGCGAACTGCAGGACGTGGCCGCCGCCCCACATGATGAATTCGTTGATGGTGCCGATATCGGCGTTCGCCGGCCGCAACCCGTACGCGGCGGCAAAGCAGACCAACGCGACCAGAAAGATGACGCCGGCAGCGGCAACACCGAACGTGAGCGGCTCGACCGTGCGGTGCGTGCGGATCAACGCCAACAGACGCACGATCGGCAACGTCAGCCCCAGGGCCAAGGTGCATAATCCGGCGTAGTAGAGCGGATGAACCAACACGGGGATATAATTGTTGGGCGACGGTTCGCCCAGATTTGCGATCGCCGGGATCGCCAGACACACCATGCCCAACGCGGCCAAGTAGACGCCGGCGCGGCCAAGAACGACGCCCCAGCCGGCCAGTTGCAAACCGGACTGCTTCAAGTCTTTCGCCGTCACCAACACCGTCAGTGCGCCATGGACTCCCAGATACCAAACCACGAAGGCCATGGTGACGTGGGCGATCAGCCCGCGTTGGAAAAATTCCTGGCTGTTCCACGGCAACACGGCTTCCGCGCCGGGGATGCGCAAGAGCGCGATCAACAGGGCCATCAGGCCGGCCAGCGCCAACGCCGCCAGCGGCAGCACCACCCAACCCATTAATTCGTGACGCAAGTCCGCCGTCAGGGTACCGGCGAATTGGCCATCGACGGCCACGTCCAGACGCGGCTCCCGGTGTCGGTCGGTGATGTCGGCGTCGTCGATCACGGTGCGCAGAGGCCCATTACGTGGAACCGGGAGCGGGGTACACGTGATACAGGATCACGTATACCATCACCCCGGTCACGGCGACATACAGCCAAATCGGCAGCGTCCAGCGCGCAATGGCCTTGTGCCGGGCGAAGGCCGGTGTGCTGGCGAGGTCGGGGCTGTCGCGGTAGCCACGCCATGCGCGCCAGGCGGTGAAAATCACCAGCGGTGTGGCGATGCTGGCCAGCACGACATGCGAAATCAACAGCGTGAAATAGGCCGGGCGGACCCAACCTTGGCCTGGGAACACGAACACCGGCGCGGTGAAGTGATAGACCAGATAACTGACCAGGAAGCACGCCGAAACGACCATCGCGCCGACCATCACCAAACGATGCGCGCCGCGGCGCCCGCTGGCGATCATGATGTATCCCACCGTCAGCAACACGACGGAGACCGAATTGAGCACGGCGTTGACGTGCGGCAGGACCGTGGACGTATCCATGGCAATAGGTGGCGGTAAATCGGTTATGCGGGCGGTGAACGTGCGGGTCACGGACCGCGCAGCGCGGTCTTGACGATGAAGCTCACGAACATGAACAGCGCGACAGCCGCAAGGCCCCACCCGAACCGGTTGAGCTTCTTCTGGTCGATCGGCTTGTCGCCAAGGGTCGGGTGCCGCTGGTTCATTGTCGTGCCTCGTGATTGGGGGCCCCCACCGCCCCGGCGGAACGTGTTTAGCCCAGGCGCGCCCCCGTGAAAATGGCTTTGTCGACTCTCGAACAATCGCGAAGCGTTTGATTTCATTGTATAAGCTCGTCAGGCGGCGTTTGCGAGTTGACACCTTGGCCCAGCGCGGCGTCACCGGCGCAATGTGCCTGCGGTCAGTTGCCCTCGGGTTTTGCGCGGCCTTGTCAGGCGACTGATAATCACTGTCACCGCATGCAGGCCGCACGGCCACCCGCGTGACGGCAATGGGTTGCGATTTGCATCGATTTTCCGGGCCTGACCAGGGGTGCGATCGCAGGCAATCGTGACGGCCAAGGCATGGTCCAACTGTCGGAAATTGCCGAAAAAAACCTGTTGAACGTGCCCCGCCCCACGCTTAAACCGTGACCCAGGTTTTGCGGTTAAGGAGAGTGCGGTGACGGGCAAGGCGAAGGCCGGATTGGCAGCAGTGGTTGCGTGGATGTGGTCGGCTGCGGCGCTGGCCCAGGAAGGCACACAGATGCCGACCCCGGCGTTTCCCCTTCCGATGCAGTTGAACCTGCAGACACCGGTGTCCCCGGTCGCTCAGCAGATCTACGATTTCCACAACTATCTGCTGGTCATGTGCACGGTCATATCGTTGTTCGTGCTGGCCTTGCTGCTGATCTGTGTTTTCCGGTTCAACGAGAAGACCAACCCGATCGCGTCGAAGACCTCTCACAACACGTTGCTCGAAGTGATCTGGACGGCCGTGCCTGTGGTGGTGCTGGTGATCATCGCCGTGCCGTCATACCGGTTGTTGTATTACATGGACCGCACCACCGAAGCCGAGATGACGTTGAAGGTCATCGGCAATCAGTGGTTCTGGACTTATGAGTATCCGGACCAGGAAATCTCGTTCGACGCTTTGGCCCTTCCCGACGATCAGATCGACACAGCCGCCGGGCAACATCGGCTGCTGGAAACCGACCGTCATGTCGTGCTGCCGGTTGACACCACCATCCGCATCCTGTTCACCGCCAATGATGTGATCCACGCGTGGACTATTCCGGCGTTCGGCGTGAAGCTCGATAACATGCCGGGACGCACCAACGAGACCTGGACGCGCGTGACGCAGGAAGGCCGCTATTACGGCCAGTGTTCCGAACTGTGCGGCGTCGATCATTCGTTCATGCCAATTGTGGTCGATGTAGTCAGCAAGGACGCGTTCGAGCAGTGGGTGGCGAAGGAGAAGGCGCAAGCCGCGCTGCCTCCGCCGGCATCGGCGACCCAGTTGGCCGCTGCAGCGGCGCCGTAGCTGGTGCGCCGACGCGATCGATTTCGTTTCCGCGTTTGACGTTTTTTCGGAGTTACGATCCATGAGTTCAGCAGCGCACGCCGGTCACCACGACCATGGTCACGACCACGGCCACGGCGATCATCACCCGTCCGGCATCACGCGCTGGCTGTACTCCACCAACCACAAGGACATCGGCACGATGTACCTTGCGATCGCGGTGATCTCCGCGCTGCTGGGCGGCGGGTTCTCGATGATCATCCGCGCCGAGCTGGGCGCGCCGGGATTGCAGTTCGTCGAGGACAAGCACTTCTACAACGTGCTGGTGACGGCGCACGCGTTGCTGATGGTGTTCTTCGTGGTGATGCCCGCCCTGATCGGCGGCTTCGGCAACTGGTTCGTGCCGATGATGATCGGCGCGCCGGACATGGCGTTCCCGCGCATGAACAACATCTCGTTCTGGCTGATGCCGCCGGCCCTGATCCTGCTTACGCTGTCGATGGTGGCCGGCCAAGGTGCCGGCACCGGCTGGACCCTTTACCCGCCGCTGTCGGGTATCGGCGGCCAACCCGACATGAGCGTGGACTTCGCCATCCTGTCGCTGCACCTAGCGGGCGCCTCGTCGATCCTGGGCGCGACCAACTTCATCACAACAATTCTGAACATGCGCGCGCCGGGGATGACCATCCACAAGATGCCGCTGTTTGTGTGGGCGATCCTGGTGACGGCCGTGCTGCTGCTGCTGGCCGTGCCAGTGTTGGCCGGCGCGCTGACCATGCTGCTCACCGACCGTAATTTCGGCACCGCGTTCTTCGATCCGCGCGGCGGCGGCGACCCGCTGTTGTGGCAGCATCTTTTCTGGTTTTTCGGTCACCCAGAAGTCTACATCATGATCGTGCCGGCCTTCGGCATCGTCAGCCACATCGTCTCGACGTTCTCGCGCAAGCCGGTGTTCGGTTACCTGGGCATGGCCTACGCCATGGCGACCATCGGCGTGGTCGGCTTCATCGTGTGGGCGCATCACATGTACACCGTCGGCATGGGCGTCAATTACCGCGCCTACTTCATCGCCGTGACCATGGCGATCGCGGTGCCCACCGGCATCAAGATTTTCTCGTGGATCGCGACCATGTGGGGCGGCTCGATCCAGTTCCGCACGCCGTTGCTGTGGGCGATCGGCTTCATTTTCCTGTTCACCGTCGGCGGCGTCACCGGTGTGGTTCTGGCCAACGCCGGCATGGATATCGCCTTGCACGACACCTACTACGTGGTGGCGCACTTCCATTACGTGCTGTCGTTGGGCGCGGTGTTCGCGATATTCGCCGGTATTTACTACTGGTTCGGCAAGATGACCGGCCGCGAGTTTCCCGAGTGGGCCGGAAAATTGCACTTCTGGACCACGTTCATCGGCGTCAACATCACGTTCTTCCCGCAGCACTTCTTGGGTCTGGCGGGCATGCCGCGCCGCTATATCGACTATCCCGACGTGTTCGCGGGCTGGAACGCCGTGTCGACCTGGGGCGCCTATCTGTCCGGCGCGTCCAGCGTGTTCTTCCTGGTGATGATGGCTTACGCCATGTTCGCGGGTAAGAAAGCCGCGGCCAACCCGTGGGGCGAGGGCGCCGACACCCTGGAGTGGACCGTTCCGTCGCCGGCCCCGTTCCACACCTTCGAGGACCCGCCGCGTTTCGGCCCCACCGGCAAACTTCAGCCGGCGGAATAGAACCGAACCGGCCAGGCGCACGGCAAGGCAAGCAGGATCAAGCGCGATGGCTCCCGGCAACCTTGGTCAGCGCAACCGCCGTACCGCTGCGATCGCCATGACGGTGGTCGCGGTCATGACCGGTTTCGCGTTCGCATCGTCACCGCTGCTCACCATTGTCTGTCGCGCACTTGGCATTGATGGCACGCCCCAGATCGCCTCGGCTGCGCCGGATCGCGTGCTCGACCGGACAGTCACCGTGCGTTTCGACGCCAACACCGACAAAGAACTGCCGTGGACGTTTCGCCCGGCGCAGAGGGACGTGACGGTCGCCTTGGGCGAGACGGTCACGATCCTCTACACCGCCGAGAATCGTTCGGACCGGCCGACCACCGGTATCGCCACGTTCAACGTCACGCCGGAAAAGACCGGCCAGTACTTCAATAAAATTCAGTGCTTCTGCTTCAATCTGCAGACGCTGCAACCGGGCGAAAAGGTCGAGATGCCCGTTGTTCTGTTCGTCGATCCAGCCATGGCCGACGACGCCAACACGAACGACGTGACCACCATCACCTTGTCGTACACGTTCTTCAAATCAACCGATGGCGGTCTGCCAGATAAAGCCGCAGACGGCCCCGATGTTTCGCAGGCACCCGCGACGGGCGCCGCACTCAATTGAGCAAGACGAAGGAACCTCATCGATGAGCGCACAGGCCAAGCATCCGTTCCATATGGTGAACCCAAGCCCGTGGCCGGCGCTGGGCGGCTTCGCCGGGCTCGTGCTGGCCATTGGCGCGGTCATGACGTTCCATGACGTACCGGTGTTCGGCGCCGAAATCGGCGTCTGGAAGCTGCTGCCCGGGTTCGTCCTCGTCATCTTGACGATGGTGTTCTGGTGGCGAGATGTGGTCCGCGAGTCGGTCAAGGAAAAGGTCCATACCGATGTCGTGTCCACAGGCTTGCGGCTGGGCATGATCCTGTTCATCGCCTCGGAAGTGATGTTCTTCGCGGCCTTCTTCTGGGCGTTCTTCCATCACTCGCTGGGCTTCGGCACGTCGGTGACGCAGTGGCCGCCGGAGGGCATCGAACCGCTCGAGACCTGGACCCTGCCGTTCTACAACACGGTGATCCTGCTGACGTCGGGCGGCACGGTCACGCGCGCGCACCTGTTTATCGAACGCGGCGACAACAAGAACGCGGCGACCTGGATTTTCATCACCGCCGCGCTGGGTGCGCTGTTCCTCGGCCTGCAGGTTTACGAGTACGGGCATGCCACCTACAAGCTGACCGACGGCATCTATCCGTCAACCTTCTATCTCGCCACCGGGTTCCACGGGTTCCACGTGTTCGTGGGCACGGTGTTCCTGATCGTGTGCGGGTTCCGCGCGCTCAACAACCAGTTTTCGCCACATAAGCACATCGGCTTCCAGGCCGCGGCCTGGTACTGGCACTTCGTCGACGTGGTGTGGTTGTTCCTGTTCGTGTGGGTCTACTGGCTGTTGGGCCTGCCGATCCGCGAATTTACCCACTAGAGGTTTGACGCCGGGGCCGGTCGCAAGACCGGCCCTTTTGTCATCCGCCATGAGCCAACTGCCATGACAGGCGACGACCGCGCACCATTAGGGGTGGTGGCATTGGGCGCGCGATGCCCCCGGTGCGGCCAAGGTGCCTTGTTTGCCGGTTACCTGACCGTAGCGTCGGCGTGCGACGTGTGCGGGCTACAGTTCGCCGGGCACGACACCGGCGACGGCCCGGCGTTCTTCATCATGCTGCCGCTGTGCCTGATTGTGGCGGCTGCCGCGCTACTGTTCGAAGTGGCGGTCGCGCCACCGATCTGGGTACACCTGCTGCTGTGGCCGGCGTTCATCGCACTGGCGGTGGGTTTGTCGCTCAGGCCGGTCAAGGCGCTGATGATTGCCCTGCAGTACCGCCATCGTGATGTCGAGCATTACGACCCGTCAAACCAGCAATGACCGTAACCGGTCGGTCTCAAGCGGCTTCTGGATCGAGGCGTCCGACCAGCGAGAGAATATTTCCTGCCGGATCGCGGAAATGGGCGATGCCGCCGCCCCAGCTCTGCCGCTGTGGCGGGGCCATGAACTCCACGCCATGATCGGTCAGATGCCGGTAGGTGGCCGACAGGTCGTCGACCCGGAAACTCACCCCGGCAAACCGACCCACCAGTTCGGCATAAGCCGGGTGGCCGGGTGGTATGCGCTCGACGGCCAATTGCGCGGCCCCGGTATCGAACAGGGCGTAAGGTCCTTCGGCCGAACCGGCGACCGGCTTCAGACCCAGCGCCTGGGCGTAAAACGCGTAGGCGCCGGCGAAGTCGCCGGCATAGACGCGCACGGTCTGGATTTTCAGGGCGGGGCCATGATCGTGATCGTGGTGATCGTGGTGATCGTGGTCGTGATGATGATGGTGGGGTTGATCGTGGGGCATGTTTCGACCGAAACTGACGCCGGAGCCTCGGTATAGCCCGCTCGCGCCTGCCCTACCAGCGCGTATCGATCGCCTGAGGAGAACACATGACCGACACGCTGCGACATATCAATCCGCCGACCCTGACCAACTCGCTCGCGGTCGGGTATTCGCAAGTGGTGGTCGGCAACGGTCGGCTGGTGTTCGTCGCCGGACAGGTCGGCTGGAACGCCCAGGGCGTCATGGCCACGACCTTCGAGGCGGAAGTCCGCCAGGCGTTGGAAAACGTGCGCGCAGCCCTAAAGGCCGCGGGCGCCGGCACCGACGATGTCGCCTCGATCCGGTATTACATCGTGGGCCTGACCCGCGAACGAGTCGGTGCGCTGTCGGTGGCCCTGCGCGAACTCGGAATGTGGAACTGGCAGAAGCCGCCCGCCGGCACGGTGGTCGGCGTTCAAACCTTGGCCCGGCCGGAGTTCAACATCGAGATCGAAGCTTACGCGATCATCCCTGCTTGACCGTCCCGAGGAGTGAACGATGCCGCTGCCGCCTGATCAAGTCTACTACGTCTCGCCCGACCAGATCGCGCAATGGCGCGTGGCGGGCCAGGCCGTCATCGTCGACGTGCGCGAGGACAACGAGTGGCAGGAGGCGCACATTCCTGGCGCGGTGCTGATGCCGTTATCCACGTTCGACCCGGCGAAAATTCCCGACCCCAAGGGCAAA
This sequence comes from Rhodospirillaceae bacterium, assembly GCA_033764265.1. Classification (GTDB taxonomy): domain Bacteria; phylum Pseudomonadota; class Alphaproteobacteria; order Rhodospirillales; family Rhodospirillaceae; genus VGEM01. The sequence goes on along the minus strand of JANRJB010000427.1, from coordinate 1,211 downwards.
CATCTTGTGTTCCATTGCCGCAGCGGTCGCCGGTGCGGGCTCGCCGCCGAGAAAGCAGTCGCGGCCGGATACACGGGCGTCATCAAGCGCATGGACGGCGGTTTTCTGGCGTGGAGCGCCGCCGGCTACGACAGCGAGCCGGGTTAAACCGCCATGGCCGCCGAGGCTTCAGCATCCGGCGGGTATTCACGCGATCCGCTGGTGGGGCGCGAGTCCGACCGCATCTTCCTGGTTGTGATCGACGACAGCGAGGAGCAGATAGCGGCGATCCGCTATACCTGCAACCGCGCACGCAAAACCGGCGGCCGGGTTGCGCTGCTCTACGTCTACGACACCGAAAAGGATTTCCAGCAGTTCGCCTTCGTCGGCAACATGATCGACGAGGAGGCCATGCACGAAGCCGAGGAAATCCTCAAGCGGCACGCGCACAACATTCAGGACACCATCGGCCGTGTGCCCGACATGTTCGTACGCAAAGGCAACCGCCGCGAGGAACTGTTCAAACTGGTGGCCGAACACCCCGAGATCAGCATTCTGATTCTGGGTGCGGCGCCCGGCGCGAAGCCCGGTCCGCTGGTTGAAGCGGTCACCGGCAAGTTCGCGGGCGCGCTCGGCATTCCGGTCACGATCGTCCCCGGCGACCTGACGCCGGAGGAGATTGACCGTTTGACTTCGGGTTGAAACGCCCTAACCTTTCCGCAAGTCCGCTTGGGGGAAGGATTTTTTTCTATGGCGCTCGATGCTGCGAGCGAGGGCGACGGCGTCGATACTTCCCCGCCCGTGGCCGACGAAACCAAGACCACCACGTGTTACATGTGCGCCTGCCGTTGCGGCATCACGGTGCACCTGATGAACGGCAAGGTCCGCTACATCCAGGGCAACCGCGATCACCCGGTCAACAAGGGCGTGATCTGCGCCAAGGGCTCGGCCGGGGCGATGCAGCACTATTCGCCGGCAAGGCTGCGCAAGCCGTTGAAGCGCGTGGGTCCGCGCGGGCGCGGCGAGTTCGTCGAGATCGAGTGGAACGAGGCGTTATCGATCGCCACCGACTGGCTGGGCGCGATCCGGCGCACCGACCCCAGGAAGCTGGCGTTCTTCACCGGGCGCGACCAGTCGCAGTCGTTGACCGGCTGGTGGGCCAACCAGTTCGGCACCCCCAATTACGCCGCCCACGGCGGGTTCTGCTCGGTCAACATGGCCACCGCCGGCAT
>JANRJB010000406.1:0-7396 GCA_033764265.1 Rhodospirillaceae bacterium | reverse complement strand
CGATCCCAGCAAGCGCCACCCCGACCTGCTCGTGAAATTCGGCAAGGCCTGCGGCCTGAAGGAAGAGGATTTCTACGCCGCCGAGGAACAGGGCCGCATTCTGCCCTCGACCCGCGCCATGCGGTCCTGGATCTGGGAACTGGTCAACGTCCGCCACCTGGCGGAAGGCGCGGCCGGCATCATGGTGGCGCTGGAAGGCCAGCTGCCGACGCTGTATCCGAAATATGTCGAGGCCATGAAGAAGATGGGCCTGTCCGACGACGACATGGAATTTTTCCACGTCCACATCGTCGGCGACGTCGAACATGCCGACGTCGGCCTGCAGATCACCTCGCACTACGCCACGACGCCCGACTTGCAGGCCAAAGCGATCGCGGCGGTGCGCGCCTCGACCGAGATGCGCTGGCGCATGCTCGACGGCATCCACGAAGCCGTGGCGATGAAAAAAGCCGCCGAGTAAAGCGGCAGACGCCGGGCCAAGACCCCGGACCGAGTCCGGCGTGACAGCTGTCGGAGGTTGAATGCCGAGTTCCCTACTTCCCGATGCCGCGGGCCGCGTCGCGTTCGTCACCGGCGCGACCGGCGGCATCGGCCAGGCCTGCGTGCGCTTGTTCCTCGAGGCCGGCGCGCGCGTGGTCGCCACCGGACGGCGCGCCGTGCCGTTCGACGATCCGCGGGTGCTGAAAATCGCGCTGGAGGTCACCGACGAGGCCCAGGTCGCCGACGCCATGGCCCAGACCAAGGCGCGCTTCGGCGCGATCGATTACCTGGTGCACATGGCCGGCATGGTCGGCAAGGGCCGGCTCGACCAGATGGCGCTGGCCGACTGGCACACGGTGGTCGACACCAACCTGACTTCGGCGTTCCTGGTGCTGAAGCACGCCTATCCGCTTCTGCGCAAACCGGGCGCGGCGGTGGTACTGTGCGGCTCGTCCAACGGCGCGAACGGCGGCAGCTATCTGTCGGGCGCGGCCTATGCCTCGTCCAAGGCCGCGCTTGTCAACCTGACGCGCTACTGCGCGAAGGAATGGGCGCCCGACGGCATCCGCGTGAACATCATCTCGCCGGGGCCGGTCGATACGCCGATGCTCGACCGGCTGTCGGAGCAGCAGCACGAGGGCCTGAAGGCCGCGCTGCCGCTCGGGCGCTACGCGACCTCCGACGAATGCGCCGCCGGCACGCTGTTCCTGTGCTCGGCCCATGCCGCCAGCATGACCGGGACCAACATGAACGTGTCCAGCGGACTGGTGCTGGACCGTTGACCGGATCAAGAGCCGCGCCATGAACCTCATCGCACCCGCCGATGCCCATCAGGCCATCAACGAGAACCTGGCGGTACCGCTTTACCACCAGGTTTATTTGGTGCTGCGGGAGAACATCCTGAGCGGCGCCTACGGCCCCGACCGGCCGCTCCCGACCGAGAACGACCTGTGCCGCACCTTCGGCGTGTCGCGCATCACCGTCAAACGGGCGATGCGCATGCTGGCCGACGAGGGCCTGGTGACGCGTCATCGCGGCCGCGGCACTTTCGTGGCCCAGAAGGACTTTCCCGCGCCGCGCCGCAACGCCCTCGACGATCTGTTGCAGACGGTGCGCGACATCGGCGCCTCGACCGAGGTGCGCCGCGTCGGCGGCGGTCCCCTGCCCGCCAGCCCCGAAGCGGCGGAAAAGCTGGGCTGCCGGCCGGGTGAAACCGTTCACCTGATCGAACAGGTACGCATGTTGAGCGGAGAACCCATCGCCCTGATTCACGCCTATGTTCCGGTGCGCATCGCGGCGCGGCTGCGCGATAAGGACTCCGCCGCGCTGCCGGTGCTGGCCCAGTTGCATGCCGCCGGCGTGCCGATCGAACGGGCCGACCAGGCCGTCGGCGCCACGCTGGCCGACCCCGCCACCGCCGACCGCCTGGGCGTCGACGTCGGCGCGCCGCTGATCCGCGTGACGCGCGTGGTGTTCGACGATACCCAAGCCCCGGTCGAATGGCTGGTCGCGCTCTACCGCGGCGACCGCTATGAAATCCACTCCACCCTCAGCCGCGACGGGTTGGCGGGTGGCGCCCGTGCGCCTATAGTATCGGCCACACGCTGACGCGTGCCCCGCACGCGCAAATTCACATTCTTGGAGCAGCTACGCCGCCATGCCCGAGGCCCCTTTTCTCCCGTCCGACACGTCGGACCTTCCTGATCTCGACTCGTTTGTGGTCCAGACCCACAACGAGCGCGCACGCACGCGGTTTGCCACCGCGATCCTGAATCACGCGATGATGAATCTGCGCTATCAAGTGTGGGACGCCTATGCCGCCGACGGCGCGCCGCGCTACCAGCAGGCACACGGCCGTCCGCCCAAGACCGGCAAGGAGGTTTACCAGGCGATCCGCGATAACCTGTTTTTCCGCACCTACAGTTCGATCCGCTACAATGCCCAGGAAATGGGACCGCTGGCCGCCATCGACGCGGTCGAGCGTGCCGCCCCGGCGGTCAACGCCGCGCTCGCGGCCAGCGCGACCGTGCCGCGGTGCGGATCGCTGCGCCTCGACCCCGAGATCGCCTATCCGAATTACCTGACCGCCATGGACGCCCACCTGTCGCCGGGCGGGTATTGGAGCGAGCGGGCGCCGGGCGATGCGAGCCAGGCCCTGTTGTTCCAGGTCCGCCGTCTGGCCGGGCCGATCGGCAACGCCGCGCGCGACTTCGCTTCGGTCGGCGCGTCGGTCGCCACCTACCTCAAGCACCGTTACCCGGACTTCAAGCCGCGGCGCATCCTCGACATTGCCACGCAGGAAGGCAAACAGCTTTACGCCTACGCCGAAGCGTTTCCCGATGCGGAACTGCACGGCCTCGACATCGCCGCGCCCAGTTTGCGCTACGGCCACAACCAGGCGGCGCGCGCCGGCGTGCCGATTCATTTCAACCAGCAGAACGCCGAGCGGATGGACTACCCCGACGGCCATTTCGACCTGATCGTTTCCAGCTTCTTCCTGCACGAGATTTCGGTGCCGGCCACCAGGCGCGTGATTTCGGAATGCTACCGGATGCTGGCGCCGGGCGGGATCATGGCGCACATGGAGCTGCCGCCGGCGAAGTCGTGCTCGGCGCTGCAGAATTTCACCTTCGACTGGGACAGCCGCTTCAATAACGAACCGCACTACGCCCATTTCCGGTCGCAGGACTACGCGGCGCTGTGCACCGAGGCGGGCTTCGCGCCCGCGGCCGTGTTCGAAACCACCGTGCCGAACGTCGGCAGTTTCCCGGCCGCGGATTACGAGAAGTTCCTGCGCGGCGAGAAGCAGGCGCCGTTCCACGGCCGCGGCGGCTGGTTCATCTTCGGCGGCCGCAAGTAGCGCCCCGGCCCATTATCCCCGACCACGTCCATCACCACGCGCGACCGAGGAGACGCACGCATGTCCGGCTCGATGATCAGCATTAAAGGCAAAGACGGCAGCTTTCCCGCCTACCTGTCGATGCCGCCCAAGGGCGGACCCGGCGTGGTCGTGATTCAGGAAATCTTCGGCGTCAACACCTGGGTGCGCACGGTGTGCGACATGATGTCGCGCGCCGGTTTCGTGGCGCTGGCGCCCGACCTGTTCTGGCGCATGAAGGTGGGCGTCGAGCTGCATCCGTTCTTCGAGGAAGATTTCCAGGCCGCGCTCGGCTACTACCAGAAGTACAACGCCGACCAGGGCGTCGAGGACATCCAGGCCGCTATCACCACCCTGCGCGGCATCAAGGGCTGCACCGGCAAGGTCGGCAACATGGGCTTCTGCCTGGGCGGCACTTTGTCCTACCTGACGGGCGCGCGCACCGACACCGATGCCAGCTCGGGCTATTACGGCGTCGGCATCGAGAACGCGCTGGGCGAAGCGGCCAAAGTGAAAAAGCCGATGCTCATCAACATCGCCGGCGCCGACCCCTATTGCCCGGCCGAGGCCGTGGAAAAAATCCGCGCCGCCGCGAAGTCGAACCCCAACATCACCGTGCACGTCTATCCGGGCCTCGATCACGGCTTCTGCCGCGACACCGACCCGAAGCACTACAACGCCGAGGGCACCAAGCTGGCCCACGGCCGCACCATCGAGCTGTTCAGGAAGGTGTTGGCGTGAAGGCCCGCTCTCACGGCTCTCGATATGCCGACCATACTTCGCGACTCAGGATATCGATTCTATTTCTACAGCCATGAGCCCAATGAGCCGGTCCATGTGCATGTCGAGAAAAACGATGCGGCGGCGAAGTTTTGGCTTGATCCCGTTGGCCTTGCGCGCAACATGGGGTTTGCCGCACGGGAGTTGAACATCCTGCACGGGCTCGTCCGAAAGCATCGCATGAAATTGATGGAGGCGTGGCATGCCTACTTTGGCGGCGGTCGCTGATACGCGAGTTCGCGATGTCAAAATCAACGGCGACACCCTGGCGGTGAGCCTACTGGATGGTCGGACGATTTCCGTGCCATTGGCGTGGTATCCCCGATTGTTGAACGCAACACCCGGCCAGCGTCGTCGGTGGAAGATATCTGGCGGTGGGTACGGCATCCATTGGCCGGACGTGGACGAAGACTTGAGCACAGACGGGCTGTTGCGTGGCGCACCCGCCCCGAGTGCCGCGCGCCGCGCACGCAGGTGATATCGGCCACGTCCGAAAATTCGGCCTACACCGCGCCATCCTCCAGACTGACCAGTTCGTAGGTGGAGTTCTTCAAGAACCCGCGCACCTCGACCTTGATGAACACGTAGTCGGGGTGGCGGCACCAGCATTCCTCGGATCGCGGCGTGCCGTCGGGATTGGGCGACAGCACAAACCGGTAATGGTGGGCGTCGAAGGTGCCGGCGCGCACGGTGATTTTCTCGGGCCCCAGGTACTCAATCGTCAGCGGACGGTTCTCGAGCCATGGTCCGCTCGCGCCGTTGGGCAGCGGCGAGGTCGACCACGCGCCCGGCACGGTTTGCACCTTCTCGGACTTGGCATGGTCGAACTGGGTCAGGTGCAGCACATCGCAAGTCAGGGGATGGGCGCCCAGGCTCTGCGCCGGCTGGTCGAGCTTGAACTTCTGTTCCGACCGGCCCAGTTCGGTGTTGAACACTTCGAGCTCGGCCTGTTCGGGCGTGAAGCGCATCCATCCGGTGCCGAGGAATCGGCCCTTGACGTGCAGGCGGTTGAAGCAGTCCAGCGGACGCCAATCGGGCCCCATGGTGTAGACCACGTCGCCCTGCACCTCGGTGTCGTCGATCTCGCAGTAGGCGCGCAGCGTGCGTTGCCCGTCCTGGCTGTGGGTGAATGAGAACCACTCCCGGCCCCGTTCGTTCCCATCGCTGCCGATGTAGAGAATCTTACCTTTGAGATTCCTGGTGATCATGTGCGGCGGTCCCCCCTCGTCCTTGGGCGATACTTGCCAAACGGGCGCCGTGCGGCAAGTCACCCCAGCGTCAACCATCTATGGTTGTGGTCAGGCCGATGGCATGGCGCCGGTATGACAAGGCCGGGCGGCGGGTTAAGATGTGGCCAGTCCCGGACGGTGCGGCCGTCCGTCGGCGCCACATGCGGGGGAATTCCGATGGAGATCTACGGCGGTATCCTGTCGCCTTACGTCGCGCGCGTGATCCTGACGGCGCGCCACAAGGGCCTCAAACACAAGCTGATCATGCCCGAGGGCGGTTTGAAGACGCCGCAGTTCCTGGCGATGAATCCATTGGGCAAAATTCCGACCGTCAAGGATGGCGGCACGGTCCTGTTCGAGTCCGGCGTGATCGTCGATTACCTCGACGCCAAGTCGAAGAAGAATCGCATCGTGCCGGCCAACGCCAAGGACGCGGCGCGGGCGCGCCTGATCGCCCAAGTGTTCGCCGAGTACGTCCAGGCGCCGACGCTGACGCTGTTCCGTCAGCGCGATCCCGCCACGCGCGACCAGAAAGTGGTCGAGGCGAAGCTGGCCGAGATCAACAAGGGCCTCGACGTGGCCGAGAAACTGATGGCGGGCAAAGCCTGGGCGGCGGGGGCGAAGTTCACCATCGCCGACGCCTACGCCGTGCCGTGCCTGTTCTTCATGGAGGCGATGCTGCCGCAGTTCGGCATGACCGACGTGTCGGGCGGGCGCAAGAAGTTCAAGAAATACATCGCGGCCGTGAAAAAGAACAAGCTGACCGCCGGCGTGCTGGCCGAAATGGCCGAGGCGATGAAGAACTTCCGCCCCGGCGGCCGCTGAAATCGACCGAACCTCCGACGCGAAGGATCACGACATGGCCATCACCATTTACGGCGCGCCGCTGTCGCCGTTCGTCGCCCGCGTGCTTCTGGTCTGCGGCTACAAAGGACTGAAGTACGAGATCACCATGCCCAAGGACGGCATCAAGAGCCCGACCTACCTGAAGCTCAATCCCTTGGGCAAAATTCCCACCATCGTCGACGGCAAGACCGTGCTGTTCGAATCCCCGGTCATCGTCGACTACCTCGACGCCAAGTCGAAGAAGAAACGGCTGGTGCCCAGTGCCGCGAAAGCCTTGGGCCAGGCGCGGCTGGTGGCGGCCATCGCCGGAGATTACGTGCAGGCGCCGGGGCTGACGATCTTCCGCGCGATTCGCGCCAAGAGCAACGATCAGGCCGTCATCGACGCGGCGAAGGCCGAATTGGCCAAGGGCCTCGACGCGCTTGAACATGTCATCTCGTCGAAGAAGTACGCGGCCGGGGCCTCGCCCACCGTGGCCGACTGCTTTGCCGTGCCGGCGCTGTTCTTCGCCACCGAGGTCGGCAAACTGGTCGGCATCGCCGACGCGATCGGATCGCGCGCCAAGACCAGAACCTATTGGCAGCGCATCGGCAAAGACAAAGTGGCCGCCGGCGTGCTCAAGGCCATGGGCGACCGGCTGAAGCAGATCCTGGCGGCGGGCTGACGCAGACCGAGGATAGACGATCATGGCGATGCGGCTGCACGGCGTGGTCGCTTCGCCCTGGACATGCCGGGTGGTCTTGGCCTGCGCGGTCAAATGCATCGACCTGCCGCCGCAGCGTCCGGCCGAGGGCATGAAATCGCCCGCCTACCTGAAGCTCAATCCCTTCGGAAAAATTCCGACACTGACCGACGGCCGTTTCGTCGTCTACGAGTCGGCGGCGATCTTGGAATATCTCGACCGCAAGAAGCCCCGCCCGCCATTGGTGCCGCGCGCGGCCAAGGCGGCGGCGCGCACCCGCCAGATCGCCGCGGTGGTCGACGGCAATCTGCAGGACCCGGTGGCGGACCTGTTCCGCGCCTTGGTCGGTCAGCGCCCCGACGATGCCGCGTCGATCGACGGGTGGAAAGCCCGCGCGGCGCAGGCACTCGACGCGATCGAAAACTTGCTCGCGCGCGACAAATTCGCGGCCGGCGCGAATTTCACGCTGGCCGACTGTTACCTGATTCCCGCGCTGTCGTT
>JANRJB010000397.1:0-3444 GCA_033764265.1 Rhodospirillaceae bacterium | reverse complement strand
CGTCGACGAAGATTTCCCAAACGCGCCGCGCGCCGGGCGACAGCATCAGGAAGGTGCCTGACCGCGCGTCCTTCGGGTCGTCCAGCACGCCGGCGAAGGTGCACAGGAACTTGTCGCTGCCGTCCACGGCGGCGTCCACGTTGCGCGCCGCGACAATGCCGTCGCCGCGGGAGTAGGGATTGCAGTACGAGCACAACGGATGATCGGGCGTCAGCTCGGCCCACAGTTTCGGATTGGCGGCGTAGCCGCCCGAGGCCAGCACCACGTTCTTGCCGCGATAGGTCTGCTCGCCATTCGGCGTGGCGACGCGCACGCCCATCACCGCGCCCTTGGCGTCGGTCAACAGGCTGGTCATGCGGTGCTGCAGGCGTAGGTCGATCTTGCCGGCGGCGACCAGCTTGTCGTGCAGGGGCTTGAGCGTGTTGAGGATCGACACCGCCTGCTGCGTGCCCCACAGGTAGCGCCGGGTGGAGTACGCCTCGTGCGCCTCGCCGGCGACGGGCGTGCCGGGCGCCGGCTTGAAACCCAAGTCCATCAGCCAGTCGATGGTGGCGCCGGAATGTTCGGTGTTCAGCTTCAGCACCACCGGATCGATCGTGCCGCCGGCGATACGCTGGGCGTCGCGGTAGTGCTCGGCGGCCGAGTCGGAAATGTTGTGTTCCTTCTGCAAGCGCGTGCCGGCGCCGCTGATCTGGCCCGAGGACCAATAGAGCGTGCCGCCGACCCGGTAGTCGGCCTCGAGCTGAAGAATTTTCGCGCCACGCTCGGCGGCGGTGATGGCCAGCGGCAGGCCGGCCGAACCGGCGCCGATCACGATCACGTCCCACATCTGTGTCATTCGAACACCCCCTGATGATCGCCAGCGTTGCCAAGTCGGCGCGTGGCGGTCAATCGGCAAGATGCCGTCAGCGGACCTCAGGCGCCGCTGCCGCTCGGATGGCGGACAAGGTGGTGTGGGGCATGATCGCCTCGGGGTCGATATGGACATCGATCACCGCGGCGCGCCCAGATGACAAGCTCCGGTCCAGCGCCGGCCAGAACTCCGCCGTGGTGCGCACCGTCTCGCCGTGGCACCCGAAGGATCGCGCCAGGGCGGCGAAGTCGGGGTTGGCAAGCCCGGTGGCGATCACGCGGCCGGGGTAGTGGCGCTCCTGGTGCAGGCGGATCGAGCCGTACATGCCGTTATTGATGACCAGCACGGTGATCGGCAGATGGTACTGCTGCGCGGTGGCCAGTTCCGCGACAGCCATCATGAAGCAGCCGTCGCCGGCCAGCGCCACGACCGTGCGCCTGGTGTGCAGCGCCTTGGCGGCGATGGCGGCCGGCAGGCCATAGCCCATGGCGCCGCTGGTCGGGCCAAGAGAGGTGCCAAGGCCGCGGTGGACGAAGTAGCGGTGGTGCCAGGCGGTGTAAGTGCCCGCGCCGTTGGTGATGATCGCGTCGGCGGGCAGGTGGTCCGCCAGCTCGGCGAAAATGCGCGCCAGGTCCACTGGGCCGGGGCAGGGGCGCGGGGCGATGAAGCTGTCGTATTCGGCGCGGGCCTCGGCGCGCCACTCGGCCCACGGTACGATGGCGTCGGGCGCGGCCATCGCGGCAGCGGCCGCCGCGAACGGGCCGGCGTCAGCCTCGATCGCCAACAGCGGCCGATAGACCCGGCCCAGTTCGTCGCCGTCGGGATAAACATGGATCAGCTGCTGGCGCGGTGTCGGCGGTTCCAGCAGCGTGTAGCCCCGGGTGGTGTTGTCGTCCAGGCGCGCCCCGACGGCCAGGACCAGGTCCGCCCCGCGCACGCGGTCGGCGAGCGTCGGATCGGTCGCCAGGCCCAAGTCGCCCACGTAGCAGCGGTGGGTGTTGTCGAAGCGGTCCTTGCGCCGCCAGGCCGTGGCCACCGGCAGGTCGAAGCGTTCGGCGAAGCGCGTCAGGTCGTCGCGGGCAGCCGTGCTCCAGCCCGGTCCGCCCACCACCATCAACGGTCGCCGGGATTGCAGCAGCAGCCAGCGCAGCTTGGTCATTTCGGCCGGATCGGGCGCGGCATGGACGATCACCTCGGGCGTGGAGTCCGCCACCGCCGCGCGCTCGGTCAGCACGTCCTCGGGCAGCACCACGACCACCGGGCCGCGGCGGCCCGACTGGGCGACGGCGAAAGCGTCGGCCACCGCGTCGGGGAGCTCGGCGGGTGCGCTCACCTCGATCACCAGCTTGGCCAGCCCGCTGAAGAAGTCGCGGAAGTTCATTTCCTGGAACGCCTCGCGGCCCCGGTGCGCGCGCTTGACCTGGCCGACGAACAGCACCAGCGGCGTGGAGTCCTGGCGCGCGGTATGCACGCCGACGCTGCCGTGGGTGGCGCCGGGGCCGCGGGTGACGAACGCCACGCCCGGCCGGTTGGTCAGCTTGCCGGCCGCCTCGGCCATGTTGACCGCGCCGGCCTCATGGCGCGCGGCGACCACGCGGATGCGATCCCGGCGGTCGTACAGGGCGTCCAGCGCGCCCAGGAAGCTCTCGCCCGGCACGCAGAACACCAGGTCCGCGCCGTGCAGCAGCAACGCGTCGACCAGAATTTCCCCGCCGGTGCGCGATGGTGGCGCCATTTGCCCTGACCCGATGCCCGCAATAGGCTAGCGGCATCGGGGGAGGAGTTTCCATGTCCGAGTTGCTCGAATCCTACGTCTGCGTCGTCGCCCAGCCGGCCCAGCGGCCGGTCTACAAGGGCGCCCACGGTCCGTTCCGGCCCGAATGCATCCGCGAGAACCTGGACCGCGTCTGTGGACTGGTGGAGCGCGCGGCCAAAGAGCACGCGGCCAAGCTGGTGGTGTTCCCGGAATTCTGCGTGCAGGGCTACGCCGTCAACCGCTCGATCGCCGATTGGGAGCGCGCCGGCATTCTGCTGCCGGGGCCCGAGACCGCGCAAATGGCCAAGGTCGCCCGCGCCACCGGAGCGCACATCGCCGGCGCGGTGTACGAGCGCATCCCGGACTTTCCGCGCCGCTATTTCATGTCGGGCTTCGTCGTCGCGCCCGACGGCGCCACGCCCGAGGCCCAGCTCAAGCTGGTCTACCGCAAAACCTACGCGCTGACCCACAAGACGCGGCCGGGCGACATGTACGACCAGTTCGTGGCGCGCTTCGGGCGCGACGCGCTTTATCCGGTGGTCGCCACGCCGCTCGGCAGGATCGGTTGCGCGATTGCCGCCGACATCGCCTGGCCCGAGGTGACCCGCACGCTGGCGATGAAGGGCGCAGAACTGGTGTTCAACCCGACCGCGGCGGCGGTGGCGCCGGGCTATGCCTCGGAATCCGAGGATTCGCACGAACCGGTCGCGCCGGCCATGCCGATGGTGCGCCGGGTGCGGGCGTGGGAGAACCTGATCTACCTGGCGATGTCCAACATCGGTCCGTGGTACGACGACGACGGCCTGGCGGCGTCGCGCAAACGGCTGTTGTCCGA
>JANRJB010000389.1:0-60703 GCA_033764265.1 Rhodospirillaceae bacterium | reverse complement strand
TACGAACCCGACGGCAGCCACATGATGAAAAGCTTTCAGGGCCGCTGGCGGATGTATGGCGAGGGGGCCGACCCCAAGCTGACCACGCGCGTGATCGTTGAGAAGTTCATGGGCTATGGGCCGTTCTGGTACGGCCACCATGCCGCCTTCGTGTACGACCACAACACCGCCATCCCGAAGGTCAAGGCGCGCACCATGATCCTGACCAACACCGGCGACCAGATTTACGAAAACGCCCTCTGGGCCCGCAAGATGCGCCCGGACTTCACTTACGTCGAACTGCCGGGCGGCGGCGTGGACATCGTCGACCAGCAGCCGGCGGCTTGGGCCGACGCGGTGGCGAAATTCGTCAAGGGCTGAGGATCGCTGCCATTCACGGATGTGACGAAACCGGGTTCCGGTTCCTGAGCCCGGCAAAGATCGACTAAAGTCGCGGCATCGATGTTTCCGGGGAGGTTTTCATGACCAATCATTCGCCCAGCAAGCGCACGTTCCTGATGGGTGCGGCGGCCGGCGCCTTCACCAGCGTGCTGCCGACTTGGCGGCGCGCCCAGGCCGCGGACAAGTACGACCTGATCGTGATCGGCGCCGGCACCGCCGGCATGCCCGCGGTCATCTTCGCCGCCGAGCGCGGCGCGCGCGTGCTGGTGATCGAGAAAGCGCCGGTACTGGGCGGCACGCTCGACCGGTCCACCGGCCAGATATCGGCCTCGCGCACGGTGTTCCAGAAGGCCAAGGGCATCGAGGACAGCCCCGACAGCCATTATGCCGACAACATGCGCATCAACAACAACACCGCCGACCCGGCGCTGACCCGGCTGTTCGTCGACAACGCCGGCGACACCTTGAATTGGCTGGCGGCCAACGGTTTCACGGTGCTCGACAATCACCCGACCAAGGGCGGCGGCCACGAGCCGTTCACCATCGCGCGTTATCAGTGGGGCAAGGACGGCGGCAAGAGCATCTTCGCGGTGATGGAGCCGCTGTTCGAGAAAGCCGTCGGCAAGGGCAAAGTGACGGTGCTGATGAGCACCGGCGCGGTGGATCTGATGCAGGACAAGGCCGGCGCGGTGGTCGGCGTGGTGGCCGAGGCCGACGACGGCGCCCGGCGCGACTTCATGGGCGCCAACGTCCTTATCGCCAGCGGCGGCTGCGCCTCGAACCCGCGCATGTTTCGCGATCTGCACAACGTCGACCTGACCTGCGAGATCGCCTACCCCTACAGCCAGGGGCAGGGGATTCTGTTGGGCCTCGGCGCGGGCGGTTACGTCCGCGGCGGCGACAAGTACGCCTCGCTGTTCGGCACCATCCTGGCCGATACCAACTATCCCAGCCCGCAGTACGGCGGGTTGGCCTTGAACATGACGACGCGTCCGCCATGGGAAATCTTCGTCAACGTGCGCGGCGAGCGCTTCGTGAAAGAGGACGATACCGGCGTCGATTTCCGCGAGAAGGCGCTCTTGGCCCAGCCCGGCCAGCGCATGTGGGTGATCGCCGATCAGCACATGATCGACAAGGCGCCGCCGCTGATGCCGCGCAAGAAGCCCGAGGAATTCATGGCCGAGTTCAACGCCCACCCGATGTTCCATCGGGCGGCGACGCTTGAGGAATTGGCGGTGAAAGCGGGCATCAATCCGGCCGGCCTGATGGCCTCGGTCAGGGGTTACAACGGCGCGCTGGCCGAGGGCGCGACCGACCCGTTGGGCCGCATGCACCGTCCGGCGCCGGTGGAAAAGGGGCCGTTCTACGCCATCGCGTTGGTCGGCTGGACCGTCATTTCGTTCGCCGGGCTCGCCATCGACGGCAGACTCCGGGTCGTGCGCCCGGACGGCACGCCGATTCCCAACCTTTACGCCGCCGGCGAGGTGATCGGCGGGGCGGCCACCTCGGGCTGGGCCTACACCAACGGCTCGATGGTGACACCGGCGCTGACGTTCGGCCGCCTGCTCGGCCAGAAAATGCTGAAATTCAGCGCATAGGCGTTCTGGGGTTGGTCGGAGGGCCGGACGCCTTGCGGGCCGCCGAAATTGCCTTACGTCAATGCCGACGGTGGCGCCGCCTGCCACCGTGACCATCTCGGTTGTTTTCTCCCGGTGACGGCAAGGAGGTACCATGGCGCTGCGCGACACCTATCAGGCCAAGCTCAAGGCCAACCTCGATACGCTCGAGGCCGAGATCAAGCTCTTGGCCGCCAAGGCCGCCAAGGCCAAGTCGGACGCCAAGGTCAAACTCGACATGGAAGTGGCGATGTTGAAGGCGCAGCAGCAGGTCGCCAAGGCGCGATTGACCGCGCTCAGGCGCGCCAGCGACGAAGCCTGGGCCGACATCAAGGCCGGCGCGGACCAGGCCTGGAAGGATCTGGCGAAAGCCTTCGCCGCCGCCCGCAAGCGTTTCGGCTAGCGCGCGGCCCGTGGCGGTGGTGTGTGCCCCGGTAGCCATACAGCCATATTCATGGTATGGCGGTATGGATGAAAACGACGCTGAACATCGATGACGCGGTGATGGCCAGGCTCAGACGCGAGGCGGCGCGCCGGGACGTGACCATGTCGGAACTGGTCGAGACCGCGCTGCGCAGTCTGCTGCAGAGCCGGCCGGAACCAGTGTCGCTACCGCCACTGCCGACATTCGATTGCGGTGCCGAGCAAGTCGACATCGCCAATCGAGACGCTCTTTACGACGTCTTCGATCGGGAGAACTGATGTTCGTCGTCGACACGAACATCTTGGTGTATGCGGCGAATGACGCTTCTCCGTGGAACAAGTCCTGCCGCCCCTTGATCGAATCCTGGCATCGACGGACTGGCGCCTGGTTCCTGACCTGGGGCATTTGCTTCGAGTTTCTAAGGGTTGCGACCCACGGGCGGGTTCTGCCGCGACCTCTTGGGCTCGATCAGGCCTGGGCGTTTCTTTCGGCGCTGTTGGCGTCGCCGGGGTTGCGCATTCTGGTGCCCACCGACCGCTTTGCAACGGTGGCGAGCGAGGTATTCGCCGAACTGCCCTCTCTTGCGGGCAACGCCCTGCATGACGCGGAAACCGCGATCCTGATGCGCGAGCATGGCGTGAAGACCATCTACACCCGCAATCTTGGCTTTCACCGGTTCAAGTTCATCGACGTGATCGACCCCGCCGGATAAGTCCGGGAGCGAAAGGGAGGATTCTTGCCGGCGTCATATCCGAACATTCGCGCCGTCAGGCGATGGGCGTGCGTCACTCTGCTTGCCGCTGCGTTACTGCCTATCGCGCCGCGGGCGGAGAACCCAGTTGCACGGACGGTCGTCGGTGCGGGCGGTGTGCCGCTGGCCGCACTGGAATGGGGGCGGCGCGACGGCCCGGCGATCCTGTTCATTCATGGCTTCGCCCAGGGCGCGGATTTGTGGCGGCCGATGATGGACGGCCCGCTGGCGGCCGAATTTCGGATGGCGGCATTCGACCTGCGCGGCCATGGCGATTCCGGCAAGCCCTGGTCGGCCGATGGCTACGACGAGTCCCGCCTGTGGGCCGACGATGTGGCCGCCGTGATCGCGGCGCTCGACTTGCACCGGCCAGTGCTGGTGGCGGCCAATTACGGCGGCATGATCGTGATGGACTACGTGCGCCATCGCGGCGTCGGCGGTATCGCCGGAATCAATCTGGTGCAGACTCAAGCCGGCCTGATGGGCCCTTATCCGGTTGATCCGGAGACCCAAGCCTTCTACGCGCGCCAGGCCAAACTCCATGCCTCGCCGGTTCTCGAAGACAATCTCGAGGCGGTGCGCACCACGGCGCGCCAGTTCGTCGCCGATCCGCCGCCGCAAGAATGGCTTGACCGCATGGTCGCGCTGGGCTTGCGCATGCCGCCGCATATCCGGCGCGTCATCAGCGGCCGGCCGTTCAACAATGCCGATCTGCTGCCCAAACTGAACATCCCCGTGTTGCTCAGCGTCGGTACGCGGGTTCAGTTGAGCGCTGACGCGCCGCTTGAGATCGTCACCGGTCTGGCCCAACGACTACCCGACGGGCGACTCTCGGTTTATGCCGATACCGGCCGGTCGCCGTTCACGGAAGCCACGGCGCGATTTGAAAAAGAGTTGAGTGACTTCGTGCGCGCCGCGCAAAGGTAAAGCGGGTCAACCGGTTTTCGGAAACCGCAGGCGATTCACATGACCCATCTTGCGCCCCGGCCGCGCCTCGCGCTTGCCGTAGAGGTGAAGGTGGGCGCTGGGGTCGGCGAGCGCCGCGTCAAGCCGCAGCACATCGTCGCCGATCAGGTTTTTCATAGTCACGTCGGCGAAGCGCATCGGCTCGCGCAGCGGCAGGCCCATGACAGCGCGCACCAGTTGCTCGAACTGGTCGGTCTGGCAGGCGTCCATGGTCCAGTGCCCGGAGTTGTGCGGCCGCGGCGCCATTTCGTTGCCCAGCACCGCGCCGTCGGTCCGGACGAAAAACTCCAGCGCCAGCAGGCCCACCAGGTCAAAGGCGCGCGCGGCCCGCATCGCTGCGTCCATCGCTGCGGACACCGTGCGATGCGACACGCGCGCCGGCACGGTCGACGTGTCGAGGATGTGATTCGTGTGCACGTTTTCGGCCGGCTCGAAGGCATGCACCGTGCCGTCGGCGCCGCGCGCGACGATCACCGATATCTCGCGCGCAAAATCAACCATCCGTTCGACGATGGCGTACGCCCCGCCGTCGGCATGGGGTCGCGCCCGCGCGCCGCCGATGGCCGCCCAGGCCGGGGCGGTATCCGCGCCAGCCTTGATCTTGGCCTGGCCCTTGCCGTCGTAACCCAGCCGTGCGGTTTTCAGCACGCACGGTGCGGCAAGTTCATCGACCGCGCGCTCGAGTTCCGAGAGCGCATTCACCGGGCGCCAGTCGGCTGTTTCCAATCCGATCAGCGAGAAGAATTTTTTCTCTTTCACCCGATCCTGCGCCACCTCGAGTACGCGTCCGCCGGGTCGCACGCGGGTACGGACTTCCAGAAACGCCGCGGTGGCCGCCGGCACGTTCTCGAACTCGTAGGTGACGGCGTCGACCGCCGCGGCGAAGCGCGCCAGCGCCGCTTCGTCGCCGTAGTCGGCGAAGGTCGACACGGTACTTACTTGCGACGCGGGGTTGTCGGCCTCGGGACAGTAGACGTGGGTGCGGTATCCCAGCCGTGCCGCGGCCAGCGCCAGCATGCGGCCCAACTGGCCGCCGCCGAGAATTCCCAGGGTCGCGCCGGGCGCGAGGCGATCGCTCATGACGACACGGCTGGCGCTGACATCAACGGGCGGGCGCGCCCGGCACCGAAGCGGTCTGCCGCCGGCGCCACGCCGCCAGGCGTCGCGCCACAGCCGCGTCGGACAAGGCGATCACCGCGGCGGCCAGCAGACCAGCATTCTT
The DNA here is from genome assembly GCA_033764265.1 of Rhodospirillaceae bacterium. GTDB lineage: Bacteria > Pseudomonadota > Alphaproteobacteria > Rhodospirillales > Rhodospirillaceae > VGEM01. The sequence goes on along the minus strand of JANRJB010000389.1, from coordinate 55,343 downwards.
CGCGCCGGCTTTGCCGATGGCCAGCGTGCCGACCGGAATGCCGCCCGGCATCTGCGCGATCGACAACAGGCTGTCGAGCCCCTTCAGCGTCTTGCTTTCCACCGGCACGCCGAACACCGGCAGCGCGGTCATCGACGCGGCCATGCCGGGCAGGTGCGCAGCGCCGCCGGCGCCGGCGACAATCACTTTTAGTCCGCGCTGGGCCGCTGACTTGGCATAACGGTACAGTCGGTCCGGCGTGCGGTGCGCCGATACCACTTTCACTTCGTGCGCCACGCCCAATTCCTCCAATACCTCGGCGGCGTGGCGCATGGTGTCCCAGTCAGACGTGCTGCCCATGATGATGCCCACCTCGGCCCGAGGCGTGGTGCGCGTTCGGCGAATCGTCGCGCGCCCGGCCTTTCGACCGGTGGGTGCCGTGCGGGTGGTGTTGGCCATGGTGTCGATCCGCCGGGTGCGGCGGACCCCCCTCAAAAACCCAGTCTAGCCGAGAGAAATCGCCGCTCGCAAGCCGGCGTGCGCGCGAAAATATCAACCTTTACAGGCATTTGAGAGGGTTTTTCCGGCCCGTCGCCGGTAACGATTGGACAACCTCTCGGGCCTACCCTGTTTCGACTCTACAACACGCGGTGGGAGGCAACCCGCCGCGCCGGGACTGTTTCATGACCGACATCACCCAGCCGCCGTCGGTGGCCGTGGTCAATCGCCGCGACGAAGGCCGCGCGCAAAATCAGGCGCGCGATCCCGGCGCGCCGCCGGCCAAGAAGGTGACCGAGACCTATCAGGAAGTCGACCGCACCAAGCCGGTCGACGATCGCATCACCATTCTCGGCATACCGGCCGAGCAGATCACCCCGGCCACGCATGCCGCGCTCGCCAGTCTGGTCGGCGAGATCAATTTTTTGCGCAGCGCCGTGAAGCGGCTCGAGCGCGCGCAAGGACTCACCGGCAATGAAGCCGCCGTCGATCCCGGCGAACGGTTCGTGGCCGAACTCGCGGCCGTGTTGGCGCTGCCGCCGGCCGAGGGTGAGGCGCGGGTTCTCGTCCTGGCCTACCTCAACACGTTCGAGGATGTCCGGCGCAGTTCCGGCCTGCTGGCGGCCAAGACGCTTCTGGCCGACGTGATCGCCCGATTTGCCGAGGCGAAAATCATGCCGAAGCCAACCGACCCGGCCGGCCCGGCGTCGGTGCCCGTGGTGTTTTCGTTGGTTGCGCCGATCGGCGGCGCGGCCATCGCCGGCTTATTGGTTGCGCCGGCCGCGGCAGCGGACGACACGTCGATCGCGCAATACATCCGCGACCATATCACCCAAACCGGCTACGCCGTCTCCGGCATCGACATGAACGTCTCGGCGACAGTGGCCGCGATTGTGGTCAGTGCCGGCGAGGGCGCGTTGACCGCCTTGGGACGCGTCGATCACCTGATGCGCGGTTAAGCGTTGGAACCTCAGGCGATGATGTCGGGAACCAGGCGGTTGCGCAGGGTCGCGATCTGGTCTTTCAGGCCCAGTTTGCGCTTCTTGAGTCGTGTGACCTTGAGCTGATCGAAATCCTGCTGCGCGGTCAGATTATTGATCACGTCATCCAGGTCGCGGTGCTCGAGCTCGAGTTCGGCCAGCTTGGCCTTGATCTGCTCTTGCGTCCAATCCATCACCACCGCCGCATCCCCGCTTGGTCTCGCCGACAGCCGCGATGCTAATACGGCCGCACCGGCCGCGCGACTCCGCCGGGAAGGCGGGTTTTCGCGCCGTTCCGGGCCGCGAACCCGGCCCCGACTTTGGTCCAGAAAGGCCGACAATTCAAAGGCTTATTTCGGGACTTTCCGAGCGCCACGGGACGGGTCTAGCATGTTGGCGTTGAAGTCATGCCAGAAGGAGGTCGCTCATGCCTGATGCATCCAGGTTGGTCGCGCTGAAGTCCAAGCATGCGGAACTCGAAAATCTGATCTGCGAAGAACAAAAGCGCCCCAGTCCTGATCACGCATTGGTCCACGAGTTGAAACGGCGAAAACTGCAAATCAAAGACGAACTGCAAAAGATGTCGGTTCACTGAATTTTCCCCGCTCGCGGACGCACCGGTTCGCGCAAATGAAAAAGGCCCATCGCCACGCGATGGGCCTTTGTGTTTTTCGGAGCAGGGCGCAATGTCGCGCCGTTCACGCCACAGGCGCGTCCTCAGCGACCGGCGCGGGCTCGGTCAAGCTGGCCGTCGACACGGCCTCGGGCTCAGATTGCGGCGCGGCCGCAGCCTCGGCTGCCGACTGGGCAGCAGCGGCTTCACGCGCCTCGCGGCGCTTACGGCGTTCTTCGGCTTTCAGCGCGTTATCGCGCCGGCGCTGCGCGATCACCACCGCCTTTTCCAGGTCGGCTTCAGTGCACAGGCCCAGCGTCACCGGGTTTTGCGGCTTGATGTTCTGGGCATTCCAGTGCGTGCGGTCGCGCACCGACAGAATGGTCGACTTGGTGGTGCCGATCAGGCGCGCCACCTGCGCGTCGTTCAACTCCGGATGATGCTTGATCAGCCAGGAGATCGCGTCGGGGCGGTCCTGCCGCTTCGAGACCGGCGTGTACCGGGCGCCCTTGGACCGGGCCCGCGGCACTGGAATGTCGCTCTTGCTGGCCTTCAGTCTTGCCGTCGGATCCTGTTCGCAGCGGGCGATTTCGTCGGCTGTCAGCTGTCCGTTGGCGACCGGGTTGACGCCGACGATACCGATGGCGACCTCGCCATCTGCGATCGCCTGCACCTCGAGTTCGTGCATGCCGGTGAAATCGGCGATCTGCTCGAAGGTGAGCGCGGTGTTCTCAACCAGCCATACGGCGGTTGCCTTCGGCATCATTGGCAGCGCCATGGCAATTCCTTTCGATAAAGCGTCTCGCTTGCGCCGGGCCGGAGCGGTCGGCCTGCGGCGGCGGATCGTCCACAAAGGACGGGGATGTGAGTGTCTGGGGTATATATCGGGTTTGCTTCAAGGGGGTCAAACGGTTTGCCCAAAAAACCCCCAATCTCATGAAACTAAACAACTTTAAGGATAATCTTGCCGATGTGCGATCCGGTCTCCAGAACGCGGTGGGCATCGGCGGCCCGGGCCAACGGCAGTACACGGTCGACCACGGTCTTGACCCGGCCGGCAGCCAGGAGCGGCCAAACGTGGGTCCGAACCTCATGGGCCAGGCGCGCTTTGAAGCCGTTGTCCCGCGCCCGCAGGGTCGAGCCGGTGATCGTCAGCCGCTTGAGCATGACCGGTCCCAGGTCGAGTTCGCCCTTGGCGCCCTCGAGGAACGCGATCACCACCAGGCGTCCGTCGGGCTTCAGGCATCTGACATTGCGGGGTAGATAGCCGCCACCGACCATGTCGAGAATGACATCGACACCCTTGCCGGGCAGGTTCCGCACCAGCTCGACGAAATCCTGCGCCCGATAGTTGATCGCGACGTCGGCGCCGAGATCGCGGCAGGCCTGGCACTTGGCCTCGCTGCCCGCGGTAGTCACGGCAGTCGCGCCGAACGCCTTAGCCAGCTGAATCGCGGTCGTGCCGATGCCGCTGGACCCGCCGTGAATCAGGATCGTCTCGCCGGACTTCAGCGCGCCACGCTCGAACACGTTGTGCCACACGGTGAAGGACGTCTCGGGAATGCCCGCCGCCGACACCATGTCCAGACCTGCGGGAATCGGCAGGCACGATCCGGCGTGGGCCGTGGCGTATTCGGCATAGCCGCCGCCGGGCAGAAGGGCGCAGACCGCATCGCCGACCGCCACGCCCGTCACGCCGGGGCCGAGGGCCGCGACCTCGCCGGCCACTTCTAGTCCGGGCAAGTCCGAGGCGCCGGGTGGGGCCGGGTATTGCCCCAGGCGTTGCACGACATCGGGGCGATTGACGCCGGCGGCATGCACCCGAATCAGCGCCTCGCCGATCCCGGGTATCGGTAGCGGCCGCCGTTGCACGACCAACTGCTCGGGCCCGCCGGGCGCGGCAATCGCAACGCAGGTCATTTCGACGGGGAGGGACACGGCGTACGTCTTGAGAGTTCGATCAGGGTGCCGCACTGTAGAAGCGGCGTGCGGCGCACGGCAAGACACGGATGCGGAACATGGACACCGACGATCTTGAGCCCCTGACCAAAAAGCCCAAACCCAAAGATCTGTCCCGCATGTCGGTGGGCGATCTGCGCGAGTACATCGACGGCCTGAAGGCGGAGATCGCCTGTGCCGAGGCGGAAATCGCCAAGAAGAACGCCGCGCGCGCCGGGGCGGCCGGCTTTTTCAAAAGCTGAGGCGTGCCCCGATCACAGGTCGGCCAATTCGTTCTTGTGAGCTTCGGTCCAGGCGACTTCGTACAGGGTCCGCGCGCCCTGGATTCCCTTCATCTTGAATTGACCGCGGGGGATGAATCCCAGCCGCTGGCCCTTGCATCCGTCGACCACCGATTGCGACACCCAGACCGATCCGTTGGCGGCCTGCGCGCACACGCGCGCCGCCATCTGAACGGCCGCGCCGAAAAAGTCGTTCTCCTCCTGCACCGCTTCGCCGGCGTTGAGGCCGATGCGCACGGTGAGCGGCAGGTTGGGGAAGCTCGCGTTGTGCTCGGCGAAGTCGCGCTGCATCTGGATGGTGGCTTGAACCGCGTTGGGCGCGTCCTGAAACACCGCCATGATGCCGTCGCCCGTGTGCTTGACCTCGCGGCCGCGATACTGGGCGAGTGCGTTGCGCACCGCGTTGTTGTGCGCGCGCACGATCTTCTGCGCTTCGGCGTTGCCGAGTTCCTGAGTCATGGCGGTCGAGCCGACCAGGTCGGTGAACATGAACGTATAGACCTGCGGCACCGACGGGCGCTTTTCGGGCAGCGACCATTCGTTCAGCATCGCGCCAAGTTCGGCCGCCGCGTTGGGTTGACCCGCCATGTGCTTGTTCATGGCTTGCGCGCCGGCCTTGATCATGCCGGCATAGCGCGGGTTCTTGCCGTAGGCCGGCAGTTCCACGCAGAACGCGGCGCTACGCTCGGGTGTGTTGCCGGCGGCCTGCAGGCCCTGTTTCAGCACGGTGATCTGGCTGTCGCGGCCCAGCTTACGGGTCTGCCCCAGGCTCGACATACCCCCGGCGAGATAGAGGTTCAGCCCCATCTTGGCGAAGGCGTTGAGTTCGCCGAGTTCGCGGCTGGCCGAAGTCTGCGCATCGGCGGCGAATGACACGAAGATTTGCTTGGCCTGGGCCTCGGCGGCGGCCTTTTCGTCGGACTTGGACGAGGCGGGTTCCCGCGGCTTGCTGTCTGCCGACGGCGCTTGCGGCGCGGGCGACGGCGTCGCCTCGGCGGTCGCGGCCGCCACCGGCTCGGGTGGGGCCGATGTCGAAACGGACATGTCCGCATCGAGTTCCGCCGGCCGGTCATCGGCCGCTGCGGGTTCGGACTCGCCCGGCGCGGTTTCCTCGGCCGGCGCCGGCGGTGTTTCGCCGCGCTCGACCGCCACGCCATCGAACTCGACATCCTGCGCCGGCGCGGCGCGGCGGCGCGCGCGCGGACCGGCCTGCGTGGCGGGGGATTTGTCGCTGCGGCTATCGGCCTCTTTCAGGGTGGCGAACAATCCGAACTGCTGGTTCAAAGACACGAGCAGGCTGACGAAAAACAGCGTGACGAACGAACCGAAGATCAGCGGCGTGGAGTCGAATACGCCGATCGCGCCCATGCGCTGCAGTTGGATCGTCAACAGCGCGACCGCCGCCCCGCCGACGGTCGACGTTCCGAGCGCGACCGACAGCGAGATCACAAGCGAAACAAACGTGCCGCGTCGCTTTTTTTTCTTTTTCACTTTGGCGACCGCCGGTGCGCCCGGGCGCGGCGCCGGCTTGGCCGCTTTCGCCGTCGGCTTGGGCCTCGGCTCCGCGGCGCGGCGCGCCGGCGCGGAGGCGGGCGCGGATCGGGCCGGGGCTTTGGCGATCGGCGGCGGCGCGCCGAACATGCTGTCGGTATCGCCGATCTTGCGGCCTTTGGTGCCCTGCCAGGTCACCACCTCTTCGGAGGTATTGCTGTCCTCGAAGAACGTGGCGCGCACCACGCGCGACGGATATCCGAGCTTCGCTTCGACGCCCTTGGCTTCCTCGATGGCAAGGTCGCGCTGATCGGCCTCGAAGCTGGCATGCACCGACCACCGTCCGCTCTGGAAGTAATAGACTTCGAACGTGTCGCGCGGCATGGCGGCGTCGCGTTGCTTTCCGTGTTCAGAGCGGCTTGAACCCGCGGCCGATCAAGGCCCCAGGCTGCCCACCCACATGACCGCTCGGGATCTCCGTCCCGCGTCGCGGCCGATTACGTCTAACCTTCGGAAACTTTGTCTAAAGATGACTTAAGCGGCGCCCTGTCACGCGGCGTTTGAGCGATTGGACCGAAGGTTGGCGTTGGCTGACGAGCCTGCGGAAAAGTGCCACGGGCCACTGGCCAATTCAACCGCTGCGCGCGCGCACTCACGCCGCCGAGACATTCACCGCTGCGGGTTTGCCGCGTCGCACGATGGCGGCCGTCAAACCGCTATCGTCTGAGTAGTATCCCGGCGGAAGGCCGCGACTCATGCTCTTGATGACGGCGCGGTCGCACAGGATATCGCTGGCTTTGGCGTCGGCGAGCAGCGCTTGGGCAACGCGACTGACGCGCGGCGACAGGACGGGATCATCGGCGGCGGAGAACCCGGGCACCAACGCGACCGCGTGCCAGATCGGCTCGGCCGACGCGGCCGTCGTGGCGGCCACGTCGGCGGTTGATGCGTCGGCGATGGACATGGCCGCGACCAGCGCGCCGTCGGCATTGGCGAACTTGGCCAGAATACCCTTGCCGGTGTGCTTGATCTCCGAGCCGCCGGCCTCGTCGATGGCGGCACGGACCAGGCGATTGTGGAACTCCATCGCCTCGGTCGCGGTCGACCCCTTGAGTTCTGACACCAGATAGATGTCCGCCGGCACTTCCGGTTCGCGCAAGGTCTCGTCGCGGCGCGGGGCGGTCAGCGGCATGCGCCACATGCGCCATGCTGTCGCGAGGGCGTCGTCGTCCGAACCGCCCTGCAGGAACACGGCCATCGCGGCGCGGCCCGCATCCTGCAACTGCCAGCCGGCGTCGCGATCGCCCATGTCGCTGCGCCGGTTGACGAACGCATCGATCGCCGGCTGCGCCAATCGGCATTGCGCCAACCCATGCGCCAGCAGTTTTTCCTGCGCCAGCAAGTTCAGTTGCGACGTGGCGACGAGGTGCGAAATCGCGCCCGACATCAACAGCGCGACGCCGCGCCGCGTCATCGGGTCGTCCGGCGCGCGGTTCATCAGCGGAATGATGCGCTCGTTGGCGAACCGCGTGACCATCAATCGTTCGAGCGCCAAGCCGTCGTCCTGGCCTGCGTCCGCCACGGCGGACGCCGGCGCCTGGGGTTGCGCTGATTGCGGCGGGGTCTGTTCCGGCACGGCTTGCAAAGCCGGTTGCTCGGCGGCGGATTGGCGCGTGGCTTCGACGGCTATCTGCGCCTGTGGCGACAGTTCGGCCGGCGCCGGCGCAGGAGGCGGCGGAACGGGCTGAGCCGGCACGGGGGCCTGCGCCGCCGGCGCGGTGAAGTCGGCGGCTTCCGGCATCGGCGCGATGTCGATGTCGCCGCGTTGCCGCTTGACCTCGGCAATTGCTTTCTCTGTTTCCTCGGCGGTGCGCGACGGATGCTTGGGGCGGAGGTCCTTCGGCGACATCCTGATCTGGCGGGCGATTTCCACGGTGCTGTCGGCGGCCGGCCTGGCCGGACTGACGGCCCACATGCGGCCGAGGAACCGCTTCAACCGGGCGCCCGAGCGGAAGAACGCCATGAACCCGAGCAGAAAGATGACAATGGTGGTGAACGCCAACACCGACGACACCACCGCAGGATTGGTCGCGACGCCGAAATCGTCCAGGCGCGAGATCAACCACGACAACATGCCGGTGACGATCGCCGCGGCGGCCATGCTGAGCAGTGCGGCGATGATGGCCCGTGTCACCAGGTCGGCGATGAACTCTCCGAACGGCACCTGGGCCATCGCCGGGACACGCACGGGCGCGGCCGAGCGGCCCGCCGGACGGGGGGCGCGCGTCAACGGCGGCACGTTTTGGAATTTGCCGGCCTTCAGCTTTGGGCTGGCATAAATCGTCACGGTCTCGCTGTTGTTGTCTTCCGGAAAGTACGACTCGCGGATGACCTTGGTCGGGAAACCGAGCTGGCCTTCGGTGGCCATGGCATCCTTGATGGCTTCCTGGCGCTCAGAACCCGGATAGCGGGAATGCAGCGACCAGCGCCCATCGCTCAGGAAGTACACCTCGTATTGGACGATCGAACGAACGGCCATGACCACAAATTTCCCGAGCGCCGGCATTCCCTGAGCGGGTCGGGGATTAAAACGGGCCAGTGTGGCACCATTTTGTATGCCCGAAATATTCCTGCGTAGAACGCGTTAACACAGGTTTATGTTGCAAAATAACACAAAAAAAGCCGCGCCCGAAAGGCGCGGCTACCAGATATGGTGTGAGTCGCTACTAGATTCTATTTGTTAACGCCAAAACCCTTGAAGCGTTTGTTGAATTTCGCGAGCTGGCCGCCCGAGTCGAGCAGGCGATGCACGCCGGTCCACGCCGGGTGGGTTTTGGGGTCGATTTCCAGGCGCAACACGTCGCCCGCCTTGCCGTAGGTCGAGCGGGTCTTGAATTCGGTCCCGTCGGTCATGACCACGGTGATGTCGTGATAGTCGGGATGGCCGGTCTTTTTCATGGTACGCCTCCGCGTCGCGCGCTTCAGGCGGCGACGGCAAAATTTGAGCGGCGGGTTATAGCGGGTCGGCGGACGCTGTTCAAGGCGGCCCGCAGGACGCCGTGACCCGCCGTTTCATCGTTTGACATCATGTGCTTAGGTACAGACCACGGGCCGAGCCTGAACGGCGGGCGGGTCCGTCGGGCAAAAGGATGGACAGATGCGGCCGCACATTCCGTTTCTCGACACCGGCGCCATGGCCTGGACCGAGGTGATGCCCGGGCTGATGACCAAGATGCTGAGCCGCGACGGTGTCACCGGCGCGCGCACCGCGCTCAATCGCATCGTGCCTGAATTGAACCCGCCGGTGCCAACCAAGGCCCACTACCACCACACGACCGAAGAATTGTTGGTCATCTCGGGGCGCATGTCGTTCGACAGCCAAATCTGGCTCACACCCGGCGGCTATGTGTTTCACCCGGCCGAGACGGTGCATGGATTCAAGAGTTCGGTCAGCGAGGACACGCAATTTCTGTCGCGGGTCGGACGCGACCTGGATTTCAACTGGGTCGAGCATCCCCAGGCGACCAAGCCCTATCACGTCAGCCCCCAGCCGCCGCGCCGGGCGGTGGCTTGCTTGGCCGAGCCCGACCAGTTGAAGTGGGAGCCGATGCCCGGCGCCCTCGGCAGGGTCGAACGCACCGAACTCAGTCGCGATCCGGTCACCGGCGAGGGGTCGATGTTCGTGCGCTACGCCGTCGAAAGCGCGACCCCCCAGGTGATGGGACTGCTGGCCTACGAGGAAATGTTCGTGCTCGACGGCACGCTGGGCACCGACGACGGACGGCTGTTTCAGGCTGGCTGTTATGCGTTTTGGCCGCCGGGCGGCACGCCGCGACCGCAGCTGACGGCGCTGAAGCCGACCGTGGCTTACGTCAACGTCGGCGGCTGGTTGGAACGTCGCTGATCGGATTTCAACGCTGATCGAGCCTGAGTTCGATCCGGCGATTGCGCGCGCGCGCCATTGGTGTCGCGGTGCGATCGATCGGCTGAAACTCGCCGAACCCCGCCGCCGCCAACCGGTTGGCCGGCACACCCTGCGACACCAAGTACTTCACCACCGACACCGCGCGCGCCGTCGACAATTCCCAGTTCGAGGGAAACATCGCGGTGGCGATCGGGACGTCGTCGGTGTGTCCGTCCACGCGCAACACCCAGTCGATCTCGGGCGGGATCTGGCGACTGATCTCCAAGAGCGTGCGCGCCAACTGGGCGATCTGGGTCTGGCCCTCGGCGCCGATGTCGGCCGAGCCCGAAGCGAACAGCACTTCGGACTGGAACACGAAGCGGTCCCCGGCCACCGTGATGCCGGGCCGCGCACCCAGGATGTCGCGCAGACGGCCGAAAAATTCAGAGCGATAGCGCTGCAACTCCTGCACCTTGCCCGCCAGCGCGCGGTTCATGCGCCGGCCCAGATCGGAAATTTGCGCCTTTTCAGCGGCGGTCAGCTTGTCAGACGCGTCGAGCGCGGCGGCCAGCTTCTCCAACTCGAGCTTCAGTTCCTCCAGCTGCTGGCTCATCAGCGCGGCCTGAGCGCGGGCTTCCATCGACACGCTGCGCTCGGCGGCGATTTCGCTGTCTTTCGCGGCCACCCGCGCGCCGAGGTCGGCCGCCTGCTTTTCCAGCTGTGCCTTCAACGCCTCGAGCGCCTTGACCTGGTTTTCCAAGACCGCCAGTTGCTGCACCTGCACCGCGATCTGGTCGCGGTTGACGGCGATCTGCTGGTTGGCCGCGGCCAGATCAGCGGTCAGCGTGTCGGCCTCGGCGGTCTTCTCCGACAGGCGGCTTTCCACCTCGCGCTTGTCGATCCGCAATTGGGCCAGCACGCTGAGTTCGTCGTTGGCCGCGCGCAACTGGTCGGACAATCGCGCCAGATTGCCTTCAAGCTCGGACCGCGCGCGGCGTTCCAGGGCCAGCATCTCGCCCAGTTCGGCCACGGTCTTGTTGAGCTGCAGCACCGCCTGTTCGCGGCCCGACAAGGCCCGGCCCAGGAAGAACTGACCGAGCACGAACACCAACAGCACGAAAATAATGATGATCAGCAGCGTCGACAGCGCGTCGACCCAGCCGGGCCAGATGTCCACGGCGGTGCGGGCGCGGCGCCATGAGGCTGGCATGGCCGGCCCCTAGGCGTCGGGCCCGCCGCCGCCTTCGCGCGCGGCGGTGGCGACGGTCTTGGCCAACAACTTGATCTCGTCGCGGATGTCCCGTACCGCTTCGTCGCGCCCGGTCTCCAGCAGGATCAAGAGGCGCGACAACCCGGCGTCGATGTTGCGCAGGTGGGCCCGCGACGCGTCATCGATTCCACTGGCCGGCGCGGCGAACGACGGCATGGCTTCGTTCAGCCGCTTCAACAGCGGCGTCAATTCCTTCTGGTTCTCCGCCACCCGCAGCAGCACCTGGGTTTCGGTGCGCATCTGGTCGGTCAGGATGGCGAGCTTGTCGTTCATTTCGACGAACTGCTGGCTGGTCGCCTGCCGGCCCTGTTCGCTGCGGGCCAGGATGCGCTGCAGTCCTTCCAGGCTCTCGGCGGTCTTCTCGAGCAGCGCCTCGGTGTAGGCCGACACGCCCTGTTCGCCTTCGGCTCCGACCGTGCCCGATGACAGCTTGGTCAGGCCCGACAGCCATTCCTCCAGTTCGTTGAAGAACTTGTTTTGCGACTGGCCGGCCTGCAGGTCGAGGAAACCCAGCACCAGCGAACCGCCCAGGCCGAACAGCGACGACGAGAAGGCCGTGCCCATGCCCGACAGCGGCGCTTCCAGACCGCGCTTCAGCTCGTCGAACATCCCGGACACTTCGCTGCCCGACACGCTGAGATTCTGAATCACGTCGCTGACCGAGGTGATCGTGCCCAACAGCCCCCAGAACGTGCCGAGCAGGCCGAGGAAAATGCAAAGACCGGTAAAGTAGCGCGACAGCTCACGGCTTTCGTCCAGGCGCGCGGCGATGCCGTCGAGCAGCGTGCGCATTGCCGGTGCGCTGAGCGTCAACCGGCCGCGGCCGCGCCGGTCGGCCAGCATCCGCGCCATTGGCGACAGCAGGCGGACCTCGCCCGCCGCGTCATTGGACTCGATCGCCGTCGAGCGCTGTTCGGCGAGCGGTTCGTCGGCCGGGATGTCGCCGCGGGACGTATCGCGAAAGCGCTCGATCCACGCCAGTTCCGGCGCCAACTGCATCACCTGGCGGAAATTCAAGAACACGCCGGTCAGGATGACGCCAAAGATCGCGCCGTTGAGCAGCGGGTTGACCAGGAAAATGTCGATCAGGACGTTGGCGATCAGCGCGGCGCCGACGCCGACGGCCACCAGGAACAGCACCATCCGCGTCAGGTACGTGCGCGTCATGCTCGCGTCTCCGACGCTGCGTGGGCGTTGGCCACCGGGATCAGCGCTTCACCACGATCGCGTCCACCCGGTCGGGCGGGCCGGAATCGAGTTGATCCCCCAGCGCGCGCACCTCGATGCGGGTCCGTTCCACCGCGGCGTCGATCAACAGGTTGCGTACCGCCACCGCGCGGTCCAACGCCAGGCGGCGGGCGCGGCTGGTGTTTTTCTCCGGGTCCGACGCATAGGCCATGAGCTGCACGCGCAGCGAACGATCGCCGGCCATGCGCTCGGCTAAGGCCTTGATGTCCGCCAGCGACGACCCAGTGATCTCGGCAACGCCGGCGGCGAACGGCAGCGTCAGCGTCGTGGCGGTTTCTTCGCTGAGTCCACCCGTTGCCGGGTCCGGCAACGATGCGGCCTGCTCCGGCGGAGTGTCGGCCGGGGGTTCGGTCTCGGTCGGACCGAAAGCCAGCGCCGGGCCGGCCTGTTCGGTTGACGCAGCCCGGGCCGCGGCCGGCGACGGGACCATCGGTGACGGTGGCGCAGCGGCGGTTGCGGGCACTGGAGCAGGGGCCGGGTCAGCGGCGGGTGCGGGTGAGGCAACAGCGGGTTCAGGTGCCGGGGCTGGGGCCGGTGGTGCGACGACCGGTGCGGGTGTTGGCGCGACAGCCGCGGACGGGACCGGCGCAGGTTGCGGCGCGGGCTCGGCTTGCGGCGCGGGTCGCGCCGCCGCCGCACGGCGCTGTGGCGTGCTCGCCTGACCGGGCGGCTTCAACTTGATCGGGCCGCTCGTCGCGGATGACGACATCGGGCGCACGCCCGGCGGCGGCGTCAGCACGATACGGCCCATGGCCGGCGCGGGGACCCGCAGTCCCATGGACGGCGCTGCGCCGGTTGCATCCAGGGCGCCCATATCGACCGAGACCGCGCCGGTGTCTTGCGCTGTCGCGGGCGCTGCCGAATGGGACATCGCAATGGCCAATGTCACCGCGCTGACCGCCGCCAGCGCGGCAGGCCGGCCGCGCAGGGATCGGCGCGCTGCGCCCGCATCAGGAGTTGTCGTCACGCCCGAGCTCCTTTCCGAACCGGAAACGAATAGGGGCCAAGTGGTTACGTAACGGTGAACACTCAGCGTACATCATGGCATTTGCGCGGCACAATCGTTGCGGCGGGGCTGTCGTGCCGACGCAACGGATTACGCCCCGGCGAGCAACGCGCGCAATGGTTCGTGCAGATCGGCGTTGGCGGCCAGGATATTGCCGGTCAGCAGCGCATCGCCGGGCCCTGCGAGGTCGGTGACGAATCCGCCCGCTTCGCGCACCAGCAGGATGCCCGCCGCGATATCCCACGGCTTCAGACTCAACTCCCAGAAACCGTCGTAGCGGCCGGCGGCTACATAGGCGAGATCGAGCGACGCGGTGCCGGCGCGGCGCACACCTGCCGTCGCCCCCATCACGCGCTCAAGCTGGCGCAGGTACATGGCGCGGCGGTCGCCGGTGACGCGGTCGCCATGGGGGATGCCGGTGGCGATCACCGCGTCGTCGAGGCGCGTACGGGCCGACACGCGTAGGCGTCGGTTGTTGAGAAACGCTCCCTGGCCCTTTTCGGCGACGAACAGGTCGTCGGTGGCAGGGTTGAGGATCACCCCGGCGACAATCGCTTCGCCCTGCTGCAAGGCGATGGACATCGCGAAATGCGGAATGCCGTGCAGGAAATTGGTGGTGCCGTCGATCGGATCGATGATCCAGCGCTGATCGGGGTCCGCCCCGGCGATCACGCCGCCTTCTTCAAGCACGAAGCCGAAATTGGGGCGGGCCTTGCTCAGCTCGGCCACCAGCTGCTTTTCGGCGCGCACGTCGGCCGCCGAGACGAAATCGCCCGGCCCCTTGCGCGACACCTGCAACTGTTCGACCTCGCCGAAGTCGCGCTTGAGCGCGCGCGCCGTCTTCTCGGCGGCGGCGACCATGACATTGATGAGCGCGGAACGTGGCGGCATGGGTCTACCCGGCGAACTGGCGGCGCGGGCCGAGCCGAACGCTCAATCTTTGGCGCGTTCGACGTAGGAGCCGTCTTCGGTGCTGACCACGACCCGCGTACCGGCATCGACGAACGGCGGCAGCATGATCTTGGCGCCGTTCTCCAGCTTGCCGGGCTTGTACGACGACGACGCGGTCTGGCCCTTCACCACCGGATCGGCCTCGACCACGGTCAGCACCACGGTCTGCGGCAGGTTGACCGACACCGGTTTGCCTTCGATGAAGTCCACCGTAACGTTCATGTTGTCCTGAAGGAAGATCGCCCGTTCGCCGACCAGTTCGGCCGGCACATTGAACTGGTCGAAGGATTCGTTGTCCATGAAGGTGAAAATGTCGCCCTCGCGGAACAGGAACTGGCACTCGTGCTGGCGCACTTCCAGACGCTCGACGGTGTCGGCGGTGCGCCAGCGCGCCTGCGATTTCACGCCGGTGGCCACGTCGCGCATCTCAACCTGGATGAACGCGCCGCCCTTGCCGGGCTGGAGCAGTTGAATCTTCAACACCGACCACTGCTTGCCTTCGTTCTCGATCACCATGCCGGCGCGGATGGTGTTGGCTTGAATCTTCATGGCGGCGTCCGTTCGTTCCGACGAAAAAAGCGTTGAATTGGCTTGGGAATTGCCTTGGAAAAAGCGCGCGCTTGTAACAGGTTGCCCCCGGCGAGGCAACCGCGTCCGCCGCCCGTCGACCCCGTTCAGAGCGCGCTGTCTCATGCCCGCAGACCCGCCTTGGTGGCACCCGGAGTCGCTGTCCCGACGACGCCCCGCGCTGGACGCGCGTCGGGCGGCGACCAAGGCGGTGCGCGCCTATTTCCAGGCCGAAGGATTCATCGAAGTCGAAACCCCGATCCTGCAGGTTTCAGGCGGAATCGAACGGCATATCAGGCCGTTACGTACCACGCTGCACGAGCCGTTCGCGGCCGGCGGGCGCCATTTGAACCTGCAGACCTCGCCCGAATTCGCGATGAAGAAACTGTTGGCCGGCGGGCTGGGCAAGATCTGGCAACAGGCTCGCGTGTTCCGCGATGGCGAACGGGGGCCGCTGCATCACCCCGAGTTCACCATGCTCGAGTGGTACCGCGTCGGCACCGACTATGCCGCCATGATGACCGATTGCGCCGCGCTCGCCGCCAAGACGGCGCGCGTGGCACAGCGCACCCTGGAACACGACGGCCTGCTGTGGTGGCAGGGCGTTGCCTGCGATGCCGCGCTCGCGCCCGAGCGCCTGTCGGTGCAGGAGGCGTTCGGTCGCCATGCCGGCATCGATCTGTTGGCGACGATCGGCGACACACCCGACGGTGATCCCGACCCGGCGGCGCTGATCGCCGCGGCCACGGGGATCGGCGTTCGGGCCCAGGCGCATGATCGGTGGGAAGACGTGTTCTTCCGCGTGATGCTCGACCGGATCGAGCCTCATCTCGGTCACGGACGTCTCACGATGCTGTGCGATTACCCCGCGCCGTTGGCCGCGTTGGCCCGCCGCAAGCCCGGAAACGCCCGAATTGCCGAGCGATTCGAGATGTATGCGTGCGGCGTCGAACTGGCCAACGGCTACTCGGAACTGACCGACGCGGCCGAACAACGCGCGCGCTTCGCCCAAGATCGCGCCCTTCATGAACGGCTTTACGGCGCCGCGCCGCCGCTCGACGAGGACTTTCTACGCGCGCTCGAGGCCGGCGTGCCGGCGTGTTCGGGTTGCGCGCTCGGCTTCGATCGGCTGGTCATGTTGGCCGCGCACGCGCAGCGGATCGACGACGTGTTGTGGGCGCCGGTCGACGACGGAGGCGCAAGTTAGGCCCGTGGAGTCGGCATCAGAAATCCGCGATGCTGGAAAGGCCCATTTTCTGGGGATAAATCGAACGTCGCGCTTGCATAAGCCCGGCGGCTGTGTTTGTTTCGTGCCGCCGAAAGCCTTCGGCGCTCAACACATAGGAAAAGAGAATGGCTGCGAAAACCACCTCCAAGCAGGCTGTCGTCACCCTCAAGCATCTGTCGGCGACGCTCGCCGAACAGCATGACGTGCCGAAAAAGGCCGCTCTGGGCATGCTGTCCGATCTGGTCTCCCTGATCACCAAGCACCTGAAAAAGGGCGACAAGATCCGCATGGCCGGCCTCGGCGTGATGCAAGTGCGCAAGCGTCCGGCGCGCATGGGCCGCAATCCGGCCACCGGCGAGCCGATTCAGATCAAGGCGAGCAAGAAGGTCGCCTTCCGCGCCGCCAAGGAACTGAAGGAAGCCGTCTAAAGCGTACGGCCGGACGTTCGCGTCCAGCCGACGTTGCGGCGTTTTTCAAACGCCCCGCCCGGGCTGCCGGGTGGGGCGTTTGTTTTTCTGAGGAGCGTTCGCGCGAAAAAAAACGCGCAGGCCAGCCGGCCTGCGCGTTATCGGCTTTAGGAGATTCGGCTTAGCGCGCCGCCGGCGCGGCAGCGGCCGGGGTTGCCTCGGCAGTCTGGCCGCCGCACATGGACTCGACCAGCGCCGCGGTCTGCGCGCGCACGGTTTCATCCTTCAAGGTGCCGGCCTCGCGGCGCATTTCGGCGCAATAATGGGCATAGCTGCCGTCGCATTGCGAATTGGTGCGCGCCGAAAAGTCCGCCGCGCTTTCCAGCGGCTGCCAGGGTGTGTGCTCCTGGCCCTTTTCCTTGGCGGCCTTGGCCAGGCGCTCGTCGTATTCCAGGCGGTCGCGGCGCTTGCGACGCTCGGTCTGGATCGTCTTGCTGTTGATGCAGGCGGTCGAGCCGTAGGCCGCGACCTTCCAGGTATCCGCGCCGATGGCGTCGATGCTGGTCAGCTTGTCGCACAGCTCGGCAACCCGCGGGCTGCAGTGCGGCAGCGTGTTGGCGTCACCGTCTTTCTTGTCCTGGGCGACGGCCGGATTGGCCAGAGCGAGACCGACAATGGCGGTCGCCAAGATGATGCGATGGGTCGTGGAAGTCATGGTGTCGCAGTCCCTTTGGATGATGACTTGGATCGTGCCATGGATCGTGCCATGCGCGTGGCGCGCGCTATTTCGAGCCGGAACATAAGCGGAAATCGCAATCACGCCAAGACCAAAGGCTGCCGCGCGGCAGGCGGGGAGAGGGGTTATCCCCGCGAAAACAAGCGGTTGAACTCGGCAACCGCCGCGGCCGGGCCGGCGGGGTACGACCACACGCCGCTGCTGACGGCCAGGAAGTCCGCGCCGGCGGCGACCAGGGGCGCGCAATTGTTCACCGTGATGCCGCCGATCGCCACACACGGCACCGTGGTGGTGGAGCTCCAGATCTCGAGGATGTCCGGATCCACAGGCTGTGTGTCGGCCTTGGTGGGCGAGGGGAAGAACGCGCCGAATGCCACGTAATCGGCGCCCCGCTCGGCCAACTCCATCGCCCGGTGGCGCGAGTTTTTCGCCGACACGCCCACCGTCGCACCGGGGCCGACCAGCCGACGGGCGTCGTCATAAGGCATGTCGTCGGGCCCGATGTGCACGCCATCGCATCCGAGTGCTGCGGCGAGGTCGGGTCGGTCGTTGAGAATGAACGCGACATCGCGCGCGTGGCAGACCGGCATCAGCCGCGTCACGGCCGCGCCGATGGTCGCGTCGTCGGCGCCTTTCAGGCGCAACTGAACGCACGCTACATCGCCGGCCGCCAACGCATTGTCGAGCTGGTGGGCGAAAGCCTCGAGGTCGGGGATGTCCGGCGGCGTGATCAGGTACAGCCGGCAGCGGGCGGGCTGCGGTTCGGCCGTGGCGCCGCCGGGCGCGCTACTCATCCTTGCCCTTGTAGATGTCGATCAGCTTGCCGAGCAAGGCGATGGCGTCCTCGCGCGGACGCTGGAACGAATTGCGGCCGATGATCGAGCCGTTGCCGCCGCCGTCGCGAATGGCCTTGGCTTCCTCGAACAGGTCGCCCTCGCCCTTCTTGCCGCCGCCGGAAAACACCACAATGCGCCGGCCGCCGAAGCAGCTCTGCACCACGTGTCGCACCCGCTCGGCAAGCGTGCCGCGCGGAATGTTCTGGCTTTCGTAAACTTTCTTGGCTTCGGCCTGATCGAGATGATCGGTCGGCAGCTTGACCTTGATGATGTGCGCGCCCAAGAGCGCGGCCATGTGGGCCGCGTAGGCGACCACGTCGAAGCCGGTCTCGCCCTCTTTGGTCACGTACTGTCCGCGTGGGTACGACCATACGACCACGGCCAGGCCGGCGTCCTTGGCTTCGGCGGTCAGGTCGCGCAGATCGTTCATCATCTCGTAGGCCGCGCCCGAGCCTGGATAGATGGTGTAGCCGATGGCCGAACAGCCCAGGCGCAATGCATCCTGCACGCCGGCGGTGATGGCCTGGGACGGCGCGTCCTTTTCGCCGTTGAGCGAGTTGGCGCTGTTGACCTTCAGGATGGTCGGCACGGCGCCCGCGAAGGTGCCGGCGCCATCCTCGATCATGCCCAGGGGTGCGGCGAAGGCCGACAGGCCGGCATCGACGGCCAGCTGCCAGTGGTAGTGCGGTTCGTAGCCGGGCGGATTAGGGGCGAAACTGCGCGCCGGGCCGTGCTCGAAACCCTGGTCGACCGGCAGGATCACCAGCTTGCCGGTGCCGCCGAGGCGGCCGTTCATCAAGATGCGGGCGAGGTTGGTCTTGGTGCCCGGATTGTCGCTGTCGTAGGCGTCGAGAATCTTCTTCACCCGCGTCGTGATCTTCATGAAACGTCCCGTCCTTTCCGCTGTGGCGGGCGAACATATAAACGGCGCGCGCTGGTGTGAACAGCCGGACCGCAGTTGAAGTGCATCGGGCCAGTTGCGCGTCCATTGACGCGGCGTGCGGCGATTTCTATGCTCATCCGCGAATCGAGGATGCTGTCGTATATCGTTGAAAGATATGGAAAACAAATCTGGCGAAAGTATTCCGTCAGCGCTGGAGCGCCTGACCGCGGCCGTCGATCGGCTGGCCCGGGCCGCGAGCGACGTGCCGGAGCTGCGCGCGCTTGAAAGCGCCCATGCCGATCTGCAGGCGCGCCTGGCCGACTCAGAGCGGCGCGCGGCGATCCTGCGCGAGGCCGCCAATCGCGTCGCCAGCCGGCTCGACCACCAGATCGGCCGGCTCGGCGCCGCCTTGGCCGATTAGGGACGCCGACCGATGGGGCAGGTGTCGATCACCATACGCGGCCGGCAGTACCAGATTGCCTGCGACGACGGCCAGGAAGCGCATCTCGCGCGCCTCGGCCGTTACCTTGACCAACAGGCCGGACAGCTGGCCGGAACGGTAGGGAATGTCAGCGATGCCCTGCTGATGGTCATGGTTGGATTGGTGGTGGCCGACGAGCTGTCGGAGGCGACGGCCAAACTGCAAACGCTTTCGGCGACCGAAGCGGCCGCGCGGGCCACGTCCGAAGCGGCCACCGCCACCGCCATCGCCGCGCTGGCGGAGCGAATCGAAAAGGTTGCCGCGACCCTCGAAGCGACCTAGGTTGAGGGCGGAGCTGCTGGGCGCGTTAGGCCTTGTGAACCCCAGGGGCGATAGTCGTAAAAACGGGAGCTGTCTCTGGCGGGGCCCTGGCCTCGTTACGCGGCGCCCACCTATCACCGTGGCCCATTGGACGGTCACGATGGGCCGACGGCCTGTGCGGCTCCACCTTACCTTCGGGCCTGTTGCGCCATGACCCGAGCCGTGCCCCCCGACAAAGCCGAGCTGCGCCGCGCCGCGCTTGCCCGGCGCGACGGCTGGACCGGGCCGGCCGCGGTCCGGGCCGCGACCGCGGCCGCCGACCACATCGTTGCGACAATCCCGCCCGGCAATACGATAGCCGGCTATTTTCCAATCGGCACCGAGCTCGACCCGCGCCCGGCTTTGCAAGCGCTGGCGGCGCGCGGCGACACCCTGGCGCTGCCGGTGGCGGGTGCCGCAGGGACGACGCTGCGTTTCCGGCGATGGCGGCCAGGTGAGCCGCTGGTGCCAGGCCCGTTCGGCACCTCTCATCCGCCCGAGACGGCGGCCATCGTCCGCCCCGATGTCCTGCTGGTGCCGCTGGTGGCCTTCGACCGCGCGGGGCAGCGGCTGGGCTATGGCGCCGGGTACTACGACCGCACCATCGCCGCCCTGAAAGCCAACGGGCCGCTCATCGCCTGGGGCCTGGCCTACGAAGACCAGGAGGTCGGCGCGATTCCGGCAGGCCCGCACGACGTGCGGCTCGACGGCGTCATCACCGAGCGGCGCGTGGTTCATTTCGGGCGCGAACCCGGGTAAACACGCCGCCATGAACATTTTATATCTCGGCGATATCGTCGGCCGGTCGGGCCGCGACGCCGTCATCGCCCAGGTGCCGAACTTGCGCCGCGCTCACGACCTAGACCTGGTCGTGGCCTGCGGCGAGAACGCCGCCCACGGCTTCGGCATCACCGCGGCGATCTGCCAGCAGCTCTACGCCGCAGGCGTGGACGTGATCACGCTCGGCAACCACGCCTGGGACCAGCGCGAGATCATCGACTACATCAAGACCGAGCCGCGCCTGTTGCGTCCGCTCAACTATCCGCCCGACACGCCGGGCAGCGGCTATGGCGTTTACATGACCGCCAAACGCGCGCGGGTGATGGTGGCCCAGGTGATCTGCCGGCTGTTCATGGAAAACAGCGACGATCCGTTCCGCGCGCTCGAAGCCTGCGTCGCCGCGCACCCGATGGGCTACGGCAAACCCCATGCGGCAATCGTCATCGACATTCACGGCGAAGCCTCGAGCGAGAAATCGGCGCTGGCCAACCTGGTCGACGGCAAGGTCTCGCTGGCGGTCGGCAGCCACAGTCACGTGCCCACGGCCGATACGCGCATCCTGCCGAACGGCACCGCGTTTCAGACCGACGCCGGCATGTGCGGGCCCTATGATTCGGTGATCGGTATGCGCAAGGACATTGCCACCGCCAAATTCCGCACCAAGGTGCCGGGCGAACGGCTCGAACCGGCCGGCGGCGAGGCCACCGTCTGCGGCGTGATCGTGACCACCGACGACCGCACCGGATTGGCGTCGGCCGTGCGTCCGGTGCGGGTCGGGGGCGTGTTGCAGGCCACGCAAACCCTGGTCTAAGGTCCGCGCCCACGCGGCCGGCCCGGCGCCCCGAACGTCGTCGCGAAGGCCCGTGGTTCCCGGCTCCGGTTCGCCTTTTTGCCGTTGTCTGTGGCCGCGCCACGTGTCGCGCAACCCCGCGACTCTAGGCGCTGTTCACAACATTTGGTATATAACGCGAGCCATGCCGCTGGATTTTGTGTCACCCGCACCCGAAATAAACAAGGCAGTTCAGGACCTTACGCACATGGCCGGGCATTCGCATTTCGCCAACATCATGCACAAGAAGGGCGTGCGGGATGCCAAGCGCGCCAAGATTTTCACCAAGCTCGCGCGCGAAATCACGGTGGCGGCGAAGATGGGCCAGCCCGACCCGACCTACAACGCGCGCCTGAAGGCGGCCGTCACCGCGGCCAAGGCCGAAAGCATGCCCAAGGACAACATCGAGCGGGCGATCAAGAAAGCCACCGGCGCCGATCAGGAGAACTACGACGAGGCGCGCTACGAGGGCATTGGCCCCGGCAAGGTGGCGTTGATCGTCGAGGCGTTGACCAACAACCGCAACCGCACCGCCGCCGAATTGCGCACGCTGTTCGACAAGCACGGCGGCGTGATGGGCGAGACCAACAGTGTCGCCTTCAATTTTCAACGCGTCGGCAGCATCCGCTATCCGGCGTCGGTCGGCGGCGAGGACAAAGTGATGGACGCCGCGATCGAGGCCGGGGCCGACGACGTCGTTTCCGCCGGGGATGGCCACGACATCTATTGCGCGCCCGAATCATTGCACGGCGTGGCCAAGGCACTGGAAGCCAAGCTGGGCGAGCCCGAAGCCGCGCGATTGGCCTGGCGGCCGACGATCACGACCGAAATCAGTTCCGATACCGCGCGCGACCTCTTGGACCTGATCGCGGCGCTGGAAGACAACGACGACGTGCAGCGCGTCGCCGCAAATTACGAAATGTCCGATGAGGTCATGGCCAAGCTCGCGAGCTAGGGCGCCGTCGCAGGGCGAACCCACGGTCCGCATCCTGGGGCTCGACCCCGGGCTGCGCCGAACCGGTTGGGGCGTCATCGACACCGCCGGCAATCGGCTTTCCTTCGTCGCCGCGGGGGCGATTGCACCGGGGATCGAAGGTGCGCTGTCCGACCGGCTGCACCGGCTGTTCGTCGCTGTCCGGGCCGTGATCGACCGGTATGGTCCGCACGAATGCGCCATCGAGGATACCTTCGTGAACAAGAACCCGACCTCGACCTTGAAGCTGGGCCACGCGCGGGCCGCAGCCATGTTGGCGCCGGCCGAGGCGTCGCTGATGGTGTGCGAGTACAAGCCGAACCTGGTGAAAAAATCGGTGGTCGGCGCCGGACACGCCGACAAGGATCAGGTCGGCGCCATGGTGCGTATGCTGCTGCCCGGCGCCGCGGCCGACACGGCCGATGCCGCGGACGCGCTGGCGGTGGCGATCTGCCACGCCCACCACCGCACCACCGCGCAACGCATGCTGGTCGCGGCGCGATGATCGGCAAACTGAAGGGTCGGGTCGACAGCATCGGCGCCGACGGCGCGGTGATCGACGTGAACGGCGTCGGCTACGAGGTGTTCTGTTCGGCCCGCACCTTGGCGGCCTTGCCCGCGTTGGGCGGGGCGGTCGACCTGACCATCGAGACCCACGTGCGCGAGGATCACATTCATCTCTACGCGTTCGCCTCGACGCTCGAACGCGACGTCTTCCGCGTGCTGATGACTGTGCAGGGCGTTGGCGCCAAGGTAGCGCTGGCAATTCTGTCGGCCCTGACCGCGCCGCAGATCGCCCAGGCCGTCGCCGCCGGCGACCAGACGGCGTTCCGGCGCGCGAGCGGCGTCGGCCCCAAGCTGGCCCAGCGACTGGCCGTCGAACTGAAGGACAAGCTGCCGGCATTCGGCGGCATCGCTCTCGCGACCACAGCGGCATCGCCGCGCGCCAAGGCGGCAGCGCCTGGCGGTGCGGCCTCGCCGGTCGAGGACGCGGTCTCGGCGCTGGTGAACCTGGGCTATGGGCGCATGGACGCGTTCGCCGCGGTGTCGCGTGCCGCCGCCGCCGATGCCGCCGCGCCGGTCGCCGCGCTGATCAAGCTGTCGCTGCGCGAGCTCGGCAGTCGGGATCTGGGTGCCGGCAATGCCTGACGCCGCGCCCGACCGTCTGATCGGCGCCGGGCGTCTTGCCGACGACGCCGATGCGTCGTTGCGGCCCAAGGCGCTGAAGGATTTCATCGGCCAGAAGCCCGTGCGCGAGAACCTGGGCGTGTTCATCGCCGCCGCGCGCGAGCGCAAGGAGCCATTGGATCACGTGCTGCTGCACGGTCCGCCGGGCCTGGGCAAGACGACGCTGGCCCACATCGTCGCGCGCGAGCTGGGCGTCGGCTTCCGCGCCACCTCGGGCCCGATGATCGCCCGGGCCGGCGACCTGGCCGCGATCCTGACCAACCTTGAAGCTCACGACGTGCTGTTCATCGACGAAATCCACCGCCTTAATCCGGCCATAGAGGAAGTGCTGTATTCGGCGATGGAGGATTTTCAGCTGGACCTGATTATCGGTGAAGGTCCGGCGGCGCGTTCGGTTCGCATCGATCTGCAGCCCTTCACCCTGATCGGCGCGACCACGCGTTCGGGCCTGTTGACCACGCCCCTGCGCGACCGGTTCGGCATTCCCCTGCGGCTCGAGTTCTATGTGGCGGAGGACCTGATCGAGATCGTCGCGCGCGGCGCGCGGGTGTTGGACGTGGCGATCGATCCGGCCGGCGCGGTCGAGATCGCTCGGCGCTCGCGCGGCACGCCGCGGGTGGCCGGCCGGCTATTGCGCCGGGTGCGCGATTTCGCCGCCGTCGCCGGCGCGAAGGTGGTCACCAAGGCGGTCGCCGATGATGCCCTGAAGCGGCTGGACGTGGACGATCTGGGGTTGGATGCCATGGACCGACGGGTGCTGGCCTGCATCGCGGAGAACTATCGCGGCGGTCCGGTCGGCGTGGATACCGTGTCGGCGGCGCTGTCCGAGGAGCGGGATACCATCGAGGACGTGATCGAGCCGTTCCTGCTGCAGCAGGGTTTCCTGCAACGCACGCCGCGCGGGCGCGTTGTCACCGACAAGGGATTCCGGCACCTGGGGCTTTCGGTTCCGGCGCGCGATACCGCCGTGCAGTTCGACCTGCTGCCGGGGGGCGAGCGATGAGCGGCGGTCCGGTGCTCGGCGGGGAAATGCGCGGCAAGACCCACGTGCTGCCGGTGCGGGTGTATTACGAGGACACCGATGCGGCGGGTCTGGTCTATCACGCCAACTATCTGAAATTCACCGAACGGGCGCGCACCGAAATGCTCAGGTCGATCGGCATCGGCCAACGCGAGATGCGGGCCCACGACGGGCTTGTCTTCGTGGTTCATAAAGCCGACATGACGTTCCGCCGACCGGCGCGGCTCGACGACCTGCTGACGGTGGAAACCGCGCTGGTCGACATGGGGGCCGCGTCCCTGAAGCTGGGTCAGGTGATCCGGGGCGGCGACGGCGAGGAGATTTTTCTGTTCAGGGCCCAGGTGGCGTGCGTCGACGGCGAGGGCCGTCCGGCGCGCCTGCCCGGGCCGATGAAGGCCAAAATGGCCGCGTATCTGGCGGCGTAAATCAAGCCAAACGATGGTGGTGCGTGATGGAGACAATCGTATCTGAACCGGCGACGATCGGCGCGGCGGCGGCGGCGACCCAGGTTTCGGCCTGGTCGCTGTTCCTGCAGGCCGACATCGTCGTCAAATCGATCATGATGATGCTGATCCTGGCCTCGCTGTGGAGCTGGGCGATCATCTTCGACAAGATCGTGCGCCTACGCGGCCTGTTCAAACAGGCCGAGGTGTTCGAGGAGAAGTTCTGGTCGGGCAGTTCGCTTGAGGACCTGTACGACCGGGTGGGTGCGCGACCGAAGGAGCCGATGTCGGCGATTTTCGTGGCCGCGATGAAGGAGTGGAAGCGTTCGTCGGGCAAGCCGGTCAACGACACCGCGCTGGTCGGCGAGCGCATCGACCGGGTGATGAAGATCAGCCTGGAGCGCGAGATGGACCTGCTCAACCGGCGCATGACGTTCCTGGCTTCGACCGGTTCCGTGGCGCCGTTCCTGGGCTTGTTCGGCACGGTGTGGGGCATCATGAATACCTTCACCGCCATCGGCGCCACCGCCGATACCAGCCTCGCCACCGTCGCGCCCGGCATCGCCGAGGCCCTGTTCGCCACCGCGCTCGGCCTGGTGGCCGCCATCCCCGCCGTCGTCGCCTACAACAAGATTTCAAGCGATCTGGCCCGCTACGCCATCCGGCTCGAGAACTTCGCCGGCGAATTCGGCGCCATTCTTTCGCGCCAATTGGATGCCAGAGGGTAGGGCGGAGACACAGCCATGGCCGCATTCATCAAGCCCTCGACCGGCGCCAAGACCAGCCGGCGCAGCTACACCGCGATCTCGGAGATCAACGTCACGCCCATGGTCGACGTGATGCTGGTGTTGCTGGTGATCTTCATCGTCACCGCGCCGCTGCTGACCACGGGGGTCAACGTCAACCTGCCGCAGACCGCCAGGGCCAAGTCGCTGCCGCAGGACAACAAAGCGCTGACCCTGTTCGTCAAGGCCGACGGCAGCATGTTCCTGCAATCGGAGGACACCAAGGTCGACCTGGCTTCGCTGCGCGCCAAGCTGTCGAGCGCGCGTGAGGCCAATCCGCAGCTGCGCGTCTACGTGAAGGGCGACCGCGAGGTGCCGTACGGTATGATGATGCAGGCGATGGCCGAGGTCACGGCAGCCGGCATCACCCAGGTGGCGTTCGTCACCGATCCGCCGCGGCCGAACCCGCGCAGTCCGCGCTGATCGGAACCGAGGAGCCGACCCCGGTCCGATGGCCATGAACGCATTGTCGCTGCGCAATACCGAGGGGCAGGGGCTGATCATGTCCGTGGCGCTGCATGTCGCGGTCGCCGCCGGGGCGTGGGTAACGGTGCCGTTCCTGTCGCGCGAGCTGCCGGTCGACGCGCCCATCATCGTCGAGCTGGTGCCGATCGACGAAATCACCGCCGCGCCGGCCAAGCCGGTACCGGTGGTCGAGGAAAAACCCGAGCCCAAGCCCGAGGAAAAGCCGGAGCCGCCCAAACCGGCCGACGCCGAAAAGCCGCAGCCCGACCAGATGCCTCCGCCGCCCGACGAGAAACCGGCGCCGCCGCCGCCGCAGGAGGTGGCCGAGGCTCCGCCGCCGCCCAAGACGCCACCGCCGCCCAAGCCGAAGCCCAAGCCGAAGAAAGACGAGTGGGCGGACCTCCAGGCCCTGGTGAAGAATTTGGAGAAAAAGGAATCGGCCGAGGAGAAGAAGCAGGAAACCCAGACCGCCGCGGTGGACAGCCAGGCCAAGGTGATCACCAATCAGCTCGCCGACCGTGCGACGATGACCGAGCTGGACGCCATCCGCCGGCACATCGAAGGCTGCTGGCGCATCGACCCCGGCAAGGAAGGCATCGAGGACCTGTCGGCCGAGATCAAGGTGTTCATCAACCCCGACGGTTCGGTCCAGCAGGCCCAGATCGCCGACATGGGGCGCTATTTCGCCGACGGCCAGTTCCGTACGTTCGCCAACAGCGCGCGCAACGCTGTGTTGAGCTGCGGCAATCTGCCGGTCTCGCCGCAGCGCTACGAGACCTTCAAGGAAATATCGTTCACCTTCTCGCCGCAGGGCCGGATCAATTAGGCGCGGTTAAGGATTCTCAGCGATTCAGGGATTTGTTATGCAGGGGCAGCGCCCATCGGCGCGACGAAGGGTTTGGTGGACATGATCAAGCTGGTGCGACTGTTCAGTCTGTTGGCGGCGTTGGCATGGCTCGCGGCCGCCGCCCGCGCCGAAGTGCGCATCGACATCACCCGCGGGCGCGTGGAACCGATGCCGATCGCGGTCACCAACTTTGCCGCGGTCGCGCCGGCGGAGCAGCAGGTCGGCCGCGAGGTCGCCAGCGTCATCGCCGCCGACCTGGAACGCTCGGGGTTGTTCAAGCCGCTCGAACAGGCCGCATTCCTGCAACAGCTGACCTCGCTCGACGTGCAGCCGCGCTTCCCCGACTGGCGCGCGCTGGCCGCCCAGGCCCTGGTGCAGGGCGCGGTCGAGCCCCAGCCCAACGGACAGCTGCGGATCGCGTTTCGCCTGTGGGATGTGTTCGGCGGCCAGCAGATGATCGGCCAGGCCTTCGTCACCCAGCCCGAGAATTGGCGGCGCGTGGCGCACATCATCGCCGACGCCATCTACACCGCCATCACCGGCGAGACCGGCTACTTCGACACCCGCATCGTCTACATCGCCGAAAGCGGACCCGGCACCAAGCGCGTCAAGCGTCTGGCGATCATGGACCAGGACGGTGCCAATCACCGCTACCTGACCGACGGGGCCAACCTGGTGTTGACCCCGCGCTTCTCGCCGACCGCGCAGGAGATCACCTACCTGTCGTACTTCCGCGACGTGCCGCGCGTGTATCTGTTCAACATCGACACCGGCCGGCAGGAAGTGCTGGGCGACTTCCCGGGCATGACCTATGCGCCGCGATTCTCGCCCGACGGCAACGGCGTGATCTTCAGCATGGCTACCGGTGGCAACTCCGACGTCTACGTCATGGATCTGCGCACGCGGCGCGCCACGCGACTGACCGATCATCCGGCCATCGACACGTCGCCTAGTTATTCGCCGGCGGCCGACCAGATCACCTTCAACTCCGATCGCGGCGGCAGCCAGCAGATTTACACGATGAACGCCGACGGCTCGAACGTGCAGCGCATCAGCTTCGGGCAAGGCAAGTACGGCACCCCGGTGTGGTCGCCGCGCGGCGACCTGATCGCCTTCACCCGCATGAACCAGGGCAATTTCTACATCGGCGTGATGAAGCCCGATGGCAGCGGCGAGCGTTTACTGGCCCAGGGCTTCCTGGTCGAGGCCCCCACCTGGTCGCCCAACGGTCGCGTGCTGATGTATTTCGCCCAGGCGCCGACCCGGGCCGACGGCTCGGGCGGTCGCACCCGACTCTTTTCCATCGACCTAACGGGCTACAATCAAAGGGAATTGCTCACGCCGCAGGATGGGTCGGACCCGGCGTGGTCGCCCTTGATCCCGTGAGTTCGATTTAAATAGCGAAGTATATATTTATGCATAGCGCGATTTATTGCGATGCATTGTCTGTCGCCGGGCAGGCCCACGAAAGAAAATGAACCCTTTTTGCAACACATCGGAATCTTTACACTTTTGTAGGGTTGTAAGAGAATTCGTCGCTTGAGAAACGCTTGCGTCCGGCAAGCGTTTTGGTATGAGGAGGCCGAAATTTACAGGTTTCGGTTCGGTTCGGCTCGTCAACTCCAGTGCACCCAGGGGATAAAAATGAAAACCCGCGTCATTAGTGCTGTCATCGTCGCCATCGCTCTGGCGGCCTGCGCCTCGCCCAAGAAGGACACCGGTGCCACTTCTACCGGTGGTTCGGGCTCGTCTGCTCCGGCCGCCGCCAGCGGCCCGGCGCCGAGCTCGGTTGAGTATTTCAACCAGGTCGTCGGCAACACCGTGAACTTCGACTTCGACAAGTACGACCTGCGCGCCGACGCCCAGGCCATCCTGCGCGGCCAGGCCGCGTGGCTCAACCAGAACCCGTCCCGCACGCTGACCATCGAAGGTCATGCCGACGAGCGCGGCACCCGCGAGTACAACCTCGGCCTCGGCGAACGCCGCGCCAACTCGGTGAAGAACTATCTGGTGTCGCTGGGCGTTGCGGCCAGCCGCGTCAAGACCATTTCCTACGGCAAAGAGCGCCCGACCTGCGTAGCTTCCGAAGAAAGCTGCTGGGCCAAGAATCGCCGTGGGGTTTCGGCCGTACAGTAACGCTCTCGGCACTGCCCGCAGTCGCGGGCCGTCCGAACCGACATGCGTGAGGCGCATGGTGGCCGCACCGGCAACGTCCGGGGCGGCCACATGCGCCTCAAACGTATGTGCCATACTGTTGCCCGATCCGCGTGGCATTGGATGTGAACGGCGTGGGGCTTGGACATGATTGCGCTTGCTGGGTTGCGCACCCTTGGTGCGCTCCGATTGACGGCGAACGGTGGGATGCGGGGCCTGATGTGCGCCGCCACCCTTGCCGGCGGGTTGCTGGCGTTCGGCGCGGCACCGGCCGGGGCGCAAAGCGCACGCGAGACTGAAGACCGCCTGCGCCGGCTCGAATTGTCGATTCAAGCCCTGCAAACGCGGCTGGGCAACGTCCAGGCCCAAGGCCAGGCCAGCCTGGCCGGCGAGGATCCCACCGATCTGGGCTTGCGCATCCTGAAGCTCGAGCAACTGGTCGAGCAGCTGACCGGGCAGGTCGAAGAGATGAGCTTCCGCAGCCAACGGATGGCGAGCGGTCTCGATCAGCTGTCCAACGATGTGAACTATCGCCTCGCGGTCCTGGAACAGGCCCTCGGCGTGCCGGGCGCGGTCGCCGCCGCGCCGGGGCCAGGCGCGGCCCCGGGCGTTGCCCCAGGCGTTGCCCCGAGTGCGGCACTGCCGCCGCGCTCGCCCGCCGTGTCGGCCGCGCCCGATGTTGACGCCCCCTTGTCGCAGCCGATGACCCGTCCGCCGCAGCCTGTCGCTCAACCCGCGGCGACGGCGGCCGTACCGTCGACCTTGCCGCCGGCGGCTCCATCATTCGCGGCGCCGGCGGCGCCCGGTGGATTCGGGCAGTTGCGGGTGGATGCCCAGGGCCGCCCGCTGCCGCCCGATCCGTCACAGCAAATGTCGGCCCCCGTTGTCGCCGAGACACCGGCCCAGCCGGCCCCCGCGCCCCTGGCCGCGCCCAATCCGGGGGCGGTGGCCGCAAGCCAGCTGGCCCTGGGCGCGGCCGGCGTCGCCGACGTGATCCTGCCCGAGGGCACGCCGAAGCAGCAGTACGACTTCGCCTTCGATTTCCTGAAGCGTCAGGATTTCGCCCGCGCCGAAGCGGGCTTCCGCGAATTCATGAAGCGCTTCCCCAACGACCCGCTGGCCGGTAATGCCCAATACTGGCTGGGCGAAACCCATTACGTGCGCGGCGACTATCAGAAGTCCGTGATCGAGTTCATGAACGGCTACCAGAAGTATCCCAAAAGCAACAAAGGCCCCGACAACCTGCTCAAGCTGGGCATGTCGCTGGCCAACCTGGGCCAGACCAAGGAAGCCTGCACCGCGCTGTCGCGTCTGACCAAGGAATACCCCGACGCGAACGATCAAATCCGACGCGGCGCGCAGCAGGAACGGCAAAAACTGAAGTGCGCCTGAGTCCGGCCACGTCTGATCCGAGTAGCGCAGCGGTCGACGCGGACGCTTTTGCCGCCGCGATGTCGGGCTGCGGCGCCGACGGTGTGGCGCGGCTTGCCGTGGCGGTTTCGGGCGGCGTCGACAGCATGGCGCTGGCGTTACTGGCCGCGCGCTGGTGCGCCGCGCGCAACGTGCCGCTGACGGCCCTGATCGTCGATCACGGCCTGCGGTCAAACTCCGCCGCCGACGCAGCAGATACGGCCGCCAGGCTGGCCGCGCAGGGCATCGCATCGCAGACCCTGGTTTGGACGGACGGCCCCGCCGTAAGCGGCCGCTCCGGCAGCTACGAAACGGCGGCGCGCGCAGCGCGCTATCGGTTGCTGCTGGGCTGGTGCCGCGCACAAGCCGTCGACCATCTGGCGCTGGGACATCAGGCCGACGACCAGGCCGAAACCTTCCTGATGCGGCTGGCCCGCGGCAGCGGGCTCGATGGCCTGGCGTCGATCGCCCCCGCCAGCCGCCGCGACGGCGTGACGCTGATCCGCCCGCTGCTCGGGTTCGCGCGGGCACGTCTGATTGCGACCTGTGCCGCCGCCCGCCAGGGCTGGGTCGAGGACCCCGACAACACCGACGCCCGCTCGCAGCGCGTGCGGTTTCGCGTCGCCCGCGATCTGCTCGCGCGCGAGGGATTGAGCGCCGAGCGGCTGGTGGCCACGGTTGCGCATCTGGCGCGCGCCCAGGCCGCCATCGATCGCGAGGTTGGTCGGCTGATCCGGCGCGCCTGCCTGTGGGACGATTTCGGCGGCGTCACCATGTCCGCGTCGCGCCTGTTCGACGCCGCCGACGA
Organism: Rhodospirillaceae bacterium; assembly: GCA_033764265.1. Lineage (GTDB taxonomy): Bacteria > Pseudomonadota > Alphaproteobacteria > Rhodospirillales > Rhodospirillaceae > VGEM01. Next base: position 24,022 of record JANRJB010000389.1, on the reverse strand, counting down.
AATCCGGTTGCGCGCGCTGGCCGCGGTGTTATCGGCGGTCGGCGGGCAAACCTATGGCCCGCGCTTTGCGGTGCTGGCGCGTGCCGCCCGGGACCTGTGCGACCATGAACGCGTCCGGCGCACGGTCCACGGCTGTCTGGTCGCGCGGGCTGGCGACACGCTCAGCATCTGCCGGGAAGCCGCGCGCATCGCGATGCCCGTCGTCCTCGCACCCAATTCGACGCTCGACTGGGACGGCCGATTCCGGCTGACGTGGCACGTGCCGGATCTCGCCAACCTTCCGCCGGTGTGTCGTGTCGTGCCGCTCTCGAGCGAGGTCTGGCTGGCTGTGAAGAGCCTCTGCGCCGACTCACCGGTCGCCGACATCGCCGCGGTGTTGCGCCGCGCGCTGCCGGCGATCTGCGACGATCAGGGCGTGGTCGCCGTACCCCATGCGGATGTCATCACGCAACGCGCGACGAACGCCGGGTGGCGCTTCGGCGTGACGAACCTGGTGCCGCCCGCGGCCATCGAACGGGTCGGCGTGTTCGAAATCGCGCCAACGTGATCGTGGCCGGCAATAATGTGTCAAAGCCCGTGCGCGGGGCGGCCACAAACACTTTGCTTGCGCCGGACGCTTGGCGCACTATCTCAATGAACATGCGAAGACAACGGGATGCGGCCGCGGACCGAGCAGAATTTGCGGTCTGGCGACGCCCGCTCCCCGACAAAGGACAACGCCCTTGAATATCAGCCGCAACCTGATGCTTTGGGTCATCATCCTGGTGTGCGTGGTGGCCCTGTTCAACCTGTTCCAGGGGGCTGCGCCGCGCAACACCGCGCGCGAACTGGCGTTCTCCGAATTCCGCGGCGCGGTCGAGCGCAACGAGGTTCAGGAAGTCACCATTCAAGGCAACAACATCCTGGGCCAACTCAAGTCGGGCGGCGAATTCCGGTCCTACGCGCCGGACGACCCCAGTCTGGTGCCGACGCTGTTGTCCAACGGTGTGGTGGTCAAGGCCGCGCCCGCCACCAGCAACGAATTCTCGATCTGGAGCGTGCTGATCTCGTGGTTCCCGATGCTGCTGATCGTCGGCGTGTGGATTTTCTTCATGCGCCAGATGCAGTCCGGCGGCGGCAAGGCGATGGGCTTCGGCAAGTCGCGCGCCAAGCTGCTGACCGAAAAGCAGGGCCGCGTGACGTTCGAGGACGTGGCCGGCGTCGAGGAAGCCAAGGTCGAGCTTGAGGAAATCGTCGAGTTCCTGAAGGACCCGCAGAAGTTCCAGCGCCTGGGCGGCAAGATTCCCAAGGGCGTGCTGCTGGTCGGTCCGCCCGGCACTGGCAAGACCTTGCTGGCGCGCGCCATCGCCGGTGAGGCCAATGTGCCGTTCTTTACCATCTCGGGCTCGGACTTCGTCGAGATGTTCGTCGGCGTCGGCGCCAGCCGCGTGCGCGACATGTTCGAGCAGGGCAAGAAGAACGCCCCTTGCATCATCTTCATCGACGAAATCGACGCGGTCGGCCGCCATCGCGGCGCAGGCCTCGGCGGCGGCAACGACGAGCGCGAGCAGACGCTGAACCAACTGCTGGTGGAGATGGACGGCTTCGAAGCCAACGACGGCGTCATTCTGATCGCGGCCACCAACCGGCCCGATGTGCTCGACCCCGCGCTGTTGCGTCCGGGCCGCTTCGACCGCCAGGTCGTGGTGCCGAACCCGGACATCCTGGGCCGCGAGCGCATCCTGAACGTGCACACCCGCAAGACCCCGGTCGGCCCCGACGTCGACCTCAAGGTCATCGCCCGCGGCACGCCCGGGTTCTCGGGCGCCGACCTCGCCAACCTGGTGAACGAAGCCGCGCTGCTGGCCGCGCGCAAGGCCAAGCGCGTGGTGTCGATGCAGGAGTTCGAGGAGGCCAAGGACAAGGTGATGATGGGCGCCGAGCGGCGCTCCATGGTCATGACCGAGGACGAAAAGCGCCTGACGGCGGTGCACGAGGCCGGCCATGCGCTGGTGATGATGCGGGTGCCCGGCCACGAGCCGTTGCACAAGGTCACCATCATCCCGCGCGGACGCGCCCTAGGCGTGACGATGTGGCTGCCCGAGCGCGACAAGTACAGCCAGTCGAAGATCGAGCTGAAGGCGCAACTGGCCAGCATGTTCGGCGGCCGCGTGGCGGAGGAACTGGTGTTCGGCCCCGACAAGGTGACCACCGGTGCGTCGGACGACATCCGCCGCGCCACCGAGATCGCGCGGCGCATGGTCACCGAGTTCGGGTTCAGCGAGAAACTGGGCCCGCTGCGTTACAACGACAACCAGGGCGAGGTCTTCCTGGGCCATTCGGTGACGCAGCAGAAGAACGTATCGGACGCCACCGCCCGGCTGATCGACGAAGAGGTCCGCCGTTTCGTCGAGGAAGGCGAGGCGACGGCCCGGCGCATCATCACCGAGGGCCGCGCCGAGCTCGACATCATCTCCGCCGGTCTGTTGGAGCACGAAACCCTGAGCCGCGCCGATATCGACGCCCTATTGCGCGGCGAGGAGATCGACCGCAGCGACAAGACCCCGCCCAAGCCGCGCGAGCCTGGGCGGCGGGCCTCGGTGCCCACCACCGGCGGCGGCCGGCGGTCTCCGGGCTTCGGCGGCGAGCCGGCGGCCCAGCCCGACGGCTGACGCGGCCGTTCCGTTCAGTCATAAAGGCCCTGCCGTTCGCGGCAGGGCCTTTGCGTTTGTGGGCAGACCGCCGATCCCGAGCATGTCCGAGGCAACCCGTACCTACCTGACCCCACGCGGCCTGTGCGAGGGCGCGGTCGCCGTCGCGGCGGTCGCCGCCGGCCGCGCCCGGCCGCTGTGCGGGGCGGCGCGTGCATTCACCCTGCTCGAGCGCACGCGCCCGCATCCCGATGGCCGACGCGAGGCCGAAATCGTGCCGGCCGACGGCACTGCGCCGAACGCCTTGTCCGCCGCGCGGCCCGCCTTTGCCGGTTTGGAGCTTGGTCGCGCGCGGCTCTTGGGCGTGGTCAACGTCACGCCCGACAGTTTTTCCGACGGCGGGCGGTTCGCCGATACCGGCGCGGCAGTGGCTCACGGGCTCGCCATGCGCGACGCGGGCGCGGACATTCTCGATATCGGCGGAGAATCCACGCGCCCGGGCGCGGCGCCCATCGATCCGGATGAGGAACGACGCCGCGTGCTGCCGGTGGTGCGTGCCCTGGCCGAGGCGGGCGCCCTGGTGTCGATCGATACCCGCCATGCCGCAACCATGGCGGCCGCCATCGACGCCGGCGCCCGGATCGTCAACGACGTAACCGCGCTGGCGGACCCGGCCGCGCGTCGCCTCGTCGCGTCGCGGGGCGTTGCGGCGATCCTGATGCACATGCAGGGCGAGCCGCGCACCATGCAGGCCGATCCCCGCTATGTTTGGGCGCCAGGCGATATCTTCGATGTCCTGGCGGCTCGGATCGCGGCGGCGCGCGAGGCCGGGATCGCGGCGGATCGCATCGCGGTCGACCCGGGCATCGGTTTCGGTCAAAACGACCTGCACGTCGCCCAGGTCTTGGATCACCTGGCGCTGTTTCACGGACTCGGATGCCCGGTGGTGGTGGGCGCATCGCGCAAGGGTTTCATCGGCCGCTGGAGTCGCGGCGAACCGCCCGGGGCTCGTCTGGCCGGTTCGGTGGCGGTCGCGCTTCACGCGGCCCGGCATGGTGTCCAGTTTCTGCGGGTTCACGACGTGGCGGAGACGCGCCAGGCCTTTGCCATTGCCGAACGCGTGGCGTCGGCGGGCTGAACCGGTCGCTGATCGGGTTACGCCGGCTCTATTTGCGCAGCTTGATTTAAGGTTGGGCATCGCCGAAAACAGCGCACGGCGGGACGATAAGGGGTTGCTCGATGGCCGGCAGGCGATTTTTCGGGACCGACGGCGTGCGTGGCTTGTCGAACAGCGAGCCGATCACGGCGACCACGGCGATGCGGCTGGGCAAGGCGGCCGGCAAGTATTTCACCCGCACGCCGCGGCGGCACACGGTCGTGATCGGCAAGGATACGCGGCTGTCGGGCTATATGCTGGAACCGGCGCTGACCGCGGGCTTCATCGCCGTCGGCATGGACGTGGTGATCATGGGCCCGATCCCCACGCCGGGCATCGCCATGCTGACGCGCTCGCTGCGCGCCGACCTGGGGGTGATGATCTCGGCTTCGCACAACCCCTATCAGGACAACGGCATCAAACTGTTCGGACCCGATGGCTTTAAGCTGTCCGACGCCATCGAAGAGGAGATCGAGGCCTTAATGGAGAGCGACCTGGCCGAGGTGCGCGCCGCACCCGATAAGCTGGGTCGTACGCGCCGGCTGGAAGACGCAGCAGGGCGCTACATCGAGTTCGCCAAGAGCACGTTTCCGCGCGGCATGCGCCTGGACGGTCTGAAGCTAGTGGTGGATTGCGCCAACGGTGCGGCCTACAAGGTCGCCCCGGCGGTGTTCTGGGAACTGGGCGCCGAAGTCGTCAAGGTCGGCGTCGACCCCGACGGGTTCAACATCAATCGCGGTTGCGGTTCCACGCAGCCCGATCGCATGCGCGAGATGGTGGTCAGCCACAACGCCAACCTGGGCATCGCGCTGGACGGCGACGCCGACCGTGTGATCTTCAGCGACGAGCACGGCAACCTGATCGACGGCGACCAGGTCCTGGGCCTGATCGCCGCGACCTGGAAGAACCGTGGAGAGTTGGCGGGCGATGCGGTGGTGGCCACGGTGATGAGCAATCTGGGGCTGGAACGGCGTCTGGCCTCGCTTGGCCTTCAACTGCGGCGCACCAAGGTCGGCGATCGCTATGTCGTCGAGGAAATGCGCAAGGGTGGTTTCAACCTGGGCGGCGAGCAGTCCGGGCACATCGTCATGGGCCAGCACGCCACCACCGGTGACGGCGTCATCGCCGCGCTGCAGGTGCTGGCCGCGCTGGTGGACGGCAAGCGCCCCGCCAGCGAGGTCTTGAGAGTGTTCGACCCGGTGCCGCAGAAGCTCAAGAACGTGCGGTTGGCCAATGGCGCCAACCCGGACGACGTGCTCGCCCTGTCGGATGTCAAACGGGCGATTTCCGACGGCGAACGCGCGCTGAACGGCAAGGGCCGGCTTCTCATCCGCAAGTCGGGCACCGAGCCGGTCATTCGCATCATGGTCGAGGGCGACGACGCCGGCGCGGTGGACGCGCTGGTGGATTCGCTGGCCGGCGTGATCTCGCGCGCCGCGGCCTGAGGAGCCAAACGCCGTGCGCGGCCGGGTGCTTATCGTCGCGGGTTCGGATTCCGGCGGCGGCGCCGGCATCCAGGCCGACATCAAGGCGGTCACCTGCCTCAACGGGTTCGCTGCGACCGCGGTGACCGCGCTGACCGCCCAGAACACCCTCGGCGTGTTCGGCGTGCATGGGGTGGCGCCGGCATTCGTTCAAAAGCAGATCGAGGTGGTGATGTCGGACATCGGCGCCGACGCCATCAAGACCGGCATGCTGGCCGATGCCGCCGTGATCGACGCCGTGGCCGATGCGCTCGCCCGCCATGCACCGGGCGTCCCGCGGGTGGTCGACCCGGTGATGCGCGCCAAGGGCGGGCAGGCCCTGTTGGCCGAGACCGCGACCACCGCGCTGATCGCCCGTCTGGTTCGCGGCGCGACCCTCGTCACGCCCAATCTGCCGGAGGCCGCGGCGATGTGCGGCCGGACCATCGCCACCGAGACCGACATGAAGGCCGCTGTGCCGGCGCTGCGGTCGCTCGGCGCCGGGGCGACGCTGCTCAAGGGCGGGCATCTCGACGGCGCGCGCGTCGTCGACCTGTTGATCACGGCCGACGATGTGATCAGGTTCGAGGATCTGCGCATCGACACCCGTTCGACCCACGGTACCGGCTGCACCCTGGCCTCGGCGATCGCCACCGGCCTGGCCCAGGGCCTGGACCTGGCGTCAGCGGTGGCGCGGGCGCGGGCCTACGTCCGTGCCGCGCTGGCCTCCGCGCCCAACCTCGGGGCCGGTCACGGACCGCTCGACCACGCCCATACCGTGCGCGAATTTCCCCCGAAATAGCTGATTTCCCGGCAATTGACGGGTCTGGGAGCGGTTTCTAAACTCCGCGCCCTTTCCGGGGGCATTCCGCCCCCCTTCGCCACGCTCAGCCCCATCAGCCACGAAAGATCGTCTGCCATGACCGCCAGTCCCAAGCCGTCGGTGCGCCCGGCGCGTCCTTACTTTTCGTCGGGTCCCTGCGCCAAGCGGCCGGGCTGGACGCTCGACGCGCTCAAGGGCGCGCTGGTCGGCCGCTCGCACCGCGCCAAGCCGGCCAAGGCGCGCATCAAGGCCGTGCTCGACAAGACCCGGTCAATCCTCGGTGTGCCGGCCGACTACAAGATCGCCATCGTGCCCGCCTCTGACACCGGCGCGGTGGAAATGATGCTGTGGCACCTGCTGGGCGCGCGGCCCGTGGACATGCTGGCCTGGGAAAGCTTCGGCGAGGGCTGGGTGACCGACGTGGTCAAGCAGCTGAAGTTGAAGGACGCGCGCGTCATCAAATCGGGCTACGGCAAATTGCCCGACCTGAGCCAGGTCAACTTCGATCACGACGTGGTGTTCACCTGGAACGGCACAACCTCGGGCGTCCGCGTGGCCAACGGCGACTGGATCAAGGACGACCGCAAGGGCCTGACCATCTGCGACGCCACTTCGGCGGTATTCGCCATGGACCTGCCGTGGCCCAAGCTCGATGTGGTCACGTATTCATGGCAGAAGGTGCTGGGCGGCGAAGCGCAGCATGGCATGCTGATCATCTCCCCGCGGGTGATCGAACGGCTGGAGAGCTACACCCCGCCGTGGCCGCTGCCCAAGATCTTCCGGCTGACCAAGGGCGGCAAGTTCGATCCGGCGCCGTTCGAGGGCGACACCATCAACACCGTCTCGATGCTGTGCGTGGAAGACGCTCTCGACGGCCTGACCTGGGCGGAAGGCATCGGCGGCCTCAAGGGCCTGATCGCCCGCTCGGAGTCGAACCTGAAAGCCATCGCCGACTGGGCGGCGAAAAAGAACTGGGTCGGGTTCCTGGCGGAAAAGCCCGAGACGCGCTCGTGCACTTCGATCTGCCTGACCATCACCGCCGACTGGTTTACGGCGCTGCCGGCCGACAAGCAGGCCGAGGCGGCGAAAAAAATGGTTGGTCTGCTCGAGACCGAAGGCGTGGCGCTCGACATCGGCGCTTATCGCGACGCGCCGCCGGGCTTGCGCATCTGGGGCGGGGCGACCGTGGAGCGCGCCGACATCGAAGCGTTGCTGCCGTGGCTCGAATGGGCGCATGGCGAGGTGAAATCTGCTTGAAAAGCAGATTTCATCCTGGGGTTTAGCCCCAGGATCCAGAGCAACAACGTCGATTCAGGTTTTAACCCTGGGTCCTGGGAACAGGTCCCAGGACGACAGTCGAGGTAGATGCGATGTCCACCCCCAAAGTCCTGATCAGCGACAAGCTGTCCGCCGCCGCCGTCGACATCTTCAAGCAGCGCGGCGTCGCGACCGACATCAAGACCGGCCTCAAGCCCGACGAATTGAAGGCGATCATCAAGGATTACGACGGCCTGGCGATCCGCTCGGCCACCAAGGTCACCGCCGACATTCGGGCGGCCGCGCCGCGCCTGAAGGTGGTGGGCCGCGCCGGCATCGGTGTGGACAACGTCGATGTCGAGGCGGCCACCGCGCGCGGCGTGGTGGTGATGAACACGCCGTTCGGCAACGCCATCACCACCGCCGAGCATGCGCTGTCGATGATGATGGCGCTGGCCCGCCAGATCCCCCAGGCCAACGCCTCGACCCACGCCGGCAAATGGGAAAAATCGAAGTTCATGGGCGTCGAGCTGTACGGCAAGACGCTCGGCGTGATCGGCTGCGGCAACATCGGCTCGATCGTCGCCGACCGCGCGCTCGGCCTGAAGATGCGCGTGGTCGCGTTCGATCCGTTCCTGTCGCCCGAACGGGCCCGCGACCTCGGCGTGGAAAAGGTCGACCTCGAGACGCTGTTCAAACGCGCCGACTTCATCACGCTGCACACGCCCTTGACCGACGGCACGCGCAACATCGTCAACGCCAAGACCATCGCCACGATGAAGAAGGGCGTGCGCATCATCAACTGCGCGCGCGGCGGGCTGGTGAACGAATCCGACCTCAAGGCCGCGCTCGACAGCGGCCAGGTCGCCGGTGCGGCGCTCGACGTATTCGAGGTCGAACCCGCCACGTCGCATCCCCTGTTCGGGCACGAAAACGTCATCTGCACACCGCACCTGGGCGCCTCGACCAACGAAGCCCAGGAGAACGTGGCGCTGCAGGTGGCCGAGCAAATGGCCGACTTCCTGCTGTCGGGCGCGGTGACCAATGCGCTCAACATGCCCTCGGTCTCGGCCGAGGACGCGCCCAAGCTGAAACCGTACATGAAGCTCGCCGAACAACTAGGCAGCTTCGCCGGCCAGATCACCCAGTCGGGCATCAAGGCGATCACGCTCGACTACGCGGGCCATGTCGCCGAACTGAACACCCGTCCGATCACTGCCGTCGTGCTGGCCGGTCTGTTGGGCCCGTTGATGGAAAGCGTCAACATGGTCAACGCGCCGGCGATCGCCCGCCAGCGCAACATCGAGGTCACCGAGATCAAGCGCGGCGAACACGACCTGTATCAGACGCTGATCACGCTGACCGTGACCACCGAGCGCCAGACCCGTTCGGTGTCGGGCACGCTGTTCGGCGGCAGCCTGCCGCGGCTGGTGGACGTCAACGCCATTCATATCGAGGCCGAGGTCGGCCCGCACATGCTGTACGTCGTCAACGACGACAAGCCGGGTTTCATCGGCGCGCTGGGCACCACGCTCGGCCAGGCCGGCGTCAACATCGCATCGTTCCACCTGGGCCGCGCGGCCTCGGGCGGCGATGCGCTGGCGCTGCTCAATCTTGACCAGCCGGTCGGCGAGGCGGTACTGGCCAAGGTCCAGGCGCTGGCGCACGTGAAGCAGGCCCAAACGCTTGCGTTCTAAGCGTTTTCGGCCGTCCGAACGGCCTTGTTGGGGGTGGTCGGCGGGCGTATAAGCACGCGTTTGCGTGCGGGGCCGCGACGCCGCGGCCCGCCCTCAGGTCCGACCCATGAGCGATCCGATCACCAAGACTCTTCTGCCCGAAGGGTTGCGCGATCTTCTGCCGCCCGACGCCGCCTTCGAGGCGGCGACGGTCGACAGCCTGTGCCGGTCGTTCGCCGCCAACGGCTACGAACTGGTCAAGCCGCCGCTGGTGGAGTTCGAGGACGCGCTGTTGTCGGGTGTCGGCGCGCCGATGGCCGCGCGCATCTTCCGCATGCTCGATCCCGCCTCGCACCGCACACTGGGCATGCGCGCGGACATCACCACCCAGATCGCGCGCATCGCCGGTTCGCGCCTGGCCGCTGCGCCGCGGCCGCTGCGCCTGATGTATGCGGGCCCCGTGCTGCGGGTACAGGGCACCCAGCTGGAACCCGAACGCCAGTTCACGCAAGCGGGGCTGGAGCTGATCGGCGTCGCCGATCCGGCCGCCGACGCCGAAGCCATCGTCGTCACGGTCGAGGCGTTGCGCGCCCTGGGTGTGGGCGGCCTGACGGTCGACCTGAGCATCCCGACGCTGGTGCGCGCGCTGGTGCCCGCCATGTCGGCCGCGCTGCGCGACGCGCTCGACCACAAGGACATCGCCCTGATCGCCGCCCACGCCGGGGCGGCCGGCGCGGCGCTGACCGGCCTGGTGGCTGCCTCGGGGCCGTTCGACCGCGCCGCCGCGCGCATCGCGGCATTGTCTCTGCCGCCGGCCGCCGCCGCCGAATGGGCGGGCCTGGCGGCGGTGGCGCAGGCCGTCAAGGCGTCGCTGCCCGACCTGATCCTGACCGTGGATCCCGTGGAGAATCGCGGTTTCGAGTATCACAGTGGCATCACCTTTTCGATCTTCGCCGCCGGCTCGCAGCGCGAGATCGGCCGCGGCGGACGTTACCTGCTGCCGTCGGGCGAACCCGCCACCGGGGCGACCCTTTTGGTCGAACCGTTGCTCGCGGTCGCGCCGCGCCGCAACGGCGTCAAGCGGGTGTATGCGCCCGCCGGAACCGATCGCGCCGTCGTGCGCGCGCTGCAGGCCGACGGCTGGGCGGTCGTCGGCGGCCTGACCGCGGCCGACGCGCCGGCCGCGGCCGCGGCGCGGCTGGGCTGCAGCCACGTGATCGCGCGCGGCGCGCCGGTCGCCATTGCAAAATCATAAGAGGGAAGGGCCTCGCACAAGAGCAACGTCGCCGTGGTCGGCTCGCAATGGGGCGACGAAGGCAAGGGCAAGATCGTCGACTGGCTGTCGGAGCGCGCCGACATGGTGGTGCGCTTCCAGGGCGGCCACAACGCCGGCCATACCCTGGTCATCGGCAATCAGACCTTCAAGCTCAGCCTGCTGCCGTCGGGCGTGGTGCGCGGCAAGCCGTCGTTCATCGGCAACGGTGTGGTGGTCGATCCGTGGGCGCTGATGGACGAGATCCGCAAGATCGGCGAGCAGGGGGTCAGGATCACGCCCGAGGTCTTGCGGCTGGCCGACAATGCCTGCCTGATCCTGCCCTTGCATCGCAATCTCGATCAGGCGCGCGAGGCCGCCGCCGGCGCGGCCAAGATCGGCACCACCGGGCGCGGCATCGGACCGGCCTACGAGGACAAGGTCGCGCGCCGTGCGATTCGCGTGTGCGACCTGGCCGACGACGCCACCATCGCTTTCAAGGTCGAACGCCTGCTGGCTCATCATAACGCGCTGCTGCGCGGGCTCGGCCAGCCCGAGGTGGTCGCGAAGGACCTGATCGCGGCCCTCAAGGACCTCGCGCCCAAGCTGCTGCCGTTCGCGGCCCCGGTGTGGTCGCTGCTCGACGAAGCGCGCCGCGCCGGCCGGCGCATCCTGTTCGAGGGCGCGCAGGGCGTGATGCTCGATGTCGATCACGGCACCTATCCCTATGTCACGTCGTCCAACACGGTCGCGGGAACGGCCGCGGCCGGCGCCGGCCTGGGGCCCAGCGCGGTCGGCTACGTGCTCGGCATCACCAAGGCCTACACCACGCGGGTCGGGTCCGGCCCGTTCCCGACCGAGCTGACCGACGCGGTCGGCCAGCTGCTGGGCGAGCGCGGCTTCGAATTCGGCACCGTCACCGGCCGGCGGCGGCGCTGCGGCTGGTTCGACGCCGTGATGGTGCGCCAGGCCATCAAGGTCGCCGGCATCACCGGCATCGCGTTGACCAAGCTCGACGTGCTGGACACGCTGCCCCAGATCAACGTGTGCGTCGGCTATCAGCTCGATGGCCGGCGCATCGACCGGTTCCCGTCGTCGATGGCCGAACAGGCGCGCGTGACGCCGGTATACGAGACCATGACCGGCTGGCAGCACAGCACCCGTGGCGCCCGCAGCTGGGCCCACCTGCCGGCCGAGGCCATCAAGTACATCCGCCGGATCGAGGAACTGATCGAGGCCCCGGTCGCCATGCTGTCCACCAGCCCGGAACGCGACGACACCATCCTGGTGCGCGACCCGTTCTTGGGCTGATCTTGGGGCTGAAATCGCCGCAAAGCCCTCGAAAGAACCTGGGGTTGGGCGCCGGCCCCCGCCGCCGGCAATTCGTTAACGAGTCCTGAACGGGTTTGTGCTGGCCTTGACGGTCCCGTATATTGCCGGGAGACCGGCAGAAGCGGGTCTCGCGTCTGAGGGCAGTGTGCCATGGCCGAAGCGGCTGAGGACCTGAGCAATACGGCTGTCGAGGTGGTGCCCGAGTCGGCCACCGCCGCGCCGTCGCCTCCGCCCTTGCGCACGCCCAGCGCCCCCAGCGGCAGCTTCATCACCGTCCGCGACCGCTACACCATCTATTGCGACCGCGCGATTCCGGCGCTCGACATGCCGTGCGCGCAGGCGTTCGAGGTGACCGACCGCAAGCAGGAAGGCCGCCCGCTGTTCGCCCTGGTCTGCAAGCCCGAGATGCTGCCGCGCATCAGCGTCATGCGCGTGCTCAAGGGCAACGAAATTCCCAACACCCTGCACATGGTGGATTGGGGCGTGGCCGAATGGCCGCCGGTCGACCGCAAGTGCGTGATCGTCATCTACTACCGGCCGATGGGCGGCAAGGTGATGGAGTCGCTGTCGGGTATGGCCAAGCGCATCCCCGACCACATGTTCCCCAAGCACGTCATCAAGCCGCTGGCCGAGGCGCTGAACGAGCTGCACCACAAGGGCATCACCCACCGCGCCATCCGTCCCGACAACCTGTTCTTCATGGACGAGCAGCAGACCAAGATCGTGCTGGGTGACTGCACCATGAGCGTGCCGGCGTACGACCAGCCGGCGATCCTGGAACCGATCGAGTCCGGCATGTCGACGCCGGCCGGCCGCGGGTCGGGCACGTTCGCCGACGACATGTACGCGCTGGGCGCGACGCTGCTGGTGATCTCGATCGGCCGCAACCCGGTGCAGGGGTTGTCCGACGCCGAGATCCTGCGGCGCAAGATCAAGGAAGGTTCGTACGCCACGCTGGTCAACGACGAGCGTGTCCAGGTTTCGCTGATCGAGTTTTTCCGGGGCCTGCTGACCGACGACATCGAACAGCGCTGGCTGCCCGAGAACATCGACCTGTGGCTGAACGGCAAGCGCCTGACGCCGGTGCAGGCTCGCACTGAATCCCAGTCGCAGCGTGCGTTCAAGTTCGCGGATCAGGAGTTCTTTTCGATCCGTCCGCTGGCCTACGCCATGTGGCGCAACTGGGACAAGGCGGCGCAGATCATCACCGACGGATCGCTGGAGATTTGGATCCGGCGAGGGCTGGAAAACACCGACCTGGCCGACGCCATCGCCGCCACCATCAAGAACGCGCTGGCCATGGCCGGCATGCAGAAGGACCAGCAGGACCTGCTGGTCGCGCGCGTCCTGATGGTGCTCGATCCGCGCGCGCCGATCCGCTTCCGCGACTTCGCCGTGCGCATCGAGGGTTTCGGCAGCGCGCTGGCGGTCGCCATGCTGATGCGCCAGAAGATGCAACCCTACACCGACTTCATCAACAAGGAGCTGTGGCGCTACTGGCTGGGCGCGCAGGGCAAGTACAGCGCCGACAACGGTGCGTTCGAGACCATGTACAAGGACATCCGCAACTACCTGAAAGATCCCAACTCGGGGGCCGGGATCGAGCGCTGCCTGTACGAACTGAACGAGTGGATGTTCTGCATGAGCCCCCTGATCGATCGGCATTACGTGATGGAGGTGAAAAGCGTGCTGCCGGCGCTCGACGCTGTGGCGAAGACCGCGAACACCAAGCTGTGGCCGGTCGACCGCCATGTCGCGGCGTTCCTGCGCGCCCGTTACGCCAAGGGCGTGGCCACCCAGATCGACGCCATGAACGATCCGCGCCCCGATCGCGCCACCATCGGCATGCTAAGCGTGCTGGCGATCGTGCAATGGCGCCTGGGTCCGGACACGCTGTTCGGCCTGGCCAGTTGGGTCGGCGGACTGATGGGGCCGGTGATCAACAGCTATAACAACCGGCCCAAGCGCAAGGATATCGAGAAGGAAATCCCCAAGCTGGTGCGCAAGGGCAACCTGGCCGAGCTCTACAATTTTCTCGACAACCCCGAGGAACGCCAGCGCGACGCCGAAGGTTTCGCGTGGGCCAAGGCGGAGTACGCCGCGGCCGAAAAGCAGATTTACGACCTCGAGCACGGGCAGATCGACCGGCAGGAATCGGCCATCAAGCAAGGCCGCCAGATGGCGGCGATCTCGGGCGTGGTCATCAGCTTGCTGACCTATACCGTGTTCCTGCTGTCGGCGGCGTTCTAGGGGCGCGCCATGGGCAAGGCACCCGCACAGGCGATCGGATCGCAAAAGCGCCGCAGCAACGCGTTCCTGTATTTCATGATCGCGGTGCCGGTGGCGCTGATGATCATTCCCACCGTCGTCGTGCTGTCGGTTGCGCTTTTGCCCACCGGCGTCGCGTTCCTGATCGAACGCGGCAAGGGCTACTATGCGGGCATCACCGTCGGCGCCTTCAACATGGCCGGGGCGGCACCCTACCTGACGGACCTGTGGTTCGGCGATCACACCGTCGACGGGGCGCTCGCCATCATCACCAATCTTTGGTTCCACCTGTTGATCTACGTTGCCTCGCTGTTTGGTTGGGCGCTGTACGCCACCATGCCGTCGATCATCGGCTCGTTCATGACCATGACCGCGGGCCGTCGGGTCGAAGGCATGCGCGCGCAGCAGAAGGAACTGGTGGCCAAATGGGGCCCCGACGTGGAGTCGGTCTACGAGCCAGAGGGCAAGGAAAAAGCCCAAACCGCCGCGAATACCGGTCCGGCGCTGCGCTAACCCCCGTCGGTGACGCGGCCCAGCGCCGCGGCCAGGTCAGCAAAATCGCGCGGCGGCGGACGCTCGAACGCCAGCCGCTGCCCGGTCACCGGATGCACGAAGCCCAAGGTGCGCGCATGCAGCGCCTGGCGCTTGAACGCCTGCACCGCGGCGGCGGCGGCGGCCGGCGCGTTCTTCGGCAGCCTGCGCGCACCGCCGTAGACCGGGTCGCCGACCAGCGGGTGTCCGCGCGCGGCCATGTGCACCCTGATCTGGTGTGTACGGCCGGTCTTGAGCCGGCAGGTCACCCACGCCGCCAAACCGCCGAACGCGCGCCGTGTCGCGTAGGCGGTTTCGGCCGCCTTGCCGCCGGCTTTCACCACCGCCATTTTCTTGCGATTGGCGGCGCTGCGGCCGATGGCGCCGACGATGCGGCCCGTGGCCGGGCGGGGGATGCCCCACACCAGCGCATCGTAGACCCGCTCCATGGTATGCGCGGCCAGTTGCGCAGACAGTCCGACGTGCGCGACCTCGGTCTTGGCGGCGACCAGCAGTCCGCTCGTGTCCTTATCGATGCGGTGCACGATGCCGGGTCGTGCGACCCCGCCGATCCCGCGCAGGGAGTCGCCGCAATGGGCCAGCAGGGCATTGACCAGCGTGTTGTCGGGATTTCCCGGCGCCGGATGAACGACCATGCCCGCCGGTTTGTCGACCACGATCAGGTGCTCGTCCTCGAACACGATATCCAAATCCGCCCCCTGGGCCGGCGGTTCGGCCGGTCGCGGCGGCGGGACATTCAGCGTCACCGCATCTCCGGGCCGCAGTTTCGCCGCAGGTTCGCGCTGCACGCGGCCGTTCACCGCGGCTCGCCCGTCCAGGATCAGCTGCTTGAGGCGCGAGCGCGACAGCGCCGGGCATTGCGCGGCCAGCCACGCATCCAGCCGACGCCCGGCGGTCTCGGCGTCGACGCGCGGCAGTTCGGGCGAATTCGGGTCGGCGGCAGGGGCCATCGGCATTGCAGGCGCGCGGGCGGGGTCGTAGCTTCGCGGCCGGACTGTAGCGCCATCGGTGCGGCGCGTCACGGCGAGCCCTGCTTTTCATGAAGATCGAAACCCTGCGCATGCTCGTCATCGGCCTGGGCATCGCGTGCGCGGTGGCGCTGGCGGCGGTGATCTACGGCATCGTCGGCCTGGCGATGCGCCCCGCGCCGCCGGCGTTATCCGAGGGCGCGCCCGCGACCGTGCTGTTGCACCAGCCCGCAGGCACGCGGATCGTGTCGGTGGCGACGGCGGAAGCGGGCCGCCTGGCCGTGGCGTTGAGCGGCGGCGGCGCGCCCGATCGGATCGTGCTGGTCGACGCCGCGTCCGGTGCGATCGTGCAGACCATCGAGCTTGGCGCGCCGCCATGATGTCTGCGCGCCTGGTGGCCCCCGCGCGCGTCATTCTGCCCGCCGCGGTGCGGAAGGCGGTGGTGGAGGCCGCCTTGACTGTGAACCCGCTGGAGTGCTGCGGCCTGCTAATCGGATCGGGCGATGACGTCGTGCGCGTGACCGAGGCCGTTCCGATGGCCAACGTCGCGGATCAACCGCGCCGCCGCTTCGCCATCGATCCGCAGGCCCACATCGACGTGCTGCGGCGCTTCCGCGATGGGCCGGCGACCGTCGTCGGGCATTACCATTCCCATCCCGGCGGGCCGGCCCAACCTTCGGCTCACGATCTCGAAATGGCGTTCGACCCCACCGCCGTCTGGCTGATCGCGGCGATCGGCCAAGACAAAATCGAGCTGTCCGCCTACCGAGCGGAGGCCGACAGATCCCGGTTCGTGCCGCTGGAATTGTCGATCGCGGCTTAACGCGTGGTTGTCGCTGCGGACAGGCTTTGGCAAGCTAGTGGAGCGGATTTGACATTCGCTACCCTGTCGACAGCAAGACCGAGATGCGAATGTCAAATCCAAAGCTCCACTAGAATCGTGTATTTGCTCGTGGTCCTTTGATTCCAACATTCGCAAGATTGCGTTCTGAACTGGGATGCGAATGTTGGAATCGGACCACTAGCGCCAATCCATCACAGGAGCGTCCCATGGTCATGTCTGTCAGCCGGCGATCTCTGGTCGGCGCCGCCGGTGGTCTCGCGACCGCGTTGTCGATGGCCCGACGGCAGGCGCTCGCCGCCGGCAACGTACCGGACCGGTCCGCCCCCGGCTTGCTGCGTCTGAGCGCCAACGAAAATCCGTACGGACCATCGGACAGCGCCAAGCAGGCGATGATGGCGGATCTGGCGAATGGATGGATGTACGCCGGCGGCGAGTCGCGCAAGTTGGCGGGCCTGATCGCGGAGCGGGAAGGGGTCACGCCCGAACACGTCTTGATCACCGAGGGTTCGGCCGAAGTTCTGCGCATCGCGGCGCTGATCTACGGGTCGCACGGCGCGGAAATGATCGCCGCGGCGCCGACGTTCGAACAGGCGCCGTCGTATGCCCAGCAGAACGGCGGCGTGATGGTGTGGGTGCCGGTCGACAAGGACATGCAGCACGATCTAGCCGGCATGGAGGGGCGCATCACCAATCGCACTGGTCTGATCTATGTCTGCAACCCCAACAACCCGACGGCGACGATGCTCGAGGCCAAGGCGCTCAAGTCGTTCCTCGGCGCGGTGTCGCCGCGCGCCATGGTGCTGGTCGACGAAGCCTACATCGACCTGGTCGACGAGCCGGCCAAGCAATCGGTGGTCGATCAGGTCAAGGCCGGCAAGAACGTGATTGTCGCCCGCACCTTCTCGAAAATACACGGCATGGCGGGGCTGCGGCTCGGCTTCGCCATTGCCCGGCCCGACATCATCCAGCGCATGGACGACTACCGCATGTCGGTGCCCAACCGCATGGGGCTGGCCGCCGGCACCGCGAGCTACCAGGATACCGCGTTTATGGCCTACAGCCGCGACAAGATCCGCGAATCGCTGACCATGACCATGAAAGCGCTGGACGATCTCGGCCTGAGGTACACGAAAAGTCAGGCCAACTTCCTGATGTTCGACACCGGCCGCCCGGTGCGCGAGTTCATCGCCGCCATGCGCCAGAAAAACATCGCCGTCGGCCGGCCGTTCCCGCCGTTCGACACCTGGGCGCGCGTCAGCATGGGCAGGGTCGAGGACATGCCAAAGTTCCTGGACGCGCTCAGCGGTTACGTGAAGAAGGCCTGACGCCATGACCCATCGCATCGCCGTGATCGGCACCGGGTTCACCCCGGCCGGATCGAAGGCGCCGCCGGCGGAAATCGCCGCCGTGGCCGGCGCGGGCTTCGCGCCCGAGTTGATCGAGACCACGCTGTCGGTGTTTCCCGGTACGCCATACGAGCGCGGGCTGTGCGTACTCGGCTACGTCGAAACCGGCATCCGCGCCGCCGAACAGGGTTACGCGGCGGCGTTCATCAACACGGTCGGCGACTACGGCATCGACGAGCTGCGTTCGGCGGTGGCCATCCCGGTGGTCGGCGCCGGCGAGGCGGCGATGACCGTCGCCACCACGCTGGGGCGGCGCTTCGCCATCGTCACCATCTGGCCGACGAAGCTGAATTTCATCTACGACGAACGCATCCGCAGCTGCCGCATGAACGAACGGTGCATCGGCGTGTTCAACGTGCTGGCCAACGACGAGATGACGATGCGCGGCGACGACACCGACCCGGTCGCCGGCATGCGCTCCGGCAAGCAGGCGATGATCGACCGCATCGTGCGCGTCGCCGATCAGGCGGTCGCCGCCGGCGCCGACACCATCGTGCTCGGCTGCACCTGCATGGCCCCGATCGGCGCGCGCATCGCCGCGCGCATGGCAGTGCCGGTGGTCGAGGCCATGACCGCCGGCTACAAGTACGCCGAGGCGCTGGTCGGGCTGAAGCTGTCGCACAGCGCCGCGGCCTATCCGCGCGCCGCGGCGGACCGGCTCACACTGGCGCGCGACCTGGTGGCGGGCGCGGGCGTCGCGGCCCAGGCCGAAGATTGCGAGGTGTGCGTGGTCGCCACCGCCGCCGAGTAACCGTCGGACCGCGCGATCAATCAGTCCATGAACGAAGGTGCGAACCGGGCCGCGGGTGGCGCCCGCCCGAGCGGGGCCCCCGTGAACGGTGAGCGGCTGCTCAAATTCATCCTGATGCTGACCATCAGCGCGAGCAGCCTGGCGGTGCAGATTTTTCTGCCGTCGCTGCCGTCGGTGCAGGGGCATTTCAACGTCACGGCGGCCGAGGTCCAGTTGGCCGTCAGCATTCCGCTGTTGTGCGTGGCGGCCGGCACGTTGTTCTGGGGCGTCCTGTCGGACCGCTACGGGCGAAAACCCATGCTGATGGCGGGGCTGGCCATTTTTCTCGTCGGCAGCGTGATGTCGATCTTCGCGCCGAACATCGCCGCGCTGGTGGGCGGGCGCATCATCCAGGCGTTCGGCAGCGCCGCCGGCGTGGTGATCTCGCGCGCCATCGTGCGCGACGTCTACGGCCGAGAGCGGGCCGCCGCGGTGCTGGCCTCGCTGATCGCGGTTATGGTTCTGGCGCCGATGATGGCCCCGATCATCGGCGGCGCGCTGGTCGACCTGATCGGCTGGTACGGCAACTTCATCTTCATGGCGGTGTTCGTGGCGGCCACCCTTGCGCTGACCGCCGTGGGCCTGCCCGAGACCAACCGCGCGCCGATCGCGCTGCCCGGCGTGCTCAGCCTGGTGGCGGGCTACGGACGCTTGCTGCGCAGCGGCGACTTCCGCGCCTATGCGCTGCAAAGCGCCTTCATGATCGCGGTGTTCTACGTGTTCCTGTCGGCCGCGCCCTATGTCGTTCTCACGGTCATGGGCCGCACCGCAACCGAGTATGGCCTGTGCTTCATCCTGTCGACGATCGGCTACCTGGGCGGCAACATCGCCACCAACCGCCTGACCGAGCGCTGGGGCATCGACCGCATGATCCGCCTCAGCCTCGTCATCGGCTTTGCATCGAACTTCGGCGTGCTGGGCGTGGTCGCAGCGGGGTGGTGGAATCCGATCGCCCTGTTCATCCCGTTGATCGGCACCGGGCTGGCCAACGGCATGGCGCTGCCGAACTCCAACGCCGGGGCGGTCAGCGTGTATCCGGAACTGGCCGGGACGGCCTCGGGCCTGCTGTCGTTCATCCAGCTCGGCTTGGCCGCCGTGTTCGCCCAGGCCGCCGGCAGCATCCAGAACGGCACGCCCTATCCGCTGGCGGTGTTCATGTGCGTCGCCATTGTCGGGGCGATGGTCGCGTTCTATGGGCCGAAAGGCCTGCGCGCCCGGCCGTCAGGCTCTGCGGCCTGACGCTTTCGCCGGCGTCGCCGCGTCATCGGTCCCGGCGCCGACGATGAAACTGGCCGCGAACGCCTTCCACCACGCCGGCACGCCGCGCGCCAACGGTTCGCCCAGGTTGTGACGGAACACCACGTCGTTCATCAGCTCGCGCGTGGTCTCGCTGGCCTCGACGCCGATTTTCTGCAGCAGCAGCTTCACCACCAGGTCGTAGGGCATGCGCATCTGTTCGACCCCAGTCTCAAGGTCGATGCGGCCGACGATGAAGAACACCAGGTCCGACACCAACCGGTCGGGTCGGCCGGCGAACGCATCGACCTGCGTGGCCAGTTCGGCCAAGAGTTCGCTGGCCTGATCCGGCGCCATGAAGGTTCGGATTTTCGCCGCTTCCATCGCCACCACGCCGGCGAAATACAGGTCTTCCAGCGGCAACGCGTCGAGGGTCTCTTTCGCCCGCTCCGGCCGGTCGCCGAAGCATTCGGCGTAGCCCTGGTACAGGCGCTCGGACCAGACCGGATAGGTTTTCCTAGTCACCGTCAGCATGTCGCTCAAGAACTGGGCAATCGTTTCCTCCGACGTCACCGCCGTCTTGGTCGAAAAACTGTTCATCGACACCACCATATGTTGTGTAGTTTTATGCAATATCGAACGAATATGTTGATAGAATGGTTGCACCGGCCCGCCGAAGGGGCTCTTGGCGGTGGGTTCGGACGGCGCGGCGTACAACAGGACGGCCATGGTCGGATCCCGATTTCGGCGCGGAATTCCTGGCGAAACCAGCCGGCCTGGAAATCCAGGCCGGCATTCCAGCATGCGCCCGGCGGCCTAACACAGGGTGAACGGCGCCACGGTCGACCCGCGCGCAGCACGGGAATAAGGCAAGCGATGAGAGATTCCTCGGTGTGGATGGTGGGGCAGCGATGACTGAAGGCATGTCGACCGGCACCGCCACGCGCACGCACCCCGACGTCATTTTCGTCAAGCCTGACGCGGCCAGCGGCTATGGCTTCACCTATCTGTCGGCCGGAGATTTTCTGCGCGCGGCGGAAAACTTCATGCGGCCGGCGGTCAAGGCGACCGGCATCGACGCCGCCGATGCCGAGCAGCGCCGCTCGCTGGCCTACGATTATCTCTGGCGCTATTTCCTCGAGCCCGACGCGCGTTCGTTCCAGCGCGACAACGTGCGCTGGATCGTCGCCGCCGCGGTGCGCGAGAAATACGGCGCCGACGGTCCGGTGCCGCAGGTGATTTCGATCGAGCGCACCGCCGAAGGCGGCGTCACGATCCGCGACGCGCAGGAGTATCTCGACCATCCCGGCTTTCCGCTGGCGGTGATCGTCGGCAAGCCGGCCAAGGGCGGCGGCCTGGCGCACTTCTTCGCCAGCCGCGCCGCCTACGAGGCGGCCGGCGCGGCCGGCCTGTCGGACGACATGTGGCTGCCGCAGATCGTCTACCGCCTGTACGCCGAAACGCCTTCGGTGGTGATGGGACTGCCGCGCTCGGGCGGCGAAGGCAAGATGGCGGTGGAGTGCATGGCGCTGGGGTTCGGCCGCAAGGCGAACCTGGTCGAACGCGCCATGAAGTAGCCGCCATCGCCCGGCAGCAGGAAAGGGGGCCGTCATGCCCAAGGATCAGACCGATCTGACTCCGCAATTGCCCAATCGGCAGACCTGCGGCAAATGCGGCGCGGAGTTCCGCTGGGAGCCGAGCGAGCCGGAAAAAAAGGGATCGCCCCTGGTCGCGCGTTGCGCCAAGCCCTCGTCGAAATGCGATTGCGGCTACGGCAAGCCGCCGCCGGCGCGCAAGACCAAGCGCTGAGCGCGCCGGTTCAGCCGAACCGGCTGAGTCCGAGCCCGGCCAGGTCGATCTCGGGCGCGCGGCCCGCGATCAGGTCGGCGATGATGCGGGCCGAGCCGCACGCCATGGTCCAGCCCAGCGTGCCGTGGCCGGTATTCAGGAACACGTTCTCGATCGGGCTCGCGCCCAAAATCGGCACCGAGTCCGGCGTGGCGGGTCTCAGCCCGCACCACGGCGCGAGGTCGGCGTAGTCCGAGGCGTCGGGGAACGTTTCGCGCGCGTTGTCGAGCAGCGGTTCGATACGCACCGGGTCGATGCGGGTGTCCCAGCCGGTGAATTCGGCGGTGCCCGCCACCCGCAGCCGGTCGCCCAGCCGCGAGAACACCATGTAGCGCGTCTCGTCCAGAATGCTGACGGTGGGCGCGGCGGCTGGATCGCGAACGTGCGCGGTGATGGAATAGCCCTTGGCCGGATAGATCGGCAGGCGCAGGCCCAGATCGTGCGCCAGCATCGGCGCGTAACTGCCCAGCGCGATCACGAAAGCGTCGGCCTCGATCGGTCCCCGGTCGGTCCGCACGGCGGCGAGGCGCCCGCGGGCCAGGTCGAACGCCGTTATGGTCGTGCCGAACCGGAACTCCACGCGCTTGTCTGCGGCCAGCCGGGCGATCTCGGCGGTGAAGCGGAACGCGTCGCCGCTTTCGTCGTCGGGGCTGAGCACGCCGCCGGCCAGTTCGCGCTGGGCCAGCGACGCCAATGCGGGTTCATGGGCGACGCATTCGTCCGCGCTCAGGATGCGCTGGCCCAGGCCCAGCGCATTCAGCTTGTCGGTTTCGGCGCGGCCGCGGTCGAACTCGGCGCGGGTGCGATAGATGTGCAGGATGCCGCGCAGCACCTGGTCATATTGAACGTTGGTGCGTTGCCGCCAGGCGCCCAGCACCGCGCGGCTGTACAACGCCACCCGCAGGTTCTTGCGCATATTGTCGTCGGCGCGCGTGGCGGTGCAGTTGGCCAGGAAGCGCAAGCCCCAGCGCCACAACGGCGGGTCCAGCCGCCACGGCTTGAAGCGCAACGGGGCCTTGGGGTCAAGCATCCATCTCAGGGCCTGCAGCGGGGCCTGCGGCCCGGCCCACGGCTTGACGTTGCAGGCGGAAATCTGCGCGCCGTTGGCGTAGCTGGTCTCCAGGCCCGCGCCGGGCTGACGGTCGATCACGGTGACGCGGTGTCCGTCCTCGGCCAGGGCATAGGCCGTGGTCGCCCCGATCACTCCCGCGCCCAGAACCGCTACCTGCACGACGACTACTCCGATCATCCATTGGCTTCAGGCATTGGCATCAGCCTGCGCCTGCCGCCGGGGGACGAACCCGTATATAAAGTCCGATGTGCCGCGCGCCTAGCCAACCCAGGAACCATGCCTGAAATTCTGTCGGTCGATGAGATGTACGCCGCCGACCGTGCCGCCATAGCGGCGGGCGCGCCGTCGCTCGACCTGATGGAGGCGGCCGGCGTTGCCGTGGTGCGCGAGATCGTGAGGCGCTGGACGCGCCGGCCCGTCGCCGTGCTGTGCGGCCCGGGCAACAACGGCGGCGACGGGTTCGTGATCGCACGCGTGCTGCAGTCCGAGGGCTGGCCGGTGCGGGTTGCGCTGTGGGGCGCGCCGGCGGACTTGAAAGGCGATGCCGCAATCAACGCCGCGCGGTGGCAGCAGGGCGGCGGCGCGATCGCGCCGCTCGACGCCTGGGCGATCGGGGACTCGACCCTGGTGGTGGATGCGCTGTTCGGCGCCGGGTTGCGGCACGGCTTGAGCGGCGCCGCGCGCGATGCCGTCGAGCGCATCAATGCCCGCACCCTCGATTGTGTCGCCGTGGACCTGCCGAGCGGCGTGGCCGGCGATAGTGGGCTGGTCCTGCCCGACCCCGATCGCACCGATTCTGGCGGGGTTGCGCCGCGCTGCCGCCTGACGGTGACGTTCTTCCGGCCCAAGCCTGGGCACTATCTGTTTCCGGGCCGCGATCTGTGCGGCGAGGTCGTGGTGGCCGATATCGGCATTCCCGCCAACGTGCTGGACGCAATCACGCCGAAGACCTTCGTCAATGGCCCGGACCTGTGGTCGTTCCCGGTCCCGGCCTGGCACGCCCATAAATATGTGCGGGGGCACGCTATCGTGTTCGGCGGCGCCGACATGACCGGCGCGGCGCGGCTGGCGGCGCGCGGCGCGCGGCGGATCGGCGCGGGACTTCTGACCCTGGCGGTCCCGATCGCGGCGCGGCCGATCTATGCCGCCGACGCGCCGGGGGCGTTCGTGGCGCCATGCGACACCCCGGTGGAGGCCGAAGCGGTGCTGTCGGACGCACGCCGCAACGCGGTGCTGATCGGTCCCGGTTACGGCGTCGGGCCGGTGACCTGCACCCGGACCCTGGGCATCCTGGATACCCGAAAGGCCGTGGTGCTCGATGCCGACGCACTCACCAGTTTTGCCGCCAAGCCCGAAATCCTGCTGGCGGCGACGCGGGCGCGCGCCGCGCCGACGGTCCTGACCCCGCACGAGGGCGAATTCGCCCGCCTGTTCGGCCGTATGGTCGAA
>JANRJB010000380.1:0-4683 GCA_033764265.1 Rhodospirillaceae bacterium | reverse complement strand
TCCAGCACCAGGGTGCCGATACGCCCCGGCTGGGCCTTCGCCAGCACCACGGCCAGGGCCGTGCTCAGGCCTTCGGCGATCAGGTCGACCTGGGCCAGGCCCAGTTTGTCGAGCACCTGGCCGATGGCGGCGGCGTAGTTCTGTGCCGTGGGCGCGGGCAGGGGCGTGGAATCGCACAGGCCCGGCAAGTCCAGGCCATAAACATCGCGGCCCTGCGCCAGCGCGACCAGCAGGTCCGCGTCGGCGCGGGCCGAACCCGGCAGGTCGGGCAGAAACACGATCGGACGGTTTTTTCCGCCGCTCGCCCGGCGCACCAGCATCTGGCCGTGGGCGTGATCGACGTAGCCGTTGACGACGCGGCCCGGCGCGCCTGCGCCCATCAGGGGATCGGGCGGCGTGAAGTTCGCCGCGCCCTTGAAGTCGGCGTATTCGGTGAAAATCTCGCGCAGCCGCGTGCGCCAGTTGGCGCGGTCGGGCGGAAGACTTTCTTTGGTGCAGCCGGCCGGCAGCGGGTCGGGCAGGGCGGCCAGAAAGGCGTGCAGCACGTCGTCCTGGCGGCACATGAAGACGGTGCGCGCTTTCAGGGTGGACACCACCGGCAGCGCGACATAGCGCATGGCCGCGGCATAGGCGTCGGAGAAGTGCGGGCCGGCAATGAACAGGTCCATGGCGTACTCGTGCAGATGGGCGATGTCGCGCGTCGGCGTCGGCTGGCGCGCGGCTTTGGACTTCGCGAACCACGGGAACCAGCGCTGGAAGTCGATCGCGCGCGTCCATTCGGTGCCGAGATAGCCGCCCGACTCCTCGATCGTGAACGGCTTCATGTAGGCGGCGATGAACTTCGGGTCGGCGCCGCCCGGCGGCAGCGAGATGCCGTCCAGGATGGCGACGGCCACCCGCTCGGGGTGCTTGGCCGCGAACGCCAGCGTGATCTTCGAACTGGTGTGGAAGCCATAGACCGGGCAGCGCGCAACGCCGAAAGCGGCGATGGTTTCGGCCAGCGCGGTGCCGAAATCCGGAATCTCGAGCGGCCGGCCGAGATCGAGCGGCGTCGAACTGCCATAGCCCGGGGTATCGATGGCGATGCAGGTGAAGCGGTCGGAGAATTCCTTCAGCTGCGGAATGTGCAGCACCGACGAGCGCGGCGAATCGTGCAGGAAGATGATCGGCGGCCCCGATCCCGCCACGCGGTAATGAACCTGCCCGCTTCCAACATTAATGAAGCCTTTGCGGATCACGGTGTCGGCGGGCATGCGGGCCTCTTACGAAGGAAAGATCAACACAGGACGGGCTTCACCTACATCAAAAGCGCCCTCACCCCAACCCTCTCCCGCACGCGGGAGAGGGTGCACGCCCCCGGGTCCGCGCGAAGCGCGGCCCGAGGACAGGCTCCGCGGGCGGGTGAGGGTGAGTGCGCGATCGGCTAGTAAGTCGCCGTCGCGTCGATGGGCTGCTTCGCCAGCGGGCGCAGGGCCTCGGGCAGCACGGGGTCGTAAGGCGCGTCCCACGGGATCGGTTTGGCGCGCTCCGACCAGTGGGTCGTCATCGGCCCTTCCTTGCAGCGGAAGAAGCAGGTCATGCCGCCGCGGGTGCCGACCGGCCCGTGCTCGATGCCGCCCGGCCGCCAGGTATAGGCGCCGGGGCGCAACACGCCGCAGGGCATGTGAATGTCGCCGTCGAGCAGGAAGAACTCCTCCACCACCGGGTGGGTCTCGATCTTGCCCTCGGTCAGCTTGGTCGGATCGTCGGGTCCGAACGTCAGGATCCAGGTGCGTTCGCCGGTGCGGACATCGTCGCGCAGCACCTTGCGGCCGGGGTTGTTGGCCAGCGCCGCCACCAGCGGGTCCGACGGCTTGCCCCAGGGTATTTTCTCGGTCTCGATCCTGGCGATCAGCCGCGCGGGGTCGTACAGGCCCAGCGGTGCGTCGCCGAACACGCTGGCGTGCGGGCCTTCAAAGAAGGTCAGCACCACCGCGCCGATGTCGCTTGCCATGCTGGGGCGCGGCATGCCGGCCGGCAGATAGGCGTAATCGCCGCGCCGGTAATCGACGCTGCCGACCGACAGCACGCCGTCGAGCACCAGGAACTCCTCGTCGCAGGGCAGGTAATGCGCGTCCGGCATCGCCCAGCTTTGGGGATAGCGCATCACCACCGACACCGCCTTGGTGTCGGGATCGTACGACAGCGCGCGGCCATCGGCGCCGGGGCGCGAGGCGCCGGCGCCCAGGGTCTTCCAGGGCAGCACCTGGTTCTGGATGTACTCGATGTGCGGGCGGGCCATGGGTGCGTCCCGGTCAGGCGGGTGTGGCGGCGCGCGGGGCGGCGACGGTGGCGCGCGCGCGGCGCATCGTCCAGGCGGTCGACAGCACCGCGCCGGCGCCGGCCATCACCGCCAGCACCTGCAGCGCCGGGCCGGCGAACGGCACCACCCCGATCACCGCCAGCGCCAGGAAGCCCATCAGCGTCCAGCCCACCAGCTTGTTCAGACGCGTCTCCTCGCCGGGTTGCCGCGCCAGCGCGCGCAAGGCCAGCCCGCCCCACAGGCACAGCGCGATCAGTCCCAAACCCACGCCGATCGCGTAGGCCGCCGCGCCCAGCACGGCAAAAGGTATCCCGATCAGGGTGACGGCGATGGCGGCCAGCAGCGTCGGCGCGACGATCAGGCTGGCCAGCCCCACGCCCAGGCTGGGCAAGGGCTCGTTCGCCAGCTTGTGCGCCGCCGCCGCCATGAAGCGCGGCGCCACACCCAAGGCCAGCGCGCCGAACGCGCCCAGGGTGATCAACATGGTGAACCACGCCGACAGCCCCATGCCGCCGTCGTCCGCGACCGCGGTCGGCTTTCCGCCGTCGTCGCTGTCGATCACGATCTTCATGCCGTCGCCGCCCACCGGCGCGGTGCGCGCGATGCCGCCGGTCACGGTCACGCCTTCGGGCGGGGCATAGCTCGACCCCGCCGGCAGGATCAGCGTGCCGGCGATGCTGGTTTCGGGCGTCATGATGATGCTGCCCGCGGCGATCGCGACGTTGCCGGCGAACTGCCCCGAAATCTCGGCGCGCTCGGCGGTGATGGTGGTATCGCCGCTGACCGATCCGGCAAGCTTGACGTCGCCGCCCGACAGCTTCACGTCGCCGGCGAAGCTGGTGCCGGGCGCGGCCGTCACCGCCGCGCCGGAGCCTTCGACGTCGCCGGTGAAGCCGCCCGACAGGGTGATGGTCGCCCCGGCCAGGTGAACCGTGTCGGC
Organism: Rhodospirillaceae bacterium; assembly: GCA_033764265.1. GTDB lineage: Bacteria > Pseudomonadota > Alphaproteobacteria > Rhodospirillales > Rhodospirillaceae > VGEM01. The sequence continues at coordinate 1,441 of JANRJB010000380.1, read as the reverse complement.
GGTCGCACCGGCCAGGCGTACCGTGCCGCCGGCCGCGCCCACCTCGTCGGCGGTGATGCCCGACATCTCGACGCTGCCGCCGGCCACGAACACCCGCTCGGCCTGCGCGCCGTTGACCGTCACCTCGCCGCCGGCCATCGCCAGCGTGCCGCCGGTCACGGCGTCGGCGCGCACGCGACCGCCGAAGGCCAGGGTCGTGCCGCTCAAGGGTCCGCTCAGGCTGACCTCGGCGCCGGCCCGCAAGCCGGTATCGGCGTCCTTGCCGTCCTTGGCCCATGCGCCGGTCGTGGCCGCCAGCACGGCAAGACCCAGCAGGACTCCGCGCCGCAGTTTCATCTGTCCTCCAGTGCCGCGCGGGCGTCGTGCACCGTGCGGAAAATTCGCCGGATCAGCGCCTCGCGCTTTTCGCGCCGTTCGTCGTGGGTCGCCTCGGTCGGCTGCCAGCCTTCCAGGTCGGACCGGCGCACCACGCCTTTTTCGTCCATGATCCGCTCCAGGGCGTCGAAGCGGTCGTACAACACCGAAATCTCCGCCGCCATGGCCACGATCATGGCGTGCATCTGGTCCATGCCGGGGTCGGCGAAGTACTGCGGCCGCATCGCCTTGGCCCGGCGCGGCGTCTTGATGCGGTTGCTCATGGTTGCGGCTGGCGGGGCGGTGTTGTCGGGGTCGGTTACTTGGTCATCCAGGCGTACCAGGCCTGGCCGCCGCCGCGGGTCGAGCCCATGAACTTCTTGTTGTCCACTTCCACCGCCTGGGTCAGCGCGTTGGCCTCGGCGATGCCCGGGCCGAAGCCTTGCGCGTAGTTGGCTCGCGCGAAGCCGGTTTTCTCGGCCACCTCGCCCAGGTCCAGTTCGTGCACCCGGCCCCAGAACGGCTCGCTGTTGTTGTAGGTGTCCCAGTCGCGCACGAACTGCGTCCAGGCGTCGATGCCGTCGTAGGGCGGCAGTTCCGAGCACAGGAACTTGCCGCCCGGCATCAGCACGCGGAACGTCTCTTTGAAGATGTTGTAGGTCGCGGTCAGCGCCGTTTCATGCAGGCTGGCCAGGCAGCACACCAGGTCGAAGCTGGCGTCCGGGAACTCCAGCGCCTCGCCGCTCATCTGATGAAAGTGGATCGGCACGCCAAGCGATTCGGCGCGCGCGTGGGCGTAACGCAGCAGGGCCGGGCCGACGTCGATGGCATGGATTTCGGCGTCCGGGAACATCGCCTTCAACCCGGCCGTGGAGCCACCGGCGGTGCAGCCGATCTCGAGAATTTTCTTGGGCGCGAAGCCGGGCCAGGTGCGCTTGATCATCAAGGACGCGGCCTTGCCGACGCCGTCCATGCGCGGGCCGAACAGGCCCTGGGTGTAGATGAACGCGCCGCGGTCATACAGCGCGCCGGCGGTCACGTCGCCCGCGCACAGATCGCCGGAATAGCCGCCCGGCATGGCGTGGTG
>JANRJB010000015.1:0-7979 GCA_033764265.1 Rhodospirillaceae bacterium | reverse complement strand
TGTCGATGCGGCCGAACACCTTGGCGGTTTGCCGCCATAGGTTCTGCACCTGATCGAAGTCCGCCACGTCGCACGCGATGCCGATGACGCGGCCCTGACCCGGTCTGGCCTTCAGTTCTGTCGCCGCCGCGTCGACGGTGTTCTGCCGGCGGCCGCTGACCACCACGTTGTGCCCGCGCGCGAGAAACTCCGCCGCCAGACCGCGGCCGATGCCCTTGGTCGAGCCGGTGACGACGATGGTCTTGGCGTGCGTCACGTCGATGCCCCGGCGCGCTTGATCATCAGGCCGGGCGAAGTGACGCGTATCACGACCGCGGCGACCAGAAGCGCCAGGTTCGCCGCGCCCATCAGCACGAACGGTGCGAACGGCGCCCAGGCGTCGAACAGCCGTCCGCCGACCGCGGTGGCGAACAGAACGCCGATGGCGCCCCACAGGCTGAACATGCCGACCACCGCGCCACGTTCGCGCGCCGGCGCTTCCTGGCCGATCAAGCCTTGCGAGGTGATCAGCGCGCTGACCTGGCCGACGCCCAGCAACATGAACACCGGTAGCGCGCCGTCGGCGATCGGGCTGTCGACCAGCGCGGTGCCCAGGTAGCCGGCCGAGGCCAGCACCATGGCGATGGCGACGGTGGTGACGCGGTTGAAGCGGTCGATCAGGATGCCCATGACCGGCGCCCACAGCATGGCGACCGACTGCGAGATGACGAACACCAACGTGCCTTTCTGCAGGGCTTCGGCGGCGTCGAGCCCGGCCGCGGTGCCGGCCTGCACCGACCACAGCGACACGAACAGCCCGACCACCACCAGGTCGCCACGCGAGGTGAACGCGGTGGCATAGGCCAGGCTGATGCGCGGATTGCGCGCCGCGGTGAATCCGATGCGAACCAGCTCTCCCAATGACGGCCGCGTCTCGTGGCGCGCCGGCACGCCACCCTTCAAGCCCCATTGGAAGATCGCCGCCGCGGCGACGCAGTAGACCGCGCCGATCATCATCATCCACTCGCCCGCGGCCACCGGGTCCATGCCGCCGCCCTGCAACCACGTGGGCACGTTGCCCAGCACGCCGGTCAGGCCGACGATCCCAAAGGCGTTCATCAGCGAGCTGATGCCGATCATCTTGCCGCGCGAGATTTCCTGCGGATAGTCGGCGGCGATGGTCGCGATCATGCCCGAACCGGCCGCCGCCCCCACCGCATAGATGATGCGGCCCAGCGTCAGGCCCGCGACGGTGTCGGCGTAAGCGTAGATGGCGAAGCCGGCGCCGACCGCGACCATGCCCAGCGCGATCACCGGCCGGCGGCCGATGCGGTCGGCCAGGATGCCGAACGGACTGGCGAGCGCGATGATGATGATCTCGTTCCAGAAGGCGAGGTCGCCCGACACCGTGCCCTGGGTTTCGCGCGCGAGCTGCAGGTGTTCGGTCAGGATGTAGCTTTGCGCGACGTTGATGAACGCCAGGCTGCCGATGACGGCGAAGTTGGCGAACATCAACACCCAGCCGTTGAGCGTACTGACGCCGGCCGCAAGCCAGATCGGCAGTGGTGTCAGGCGCGCGCAGCTGCGGTCGATGTCCATAGGCCCCCCGGTCGGCGTGAGCCGCCACCGTCGCGGCTTGATCGCGCGCCTTCAAGCGGAGATGTGCGACGCTGGCGCAAGCCTCGAAAGTCCGACCGCGTTGCGGTTATGGCTGCTGCCCAGTCCGAAGGCAGCGCCCCTTGCCATCGGTGGGATGCGTGACATTCATTTTGGCATCGGACTAGGATATGCTTTCCTGCACAATTGCCGAAGTGCAGTTTGGGTTGCACCGTCATGAACGCAAGAACGTATCGCCTCCAAGAGTCCGTATCGCAAAGACTTGAGCAGGTCGCGGCGACATCAAGCATCTCGTCGGAAGAACACTTGAACGCGGCCGTCGAGCGCTACTTGGAGCTTTACGAGTGGCAGGTTGAAGGCATCAAGGCGGCGCAACGCGAACTCGATGCCGGTGGCGGCGTTCCGCACGCCGAGGTGATGGCAGAAATTCAACGAATGATCGACCGGGCAACTTCGTGAGAATTGTTTGGTCGCCTTCGGCGCGATCCGACATTCTCGACATCGTTCAGCACATCGCTCAAGACAATCCTTTGGCGGCCCGGCGAATCGCTGAGCGAGTTCAAAGCGCGATCGAGCTTCTGGCCGAACAACCGAGATTGGGGCATCCAAGCCGGCGCGTTCTTGGAGAACGGGAACTGGTCTTGAGCGGCACGCCTTATCTTGTCATTTACGGCGTCCGTGATGCGACGCATGAAATTCAGATTCTTCGAATCTATCACGCTGCGCGCCGGGGCCCTTGAGACAGTTGTCGCCCAACCGTTCACGCCTTGCATTCCGCCTGCCGGCGCATCAGGAAGCGCCGTTCGGGCGCCGAACAGGGCCGCGTCAGCGCGCGGGCGAAGCATTGCGCGGCACGGGCGGACTCAGCCAGTTCGAGCCACAGCGCACCCTGCGCCGCCGGCAGCAGGTGGTAGGCGTCGAGCGCGCCATCGCGGTCGAGCGCATCCAGGGCCGCCAGGCCGGCGCGCGGGCCATCCACATGGGCGAGCGCGATGGCCCGGTTCAGCGCCACCACCGGCGACGGCCTCAGGGCGGCAAGCTCGTCGTACAGCGACAGGATCGCCGGCCAGTCGGTATCGGCATAGGTGGGCGCGGCGGCGTGGACCGACGCGATTGCCGCTTCCACATGGAACGGGGATTTCTCCGCCCCCGACAGTGACGCCTCGAACTGACGGAACGCCTCGCTCAGCAGGCGTTGGTCCCACCGCGCGCGATCCTGGTCGGCCAGCAGGGTCAGATCGCCGGCCGAATCGATCCGCGCCGGCAGCCGCGCGGCGTTGAACAGCATCAGGGCCAACACCGCGCGCACATCGGGCCGGTCGGTGCGGGGTTCGGCGGTCAGCAAGCGCGCCAGCCGGATTGCCTCGGCGCATAGATCGACGCGCACCAGGTTCTCGCCGCCGTGGGCGCCATAACCCTCGTTGAACATCAGGTAGATCGCGTCGAGCAGCGCCAACAGGCGCGACGGAAGCTCGCGGGCCTCGGGCACAGCCAACGCCAGCCGCCGGTCGGCGATCTGCCGCTTGGCGCGCACCAGCCGCTGGGCGACGGTCGCGGGTTCGACCAGAAAGGCCGCGGCGATTTCGTCCACGCTCAGGCCACCGACGGTCTTCAGCGTCAGCGCCACGCGGGCGGCGTGCGGCAGGTCGGGGTGGCAGCACATGAACATCATCGCCAGCTCGTCGTCGACGCTCGCGTCGGCCGGCGGCTCCGGCGGCGCTTCGTTGAGCCGCGCGAGTTCAGCGTACATTTCGGCGCCTGTCTCCGCGCGCCGCAACCGGTCGCGCGCGGCGTTGCGCGCCACGGTGAACAGCCACGCCTCGGGCCGGTCGGGCACACCCGTGTACGGCCAGCGCTGCAGGGCGCGGATCAGCGCGTCCTGGACGGCGTCCTCGGCGAGATCGAGCCGGCCGGGACCGAGCACGCGGGCCAGCCGCGACACCATGCGGCCGGCGGCCCGGCGGAACAGATCGTCCACCAGGCCGCCCACCGGGCCGCCCACCGAGCCGCCAATTCCCGCATCGCCGCGAAGTGCGATCATGTCCGGCACCGCGGCCGCCCGCCTACATGGTCTCGACCGCCCGCACTTCCAGCGTGCCGAACTGGATGTGCGGCGAGTCCGACACCAGCGCGACCGCTTCGTCGTAGGTGGCCGCCTCGAGAATCCAATAGCCGCCCAGCACCTCCTTGCTTTCGGCATAGGGCCCGTCGGTGACGAGCGCGCCCGCCTTGCCGGCCCGGCCGCCGGCCGTACCGACCACCCGGCCTTCGCCGTCCTTCAGCTTGTTGCCGGTGACCAGCTTGCCCCTGGCGGCCAAGGCCTGGCCCCACGCCATGTACTTCGCCAGGATCGCTTGCATCTCGGCCGGACTCATCGCCGAACCGAACCCCTGGTCGCGGGCAATCACCATGAACTGCGGCATCTGAAAACTCCCTTGTTGGATTGATGATATGGATGCGCCCGCCCGATAAGCTTGCGTCTCCGTCATCATGACGGACAGCGGCGGGTCAAATCGACACGGTTGCGGGATTTTTTTGCCCTGCGGCGAACGCGCAAGGGAATCAGGGTTTGACGCCGTCGGCACGCCGTAGCGCGACATCACGTCGCGCTTTCTCACCAGCGTGCCCAGGAACCGGCCCATCACCTTGGCCCCGGTCATCCAGACGATGCGGGTGCCCGAAGCCCCAGCAGCGACGTCGGCCAGGACGCGGTCCACGATCCAGGGCGTGGTGGTCTCGACGTGATCGCCCAGCACGTTGATCGGCCACATTGCCTTCTTGCGTTCGGCCGGCGGCAGCGCCATCAGCTCGCGGATCATGCCGTCGCTGACGTTGATGCCCGGACTGATGGCGCCGACCTTGACGGTCGACCCCTTCAGTTCGTCGGCCATGCATGCGGTGAAGTACTTCACCGCGCGCTTGGTTGTGGAATAGCCGATCATGCCCGGCACCACGCGCCCGTCGGAGCCGCCGCCGAGCGTATTGAAGATGTGGCCGTGGCCCTGCGCCTGCATGCCCCGCACCGCGACCTGACTGCCGTTGATCGTGCCGATTACGTTGGTGTCGACCATGGCGCGCAGTTCGTCCGGGGTCAGGCCCATGAACGGCGGGCCGGAGCGGGCGAAGCCGGCGTTGTTGACCCAGATGTCGACCGCGCCGAAGTCGCGGTGCGCGGCCTCCCACAATGCCTGGACCTGGTCGACCTGGGTCACGTCGCAGACACGGCCGATGGCGCGCGCGCCGTGTGCTGCCTGGGTCGTCAGTTTGCCGAGCGCCGTGTCCACATCGGCCTGGCTGCGCCCGGCGATGCAAACGTTGTGGCCGCGCTTCAGGAATTCGGCGGCGTAGCCGAAGCCGATTCCTTTGGTCGAGCCGGTGATGACGATGGATTTCATGACGCCACAAAACTCACGGTGCGCGCGGCCGGCATCAACCGGCATTGTGGACCAATCCGACACGCGGGCAAAGCCGCGCCGATACGGCGCGGGCGTTGCCCCGCCGCGCGCGCCGGCCGCATAATCGGCGCACAGCGGAGGGGCGCGCGATGAGCGGCAAGACGGTGGTGATCACCGGGTCCACCAAGGGGATCGGCAAGGGCCTGGCACGGGAGTTCGCCAGGCGCGGCCACAACGTCGTGGTCAGCGGCCGCAGCGGCCTCGATGCCGCCGTGGCCGAGGTGCAAGCCATCGCCGCGGCCGGCGCAAAAGTGGTCGGCCAGACCTGCGATGTGACCGACCTGGCGCAGGTGCAGGCCTTGTGGGCCCGCGCGGTCGATTCCTTCGGCCGGGTCGACATCTGGATCAACAACGCCGGCCTGTCCAATACCCGCTTTCCCATCGGCAAGCTGCCGCAGGCGGAAGTGGAGGCCGTGATCCGCGCCAACCTGCTCGGCACCATGTTCGGCAGCCGTGTGGCGCTGGCCGGGATGCAGAGCCAAGGGTCCGGCGCGCTCTACAACTTCGAGGGTTTCGGCTCCAACGGCCGGCGCCAGCGCGGCATCAGCCTGTACGGCGCGACCAAGAACGCCATTACGTACTTCAATAAGTGTCTCGAGCGCGAAACCAAGGGCGGCCCGGTGCTGGTGGGCCTGATGAGCCCCGGCATCGTCATCACCGACCTGTCGCTGCGCGACAAGGGCAAAATGCCGCCCCAGGCCTGGGATTTCGTGATCAAGGTGTTCAACATTCTGGCCGATCGGGTCGAGACCGTGACGCCATGGCTGGCGGACCAGGCGTTGGCCAACACCCGGCACGGCGCGCGCATCGCCTGGCTGACGCCGCGCAAATCGCTGTGGCGGTTCCTGAAGTCGCGCATCAGCCCGCCCGGCGAGCGCTTCCCGGAGCTGCGGGCGTCCACATGAATATCGTCGTCACCGGATCGACCCGCGGCATCGGCCGCGGCCTGGCGCTACAGTTCCTGAAGCGCGGGCAGAACGTGGTGGTGTGCGGGCGCAGTCTGGCCGCCGCCCAAACCGCCGCGGCGGAATTGCAATCCCAAGCGACGGGCGGGGCGCGCGCGGTGGCCGCCGCCTGCGACGTGACCGACGCTGTCCAGGTCGAGGCGCTGTGGACCACGGCGACAGCCGCCCTGGGCCGCATCGACATCTGGATCAACAATGCCGGGGCCATCAACACCATGCGCCCGGTGACCGAGCTGGTGCCGGGTGAAATCATGTCGGTGCCGCGCACCAACCTGGTCGGCACCATGCTGTGTTGCCGCGCGGCGCTGAACGGCATGGCCCGGCAGGACCCGGTGAACGGCCGCCGCGGCGCCATCTACAACTTCGAGGGCTTCGGCTCTGACGGCACAAAGCGCCCGGGCATGAGCATCTATGGCGCAAGCAAGTTCGGGCTGACCTATTTTACGAAATGCCTGATCAAGGAGACCCGCGGCGGCGACATCCTGGTGGGCTTCATGAGCCCCGGCATCGTTGTCACCGACATGCTGCTCAAGGCGAAGGACGACCTGCCGCCCGAACGCTGGGCCAAGACCAAGCGCATCTACCGCATCCTGGCCAACGACGTGGACACCGTCACCGCCTGGCTGGCCGAGCGCGTGCTGGCCAATTCCCGCCACGGCGCCAAGATCGCCTGGCTGACCGGCGCGGGCGCGGCGGGGCGCTTCCTGAAGGCGCTGTTCGTGAAGCCAGCGCCGATTCCGGAGTTGGAAGCAGCCTGATCTGGCTCAAGTCTTGGCGCGCGTTCCGGCGTAGACTGCGCGCGTCATGTCCTGGCGCCAGTTCGAACCCAAGCTGATCGCCGCGCTGAGGGAAGGCTACGGCCTCGCCGACCTGCGCGCCGACGCGGTCGCCGGCCTGACGGTGGCGATCGTCGCCCTGCCGCTGGCCATGGCGCTCGGCATCGCCTCGGGCGCAACGCCCGACAAGGGCCTGGTGACCGCCGTGGTGGCGGGTTTCCTGATTTCGGCCCTGGGCGGCAGCCGGGTGCAGATCGGCGGGCCCACCGGCGCGTTCGTGGTGGTGGTGGCCAACACCATCGCCGCCCACGGCTACGACGGCCTGGTGCTGGCGACACTGATGGCCGGCGTGATCCTGATTGCCGCCGGCTGGCTGCGGGTCGGTGTGTGGATCAAGTACATCCCCGAGCCGGTCGTGACCGGTTTCACCGCCGGCATCGCCGTCATCATCTTCTCGAGCCAGGTCAAGGACCTGCTCGGCCTGTCGCTGCCCGAGGTGCCGGCCGCGGTGGCCGAAAAGTGGGGCGCCTTCTGGGCCACGCGCGACACACTCAACCTGGCGGCGTGCGCGCTGTCGGCGCTGGCGCTGGCGGTGATTCTGATCATCCGCCGGTTCGCGCCGCGCCTGCCGGGGTTCCTGTTCGCCGTCGTCGCCGCCTCTTGTCTCGCTCTGATCCTCGGGCTCGACATCGACACCATCGGCAGCGCCTTCGGCGGCATCCCCAGCGCCCTGCCCGCGCCGGCCTGGCCCGAGGTCAGCCTCGACCGGCTGCGCGAGCTGGCGCCGAGCGCGCTGACCATCGCGTTCCTGGCGGGCGTTGAGTCGCTGCTGTCGGCCATGGTCGCCGACGGCATGACCGGTCGGCGGCATCGCTCCAACGCCGAGCTGGTGGCTCAGGGCGTGGCCAACACCGCCGCGGCCCTGTTCGGCGGCATGCCCGCCACCGGCGCCATCGCCCGCACCGCCACCAACATCCGCGCCGGCGCGCGCACGCCGCTGGCCGGCATGTTCCACGCGGTGTTCCTGCTGGTCTTCATGCTGGCGCTGGCGCCGCTGTTGGCCTTCGTGCCGTTGGCCGCGCTGGCCGCCGTGCTGGTGGTGGTGGCCTGGAACATGGCCGACGTGCCGCGCTTCCTGCACCTGATGAGCGCCCCGGTCGGCGACCGCGTCGTGCTGATCCTGACCT
>JANRJB010000356.1:0-3669 GCA_033764265.1 Rhodospirillaceae bacterium | reverse complement strand
TGGCGTCCCCACGGGGATTCGAACCCCGGTTACCGCCGTGAAAGGGCGATGTCCTAGGCCTCTAGACGATGGGGACGTCGGGGGCTGGCGCGGCCCGCAGAACCCGGGCCGGCAACCGCAAAGGCCGGGCGGTGATACCGGGCGGCGCGGGCGAAATCAAGCGTTTGCGGCCCCCAGCGCGCCGGGGCGGCCGGCGCACGATTGCGCCGCCCCTCCGGTCGCGGTAAACGCCTGTTAACGTTGGCAAAGTAGAAACCGGCCCATGTCCGCCGCGTCCGCCTCGTCGTCCAGTCCAGCGCGCCTGAAAGTGCGCGTGCGCGCCGCCGTTGAAGAGGACATGCCCGCGGTCCAGGAAATCTACGCGCACTACGTGCTGACCACCTCGGCCTCGTTCGAGGAAGACGCGCCGACGGTGGCCGAGATGACCGCGCGCTGGCAGAAAATCCGCGCCCGCGAGATGCCCTACTACGTCGCGGTGCATAAGAACCGGGTGGTCGGCTACGCCTACGGCGGGCCATTCCGCGAGCGGTCGGCTTATCGCTACACCATCGAGGATTCAGTCTATGTGGCGCCCGACATGATGGGCCGCGGCGTCGGCAACGCGCTGATGACCACTCTGATCAACCGCTGCGTCGCGCTGGGTTACCGGCAGATGATCGCGGTGATCGGCGACAGCGCCAACGCCGCCTCGATCGCCCTGCACAGCCGCCACGGCTTTGCCGTCATCGGCGCGCTGCGCTCGTCGGGCTTCAAGTTCGGGCGATGGTCCGACGCGGTGCTGATGCAGCGGCCCCTGGGCGACGGCGACGGCACCCTGCCCGCGCGCGACGTGCTGCGCCGCAAAACCAAACGGGCCCGCTGAGGATCAGCAGGCCCGCTCTTCGGTGCCGCCTGGCGGCTACGTCCCTCGGGGGGACTTCGCCGCACTCCGCCAGGGCTTGCCGATCTCGGGGGCAAGCCAAGCGTCGCATCGGCTCGTTATTGCAGCTTCACCGCCTGGGCGACCATGGCGGTCAGGTCGAAGTACGCGGTGTCGCGGTTTTTCTCGCAGTTCTTGGTGACCGCGCCGGTCAATACCGGCTTGTTCTCGAGCGGGATCACCATGTCGGGCTGACCGACGTTCTTGAAGCCCTGGATGAACGCGAACGCCCACAAGTCGGCCAGGTCGGCCTTCATCGTCTCGGCTGCGGAGCCGGCCTTGGCGTCGACGTGATTGCCGCAGGTGTAGGACTGCGGATTGAAGTCGGCGGACGCCATCGCCGGCAGCTTGCGCGCATCGGACGCGATCGCCTGCATCGACACCGTCAGGATCGACGTTTGCGGGTATTCGCGGCACTTGGACAGGATGGTGCTGGACAGCTTTTCGTCGGCCGCGGCGTCGTCGACGATTTCCAGGTTGCCCTTGGCTTTGTAGTAGCCGGCCAGGTAGCCCATCATCCACAACTTGGCCAAGCCGGCCTGCGCCTTGCCGGACGAGTTCTCGCCCTGGCCGCTGGTGTATTGCAGGCAGGTGAACGACGCGCCATCGAACTCGCCCTGCTGGGCCGCGGCCGGTCCAGCCGCCAGCGCGACGACCGCGCCGAACCCGATTACGAAACGCTTGAGAGACATTGATTTCCCCTTGTTGAAGGCCCCAGACATGGCGACGACGGGGCCCCGCGGTGCGGTCCGCCGGCCGGCGCGTCGGCTGCGAAACTGGCACGCTTCGCGGCCCGGCGTCAACGCCGCCCGCCGCCACATTATGGCGCATTTTCCCGAGGTTTCCGCGCTCCGGAAGCGCTGTCAGATCAACCGCTTGGCGGCCCGGCGCCGACCGCGTCCTCGATCACCAACTGGGCATCGACACGCCCCTGCCACGTGTCGGCCCGCACCACCCCGGCCACGTGCAGGCCCTGCCCCTTGGCGCCCAACAGCCCAAGACCCAATTCGGAATCGGCGCTGCGGAAAGCGATGGCTTTGAGCCGCCCGCCGCCTGGTCCGGACAGGATGCAGCGCACGTGGCCTGAGCCGACGATATCGGCGCGCACGACCTGGGCGTTCATCACCGCGAAGCGCGGTTCCTCGTTGCCGGCGCCGAAGGGCCCGACCGCGGCCAGTTCGTCGACCAGCGCGGGCGTGACGCCGCGCGGCGACAGCACGCCGTCGAGCACCAGCTCGGCCGCGCGCGGTCCGCCCGCCAGCTGGCCGGCGACGTGCTCGCCCAGGAACGCGCCCAGCGCAGCGATGCGATCTTCGGTCACCGTGAAGCCGGCCGCCATCGGGTGACCGCCGCCATTGACCAGAAGCCCCGCCTCGCGCGCGGCCAGCACCGCGCGGCCCAGGTCGACGCCCGCCACCGACCGGCCCGAGCCGCGGGCCATGCCGCCGTCGATGGCGATGACGCACGCCGGCTTGCCGTAGCGTTCCTTCAGGCGCGCCGCGACGATGCCGATCACGCCGGCGTGCCAGGTGGCACTGGCAGCCACGATCAGCGGCGCGGCGTCCAAGCCTTCACGTTCGACCTGTTCGATGGACTCGGCCAGCACCGCGGCCTCGATGTCCTGGCGGGCGCGGTTGAGCTCGTCCAGGCGCAGCGCCAGCGCCGTGGCTTCGTCGGGGTCGGCGGTGGTCATCAACCGCACGCCCAGGTCGGACTGACCGATCCGCCCGCCGGCGTTGACCCGCGGACCCAACAGAAAACCCAGATGATAGGCATTGGGCGCGTCATTGGCGCGGGCCACACGCCGCAGCGCCGCCAGACCGATGTTCTCGCCGCGCGCCAGCACCGACAGGCCTTGCACGACGAAGGCGCGATTCAGGCCCGTCAGCGGCACTACGTCGGCGACCGTTCCCAGCGCCACCAGGTCGAGCCATTGGCGCAGGTCGGGCTCGGCCATGCCGCGACGGGCGAACCAGCCCGACGCGCGCAACGCGCGGTTCAGCGCCACGACCAGCAGGAACGCCACACCGACGGCGGCGAGCTGCTTCAATCCGCTGGCGTCGTCCAGGCGGTTGGGGTTCACAACGGCGGCGGCGGCCGGCAATTGCGGCTCGGCCTTGTGGTGATCGACGACAATGACATCGAGGCCAGCCTCGCGCGCCGCCTGCAATGGCGCGAAGGCGGTGATGCCGCAGTCCACCGTGATGACCACCTTCGCGCCTTGCCCAGCCAGACGCAGCAGGGCCGGCGCGTTGGGGCCGTAGCCCTCGGCGGCACGGTCGGGGATGTAGGCCAGAATCTCCACGCCCAAGGCGCGGAAGTACCGCACCAACAGCGCCGACGAGGTGCCGCCGTCGACGTCGTAGTCGCCGAACACCGCGATCGGTTCGCCGGCCTCGATCGCCGCCACCAGCCGCGCCGCGGCCGCATCCATGTCGATCAGGCGCGACGGGTCGGGCATCAGCGCGCGCAGGGTGGGTTTCAGGAAATCGGGCGCGACCTCGGGCGTCACCCCGCGGGCAGCGAGCAGGCGCGCGACCGCGTCGCTGACGCCGACCGCGCGCGCCAGATCGGCGGCGGCGACCTCGTCGATCGGGCGCAGCGACCAGCGCCGACCCAGCAGCGAGGGGCCGAGGCGGTCGAACGGATCGGCGGAGGCGGGGTTAGCGGGCATCGCCCTCGAAGCGGTGGTGCGCCTCGATGTAGCGCACGGTGCCCGACTTGGAGCGCATCACCAGCGAATGCGTGAC
>JANRJB010000351.1:0-1680 GCA_033764265.1 Rhodospirillaceae bacterium | reverse complement strand
TTCACGCCGCCGCGGCCGTGGTCGCGGCCGTCCGCGCCGCGCCAGCCTGCCAGGGGCCCGACGCCCGGTGCGCGCTCGTGGTTGACGATATAGTCGGCATAGCCGCCAGGGTACTTGGGTGTGCCATCGGCGTTCACCAGTCCCGGCAGACCCAGCCGCGCGCCCAGGTCCAACAGCACCTCTTGGAACGAGCGCACATCGCGGTCGGCCTGCACGACCGGTTGGCGGATGGCGTCGCACGCGGCCTCGGCGTCGGAAATTGGCCGGTCGAGTAGCGAGATGCAGTCCCACCGTTCCAGATAAGTGGTGTCCGGCAATACCAGGTCGGCATAGGCGACTGTTTCCGAGAAATAGGCGTCGGAATAGATGATATGCGGGATTTTGTAGGCGCCGGTCGCTGCATCCGTGGCTTCCAGCATGGTCATGGTCGCCGTCGTGTTCATCGACGAATTCCAGCCCATGTTGGCCATGTACATGAACAAGGTGTCGATGGGGTAGGGGTCGCCATCCACCGCGTTCGCGATCACGGCATGCATCAGGCCGTGCGAGGCGAGCGGATAATCCCACGAGAACGCTTTGTCGATGCGCAGTGCCGCGCCCGTTTCATCGACCAGCAGGTCTTCGGGCGCGCTGACGAAACCCAGCGGCAGGCCGCCCAGGGGCTGGCCGGGGCGCACGCCGTGCTTGCCGGCGGGCTTGGCGCCACCCAACGGCGGGCGCGGATAGGGCGGCTTGTAGCGGAAGCCACCCGGCACGTCGATCGAGCCCAACAGCATCTGCAGCAGATGGATGGCGCGGCAGGTCTGGAAGCCGTTGCTGTGCGCCGATATGCCGCGCATGGCGTGCATCGACACCGGCCGGCCGATCATCGAGGCATGGCGCCGGCCCGCCCAGTCGGTCCATGGAATCGGCAGTTCGATGGCGTGGTCGAAGGCCGCCGACGCCAGTTCGCGCGCAAGCCGCCTGATCTGCGCCGCCGGAACGCCACAGCGAGCCGCGACCGCTTCGGGCGCGTACGCCGCGTCGAGGTATCGTTCGGCCATCAGCTGAAACACCGGCACGGTGGTTTGGTCGCCGACATTGAACCGGCCGCGCAGGGCCGGCGTGACATCGGGCAGGGTCGCGGCCACTGCGGCGCCGGACTTACGATCCCAACACAACGGTCGGCCTGCGGCATCGCGCGCGATCAGGCCGTCGTCGGCCCGCCCCGGCGCGTCGATCGCCAGCCAGGGGGCGTTGGTGTACCGCACGAGGTAATCGAGATCGATGCGGCCCGCGCGCAGCAGCTCGTGAATCAGCGCCATCACCAGCAACCCGTCGGTGCCGGGGCGGATGCCGACCCACTCGTCGGCGATGGCCGAATAGCCGGTCTGGGCCGGGTTGACGGATACGAACTTGGCGCCACGCGCTTTCAGCTTGCCCAGTCCGATCTTGATCGGATTGGAGTCATGGTCCTCGGCCACCCCAAACATCAGGAAGTAGCGGGTGTGTTCCCAATCCGGCTCGCCGAATTCCCAGAACGAACCGCCGATCGTGTAAATGCCGGCGGTGGCCATGTTGACCGAGCAGAACCCGCCGTGGGCGGCGTAATTGGGGGTGCCGAACTGGTTGGCCCACCAGCCGGTCAACGACTGCGACTGGTCGCGCCCGGTGAAGAACGCCAGCTTCCTGGGGTCGGTG
>JANRJB010000340.1:0-8332 GCA_033764265.1 Rhodospirillaceae bacterium | reverse complement strand
ACGATTCTGGCCGGCGCCGCCGGTCTGTTCGGACTGGCTTGGACCAGTGCCGCGTTCTCCCATGCGCTGATGATCGAGAAGGACATCAAGGCCGGCGCCTGGCACGTCATCGAGATCGGACTGCCGCACGGCTGCGCCGGCAGCCCGACCACCGGCGTGCGCATCAAGATCCCCGACGGCATCGTCATGGTGCGCCCGCAACTCAAGGCCGGCTGGACCATGTCGATGACCATGCGCAAGATGGACAAGCCGATCACCTCCGAAGGCGTGACCTACACCGAGGCGGTGGACGAGGTGATCTGGCTGGGCGGCAACATCGGCGACCTGGAGTTCGACACGTTCAAGGCGCTGGTCAAATTCCCCAACAGCCCCGACGAGACGCTCTATTTCAAGACCGTGCAGGAATGCAAAGAGGGTGTGAACCGCTGGGTCGAGATTCCCGAGGGCGGCAAGAAGTGGGGCGAGTACAAACACCCGGCGCCGTTCGTGAAACTGTACGGCGAGCCCAAGCAGGAAGCCCGCGCGCCCTGACGCAGCCTGCCGATCATCAGCCGCGCCGGTTCAGAAATCGGGATTCCACCGGCGCGGCGATTGCTCTAGCGTGGCCGGACCATTGAGGACGGGAGGGCCGGCCGTTGAGACCGCACGTCGAACTGATCCAGCAAGCCGACCTTGTCTGGCATGACGCCGAATTGCCGTTCGGCGACGGCCGCGCGGTCCAGCGTAATTTGTCGTATTGCGAGGAACTTGGCGCGGGCTCGTTCCGGGTCAGGTTCGATGGCCCGTGGGTGCGGCCCGCCGGTTATCACAGCGCCGATACCGAATGGTTCGTGCTGGCGGGCGAAGTTCGCCTGGGCGACACGATCCTGGTGCCGGGTTCGTATTTCCGCGCGCCGGCGGGTTTATGGATTCCGCAAATCTCCGCGCGCGAGGGCAGCGAAGTGCTGCTCTATCGCGAGTACGGCGACTGGGGCTTCACTCGCGCCGACCGGCCGAAGCCCGGCTTCATCTCGCGCGGCGGCAACACCGCCTCCAAGGACCTGGGCGAGCTGACCGTCATCCACACCGCGCGGATGCAGTGGCAGGAGAAGAAAGAAGAAGACTTCGCCATGACCCATGGCACCGAAGGCTGGCCGCAGGGCAACCTGCGCCACAAGTGGCTTTACCGGGACCCCGCGCCGGAGGGCGACCCGACCAAGGGTTTCGGCGCCCTGTTGTGCTGGGCGCCGCCCGGCTGGTCCGACACCCGGCTGATGCACCACCCGGTATTCGAGGAGGCTTACACGCTCGACGGCGCCATGGACTACAACTTCGGCGTCCTCAAGGTCGGCACCTATTTCTTCCGCCCGGCGCGCGTCAAGCACGGCCATTTCCTGGCCGGCGCCGAGAAGGGCACGGTGCTGCTGATCCGCGTCGACGGCCAACTGATCAACTGGGCTTCGCTCGACGCCCACGTCGAGATGCACGCCACGCCCGTCAACTACGACCCCCGGACCGAGGGCCCGGTACCGGCCGGCCTGCCGGTGCGCTCACGCTCCACCGGCCACTGGCACATGGACGGGTGGTGACGCGAGCATTTGATACTTGAGACGTATCTCGTATCGGTCTAAGCTGCGACTGCGATGATTCGTTCATTCCGTTGCATCGACACGGCGCGGATTTGGCGCGGGGAATCGAGCCGCGCTTTTCCTGTCGCCATTCAAGACCGAGCCTTGCGTGAATTGCGGCAGTTGGATGCGGCGGAGCGGCTGGACGACCTGCGCCACCCGCCGGGAAACCGGCTCGAGCACTTGAGGGGCAATCGCAAAGGGCAACTAAGCATTCGCATCAACCAACAATGGCGCATTTGCTTCGTGTGGGCCGCGGGCCACGCAAGTGACGTTGAAATTGTCGACTACCACTAAGTTGGGAGTATTCGGGACATGGCACAGCTTCGCAATCCGCACCCCGGCGAGATTCTCAAGGTTGAATTTCTCGACGAGATTGGTCTCAGCCAGAATCAGCTGGCTGAAGCCATCGGCGTGCCAGGAAACCGGATTCATGCCATCGTCAAGGGCACGCGCGATATAACCGCGGACACCGACCTGCGGCTTTGCAAATTCTTCAGGCTGTCGGACGGTTACTTTCAGCGGTTACAAGTCGCCTACGACACGTTGGAAGCCAAGCGGCGCATCGCCCGAGACGTGGCGCGCATCAAGCCCTACAGGCCCGTGCGGGCTGCTTGATCGGCGCCTACTGCAGGCTTTCGCCCAGTTCGGCGCGCACCTTTTGGCGCAGCACGTCGATCGCCACCAGCGCCTTGCCGATCCGCACGTGCCAGAACGTCCAGCCGTTGCAGGCCGGGGCGCCCTGCACCGCCGCGCCGACCTGATGGATCGAGCCGCGGTGGTCGGCCGAGATCACCGTGCCGTCGGCGCGCACCTTCGCGGTGTGCCGGCCCGAAGGATCGCACAGCACCGCACCCGGGCTGAGCAGTCCGCGTTCCACCACCGTGCCGAACGGGATGCGCGGTTCGCCCCGCTTGGTCGGCGTGATCAAGAGCTTGTCGTCGTCCACCGGCACGGCGCGCGCCAGGCGGGCCTTGGCGGCGGCGGCGTAATCGGCGTCGCGCTCGATGCCGATGTAGCGCCGGCCGAGGTGCTTGGCGACCGCGCCGGTCGTGCCGGTGCCGAAGAACGGGTCCAGCACCACGTCGCCGGGGTTGGAGGCGGCCATCAGCACGCGGTAGAGCAACGAGGCGGGCTTCTGCGTCGGGTGCAGCTTGTCGCCGGCGCGATTTCTCAGCCGTTCCTCGCCGGTGCACAAGGGCAGCGACCAGTCGCTGCGCATCTGCAGCCCGTCGTTGAGGTTCTTCATCGCCTCGTAATTGAAGGTATAGCGCTCGCCCTTGGCCTTGGCGCACCAGATCAGTGTTTCGTGGGCGTTGGCGAAGCGCGTGCCACGGAAGTTCGGCATCGGGTTGGTCTTTCGCCAGACGATGTCGTTGAGCATCCAGAACCCGAGGTCCTGCAGCATGGCGCCGACGCGGTAGATGTTGTGGTATGACCCGATCACCCACAGCGTACCGGTGTCCTTCAGCACACGGCGCGCCGCCGTCAGCCAGGCACGGGTGAATTTGTCGTAGGCGGCGAAGTCGGCGAAGCGATCCCACTCTTCCTCGACACCGTCGACGCGGGAATTGTTGGGCCGGTGCAGTTCGCCGCCGAGCTGGAGATTGTAGGGCGGGTCGGCGAACACCAGGTCGACGCTACCCGCCGGCATCCGGTTCATGACCTCGATGCAATCGCCGGCGAGCACCGTATCCAGCGCCAGCGCGTCTGGGCGCGGCTCGGCGGACGGGGATCTATTCGGTTTCGCAAGGGTTTTCGGCGGACGCGCGCGCGCGTGCTCGGCTTTGTTGCCCATCGACGTCCTAACCCCTCTGAACCTGACCAACGACTTTTTTGTTTTTGGGTGGAAGATGCGGAGGCCGCACGCGGGTTGGTCCCGCGCTGCGGCTTCCGTGTCTTCGAACCGGCCGTCGTCGCCAGAGGTGCGCCCCTGAGACTTGGGGCCGGTCGCTTCCCTCCCCACCCGATTGGTCCTCGGCGTGAGAGGCCCCCAGATCCAGGACCTCGAAATTCTGCGCCGTCGCCTAGGACAGCGTCGAAGCCCCGTGATTCAGAGAGTAGAATCAGAGCGTTAGCGAAGTCTAAATTTTATCCACAAGATGCGGGGGACGGCCTCTAGATGTTGAGTCCTCGAGTCGAGCCGGACTCTAGGGATAGGCCGTGCGCGGACGAGGGCCGAATTTCTTCGACAATGTCGGCGTCAATCGTCGGCGATCTCGGCGGCGAGCCGGGCGCGCACCGGCGCGAAGGAACGACGATGGTGTGGCGTAACGCCCAGCCGGGTGACGGCGTCCTGGTGCTCTGGCGTACCGTAGCCGGCGTTTGAGTCCCAGCCATAACCGGGATACTGACGTGCCAGTTCTCGCATCAGCCTGTCCCGCGTCACCTTGGCGACGATCGAGGCGGCGGCGATCGACAACGACCGGCTGTCGCCTTTCACCAGCATCTCCACGGTGCATGGCAGCGGTGGGGCGCGATTCCCGTCGATCAGCGCGTGATCGACCGGGCGCTTGAGGTCGTCCAGCGCGCGGCCCATCGCCAGGAAGGTCGCCTTCAGGATGTTGAGACGGTCGATTTCCTCCACCTCGGCGCGTCCAACGCCGACGCTGGCTGCAGGGCACGCCAGCAGTTCCGCGCACAACCGTTCGCGCACCGACGGGTTAAGCTTCTTTGAATCGTCGATGGCTTCGCACAAGGCCTGCGGTGCCTTGCCGATGTCGAAGACCACCGCGGCGGCGACTACCGGTCCGGCCCACGGCCCGCGACCGGCTTCGTCGATGCCGGCGATCACAGCGCCCGGACGGCGGATCAACGCGGTGCGTTCAAACTTGAAATCTGGCATGACCGCAGTATGCAACATTGCCGCGCGCGCCAAAGAGCGAATGTAGGGACCGGGTGAAGCGATGCCGAACGGCTTCGACTTGTCGGTGATCGTTCCGGCCCTGAACGCGGCCGCTGCCCTGCCCCAGAGCCTGGCGGCGGTGCGCGCGTGTCCGGACGTGGCGCAGGTGATCGTATCCGACGGCGGGTCGGCCGACGGCACGGTCGAGGCGGCGCGCCAGGCGGGCGCGCAGGTGGTGACCGCCGCGCGTGGGCGCGGCGCGCAAATGGCCGCGGGCGCCGGGGCGGCCGTGGCGCCATGGCTGTTGTTTCTGCACGCCGACACGGTGCTGCAGCCGGGCTGGAGCGTCGCCGCGCGGGCGTTCATGGACGACCCCGCGCATGCCGACCACGCGGGCTACTTCTCGCTGCGGTTCGACGACGATGCCCCGGCCGCCCGCCGGCTCGAACGTATCGTGGCCTGGCGTTGCCGGTGGCTGGCGCTGCCTTACGGCGACCAGGGGCTGTTGATCCGGCGGGCTGTGTACGAGCGGATCGGCGGATTTCGTCCGCTGCCGATCATGGAGGACGTGGATTTGATCCAGCGCATTCCCAGAACCGCCCGCATCGGGCTTGATGGCGTGGCGCTGACCTCGGCGCGGCGCTATCGACAAGAAGGCTACCTCATGCGGCCCGCGCGCAATGTGATTTGCCAGGCATTTTGGCGGCTGGGCGTGCCGGCGGTCACGGTGGCGCGGTGGTATCGATGACGCGCGGCGTTGTGTTCGTCATGTCGAAACAGCCGGCGGTAGGTGCGGTCAAGACCCGCCTGGCGCGCGAGATCGGCGCGGTCGCCGCCTGGCAGTTCTATGTCAACACCCTACGCCTGGTGTTGCGCCGCAACGGCCGTGCGCCTTTTTTTCAGACGCGGCTGCTGCTGACGCCGATCCGCGCCCGCTGGGGCTGGCCGAGAGGACTGTGTCGGCACGACCAGGGCCGGGGCGACCTGGGCGCGCGCATGCTGGCCGGATTGACCACGGCACCGCGCGGAACCCCGGTCGTGGTCGTCGGATGCGACATTCCCGGCATAACCGTCGACCACCTGCGCGAGGCGTTTCGCGGCCTGGCGCGCGCCGACGTGGTGTTCGGGCCGGCGACCGACGGTGGCTACTGGCTGGTGGGGTTTTCCGGGCGCCGGCCGTTGTGGCGTCCGTTCGCGGGCGTGCGCTGGTCGACCCGACATGCGTTGGCCGACACCACGGCCAACTTGCGCGGTCGGAAGATCGCCTACGCCGCGCCGTTGCGCGATGTCGACGATTTCAGCTCTTGGCTTTTGGCCAGAGGTGTTCCTTGAGGCGCGGCATCAGCTCAACGAAGTTGCACGGGGTGTGACGCGCGTCGAGCTGGAACTTCAGGATTTCGTCCCAGCCGTCCTTCACCGCGCCCGACGATCCCGGCAACGCGAACAAGTAGGTCCCGTTCGCCACCCCCGCGGTGGCGCGCGATTGCACGGTCGAAGTGCCGATGCTTTTCAGGCTGACCCAGCGAAACAGCTCGCCGAACCCCGGAATCTCCTTCTCGCACACCTGCGCGAACGCTTCCGGCGTTACGTCGCGCCCGGTTACGCCGGTTCCGCCGGTGGTGATGACGCAGTCCACGTTCGGGTCGGCGATCCAGGTGCGCAGCTGGGCGACGATGGCGGGCACATCGTCTTTGATGACCAGACGCGCAGCCAGCTTATGACCGATGCCGGTAATGCGGTCGGCGAGAATCCGCCCCGATGTGTCGGTCTCTAGGGTGCGGGTATCGGATACCGTCAACACCGCGATGTTGATCGGCACGAACGGCTTGGTTTCGTCGATTCCGGCCATGGTTGGGCACTCTTGGCGTTACGGCGTGGCGGGCATCACTTCGCCCAGCTTGGCCTTGATGGTCAACAGGTCGCGCCAGGCCAGCCGCTTCTGCTGGGGCGACCGCAGTAGGTAAGCCGGGTGAAAGGTGGCCATCGCCGGCACCGGGCGGGGCAAGCCGGGGGTCTCGTAGGTGAACCAACGCCCGCGCAGCTTGGTGATGCCTTGCGGATTGGCGAGCAGGGTGTTGGCCGCCGGCCCGCCCAGCAGAATCAGAAGGGCCGGATCGACCAACTCGATGTGACGTTGCACGAACGGCAGACACAAGGCGACCTCTTCGGCCGTTGGCTTGCGATTACCGGGCGGGCGCCAGAACACGATGTTGGTGATGTAGGCGTTGCGCGCCCGGTCCAGGCCGATGGACGCGAGCATGCGGTCGAGCAGCTTGCCCGACACGCCGACGAACGGCAGGCCCTGCCGGTCTTCGTCCTCGCCCGGGGCTTCGCCGACGATCATGACTTTGGCATCGGCGTTTCCATCCGCGAACACCGTACGGCTGGCAAAGGTTTTCAGAGCGCAGCCGTCGAACGCCTCGACCGCGGCTCGCAAGTCAGCCAACGTTCGGCAGCCCTGGGCGATGTGGGTCGCGGAAACCCCGGCCTCGGCGGCCGCCGGGAACGCCGGACGCGGAGGCGCGAGCGGGGCCGTGACATGCGCCACGGGTTTGACCCCAGCGGCGGCCGGCAGGGGTGCATAGCGGTTGATCGGTGCGTCGCTGATGGTTTCGTCGACGCCGGCCTCGAGATGCCAGCGCAACAGTGCGGCAACCGACACCGATCCGGGCGAAGGCGGGATCGCGTTCATGCGACCAGTCTGACCACCGGTGGCGCGGGACTCAAGCGCCCCGCCGGGTGGTGATTAGGGCTTGCCCGAGGTCGGCTGCGGCGGCGTGTAGCGGTAGTCGAGCAGGTCGCGTTCGGCCTTGACGGCCTTGCGGTAGAACCACACGACGAACCACACCATCACCGGCACCGCCAATGCTCCGGCCATTTCCATCATCAGGGTGACGTTGTTCTCGCCCCAGCGCGGCGGGAGCATGCCCAGCGCCTCGATCATGCTTTGGCCGATGCGGATGACGCCGAACATGCCCACGGCCACGAGCACGCCGAGGGTCGAGCCGAACAGGACGGTGGCGATGATGGCGGAATAAACCGGCGACTTGGACACGGCGCGATTCCCTTTGTCGTGCGCCCGCCTGCGGCGCGATTGACCCGGGTTATAGGGTTCTCCGCCGGTGTTTTCCAGGGCCAATGCCGCCGCCAGGTTCCCGGCTCATGGTTGCGGGCCCTTGGAGGCGCGCAGGCGTCGGGATACAACTGTCGCGGCCCGGCGGGGTGATCCGGCCGGCCGGCGATCGGGGATTTCGCCGCCAGACCAGAGGGATAGACCCATGGACCGGGAAGCGATGCAATTCGACGTGGTGATCGTCGGCGCCGGCCCGGCCGGACTGTCGGCGGCCATCCGCCTCAAGCAACTGGCTGCCGCGGCCGAGAAAGAGCTGTCGGTCTGCCTGATCGAAAAGGGTTCCGAAATCGGCGCTCACATCTTGTCCGGCGCGGTGATCGACCCGATCGCACTGAACGAGCTGATCCCCGACTGGAAGGACAAAGGCGCGCCGCTCAATACTCCGGTCGGCGAGGATCGGTTCCTGCATCTGAGCGAGACCGGCGCGACCCGCCTGCCCAACCTGCTGATGCCGCCGTTGATGAACAATCACGGCTGCTACATCGTCAGCCTGGGCAACGTCTGCCGCTGGCTGGGCCAACAGGCCGAGGCGCTGGGCGTG
The DNA here is from genome assembly GCA_033764265.1 of Rhodospirillaceae bacterium. Classification (GTDB taxonomy): domain Bacteria; phylum Pseudomonadota; class Alphaproteobacteria; order Rhodospirillales; family Rhodospirillaceae; genus VGEM01. Next base: position 206 of record JANRJB010000340.1, on the reverse strand, counting down.
GAAATCTATCCCGGCTTCGCCGCCGCCGAGGTGCTGTACGACGAGGCCGGTCGCGTGGTCGGCGTGGCCACCGGCGACATGGGCGTCGGCCGCGACGGCGAGAAGACCGCCAATTACGAACCGGGCATCGAACTGCGCGCCAAGTACGTGCTGATCGCCGAGGGCGTGCGCGGGTCGTTGGCCAAGCAGCTGATCGCCCGTTTCGC
>JANRJB010000321.1:0-1829 GCA_033764265.1 Rhodospirillaceae bacterium | reverse complement strand
CGCCGGCGTTGTGGTGCTGATGGGCGAAAGCCTGACCGTGTCGGCGCGCACGCTGACCGGGGATGCGCTGGCCGTCGTGGCGTCATGGTTCTACGCCGGCTACTTCCTGACCGTGGCGCGGGTGCGCAAGTCGGCTTCCACAGTCGCGACCATGGCTTGGGGCGGGTTGATGGCGTCGGCGATCCTGTACGCGCTCGCGCTGGTGTGGGAAGGCGAAGTCTGGCCCGACACGCTGCGCGGCTGGCTCGCCGCGATCGGCTTGGCGGGTATCACCCAGGTGCTGGGGCAGACCCTGATCGCGCTGGGGCTGGCGCACGTGCCGGCCGGCTTCGGCGCCATGCTGCTGCTGGTGCAGCCGGCCTTCGCCGCGGTGCTGGCGTGGCTGATCTTCGGCGAAGTGCTCAGCGCCTGGCAGATGGCCGGCGGCCTCGCCATTCTGGCCGGTCTTTACATCTCCCGCCGCGGCACGCCGGGGTGAAGGTCGCCGCGCCCCCTCGCCTGCCCTCGACCGGCCATGTAAGCTGCGGCGCATGACCGACGACACCATGAAATACCGTGGCCGGCGCGCCAAGGTGATCGCCACCCTGGGCCCCGCCAGCCGCGATCCCGACACCATCGCCGACCTGTACGAGGCCGGCGCCGACGTGTTCCGGCTGAACTTCAGCCACGGCAGCCACGACGACCACGCCAAGTCGGTCGCCGCCATCCGCGCGCTGGAAACCCGCTGCGACCGGCCGATCACCATCCTGATGGACCTGCAGGGGCCCAAGCTGCGGGTCGGCACCTTCAAGGAAGGCCGCGTCATCCTGAAGCCGGGCGCGACGTTCCGGCTCGACCTGGACCCGACACCCGGCGACGACCAGCGCGTCGGCATGCCGCACCCGGAAATCTTCGCCGCGCTCAAGCCCGGCGTCTCGCTGCTGGTCGACGACGGCCACCTGCGCCTGCGGGTGAAAAGTTGCGGCAAGGATCATGCCGACACCGAGGTGGTGATCGCCGGCGGCATTTCGGACCGCAAGGGCGTCAACGTGCCCGAGGTGACGCTGCCGATCCCGGCCATGACCGACAAGGACAAGGCCGATCTGCAATTCGGCCTCAGCCAGGGCGTCGACTGGGTCGCGCTCAGCTTCGTGCAGCGGCCCGAGGACGTGGCCGAGGTGCGCGCGGCGGTCAAGGGCCGCGCCGGCGTGTTGTCGAAGCTGGAGAAACCCTCGGCGCTCGACCAGCTCGACGCGATCGTCGATTTGTCCGACGCGGTCATGGTCGCGCGCGGCGACCTGGGCGTCGAGATGCCGCTGGAACAGGTGCCGATCCTTCAGAAGCGCATCATCCGCGCCTGCCGCAGCCGCGGCAAACCCGTGGTGGTGGCCACGCAGATGCTCGACAGCATGGTCAAGTCGCCGGTGCCGACCCGGGCCGAAGCCTCCGACGTCGCCACGGCCGTCTATGACGGCGCCGACGCGGTGATGCTGTCGGCCGAGACCGCCGCCGGGCAGTTCCCGGTGCGCGCCGTGGCCACCATGCACCGCATCATCACCCAGGTCGAAAACGACGAGCATTACCTGGACCTGATGGAGGCCGCGCGGCTCGCGCCCGAGCACACCTCGCCCGCCGCCATCACCGCCGCCGCGCGCCAGGTGGCGCATACATTGAATGCCGCGGCAATCGTCACCTTCACCTCGTCCGGATCGACCACGCTGCGCGCGGCGCGCGAGCGCCCGGCCGTGCCGATCCTGTGCATCACCCCCAGCATGGGCGCCGGCCGCCGCCTCGGCCTGGTGTGGGGCGTGCACGCGGTGGTCGGCGATTTCATTCATTCGGTGGATGAC
>JANRJB010000319.1:0-4637 GCA_033764265.1 Rhodospirillaceae bacterium | reverse complement strand
GCCCGCGCGCGGGGGTGGGCCTGGCGGTAGACCCGCGTCAACGCCGCGGCGTCGACGGCGGTGTAGCGCTGGGTGGTCGACAGCGAGGCGTGGCCCAGCAGCTCCTGAATCGTGCGCAGGTCGCCGCCCTCGGCCAACAGGTGCGTGGCGAAGCTGTGGCGCAGCGCATGCGGCGTGGCGGTCTCGGGCAGGTCGAGCTGCGAACGCAAGGTTCGCATCGTGCGCTGCACCACGCCGGGGTTGAGCGGTTTGCCGCGCGCGCCCACGAACAGCGGCGCGGTCTTGGCGGCGGCGAACGGGCAGAGCGTGCGGTACCTGGCGATCGCCTCGCGCACCACCGGCAAAATGGGCACGATACGTTCCTTGCCGCCTTTGCCGACCACGCGCAGCGTGTCCCCGCGCGGGATCTGGCCGCAGTTCAGCGCCAGCGCTTCGCCGATGCGCAGTCCACCGCCGTACAGCAGCAGAAGCAGCGCGGTATCGCGCGCGGCGATCCACGGTTCGGCGTGCAACGCGGCCGCCGCGCGCACGGTGTCGAGCGCCTCGCGCTCGGCCAGCGCCTTGGGCACCGACCGGGGCAGGCGCGGCGTGCGCACCGTGTTCATGACGGGATTATGGGCGATGCCGCGCTTGTCGAGAAAGCGGAAGAAGCCGCGCAGCGTGGACATGGCCCGCGCGGTCGAGGACCGCGCCAGGCCGCGCGCGGCGCGGTCGGCCAGATAGCTGCGCACGTCGGCGGGCTTCAGGTCCACCAGCGCGGCCACGCTGGGTTCGTCGCCCAGGTGCCCGGTCAGGAACGACAGGAACGCCGCCAAGTCGCGGGCATAGGCGTCGGCGGTGTGCGGCGATGCGCGCCGTTCGGCCGCCAGCCACGCGCGCCAGTCCGCGATGGCGCGGGCCAGGTCGGACCGGGCGCGGAATACGATGAGCCGGTTGTCTAGAGTTCCAACGTCCACCAGCGCCCCACCGCGTAGCGCGTGACGTGGGCGAGGAACGCGATCAGCTCGGTGCCTTGCTTGGGGTCGAAGTGCCCCGGCGTGCGGCAGCCCACGGCGAACAGGCCGGCCGGCAGGCCTTCGCCCTCGGGCAGCGCGATCAGCGCGTCCGACCGCACCAGGCCGGCGGCCGCGCCGTAGATCGCCGCCTCGCCCTCGGTGTCGGGGCGGATGCGCCAGGGCTGGCCGGCAGTCAGGCGTTTCACGGTTCCCGGCGGTAATGTGCGAATCACGCCGCCGGCGTCGGCCGGGATCTCGTCGGTCTCGAAGGCGATGGCGACGGCATCGACGTTGAAATGCAGCGGCAGCTCATCCTGCAGCACCTGCGCGATCTCGGCATAGGTGCCGGAGAACAGCAGGGCGAGCGCGCTGCCCAGCGTCCGCTCCACCAGCGACATGTTGGCGCGGGTGGTGGAGATGATGGTGTCGCTGGAGGCTTTCAGCCGGTCGACCTGGCGGCGCAGCCGGTCGACGACAAAGCGCTGCATGTCGACCACCACGGTTTCCTTGTCGAACCGGGTGTCGGGCGCCAGCGATTCCAGAATTTCGGGATTGTTCAGCAACAGCCGCGGATGGCGTTTCAGGTAGGCGACCACGTCCGCCTCGCGCAAATCGCCCGCGTGTTCGGTGGGCGCGCGCACGGCGGTTGTCTTGTCCGCTGGCGGCGCAACGCTGCGCGTCAAATGGTCGGCCATGGTTCCCCGTCCCCCGCCGCGCCCGCCCCCGCGTGACGTCACGTCGCTTGTGTTGCCGTCGGTCGACATGACCTCAACGTCCAAACGATCGTCCGACACCGCGGGGCCGCCGCGTTTCGCACCGTCTACAGGATCGACTGGCCGGTTTTGGCCCAGTCGTCGAGAAACGCTTTTAACCCTTTGTCGGTTAACGGATGGTTGAACAGCTGCCGCAGCGTTGCCGGGGGCATGGTGGAAACGTGCGCGCCCAGCTTGGCGGCGGCCACAACATGCATGGGGTGGCGGATCGAGGCCACCAACACCTCGGTCTTGAAGCCGTAGTTGCGGTAGATGGTGCAGATGTCGGCGATCAGGGCCATGCCGTCGGTGCCGACGTCGTCCAGCCGTCCCACGAACGGCGAAATGAAGCTGGCGCCGGCCTTGGCGGCCAGCAGCGCCTGGGCCGGCGAAAAGCACAACGTCACGTTGACCATGGTGCCTTCGGTCGACAGCGCCTTGCAGGTCTTCAAGCCGTCGGGCGTCAGCGGCACCTTGATCGTTACCTGCGGGGCGATCTTCCGCAGCACCTGGGCCTCGCGCATCATGGTGGCGTGGTCGAGCGCGGTGACCTCGGCCGATACCGGGCCTTTCACCACCGCGCAAATCTCCGCCACCAGGTCCAGGAACTTCTTGCCGCTTTTCGCCGCCAGCGACGGGTTGGTGGTCACGCCATCGACCATGCCGGTGGCGGCCAGGTCTTTGATCTCGCTGATGTCGGCGGTGTCGATGAAGAACTTCATGGCGCTCCGGTGGTCTGCGGTGTGACGGCTGCGGCGACGGTTTGGCCGCAGGTTGCGTTCCCGCGCGCGGCGACGCAAGAGTGTAGTCAATGACCGACGCCTCCGCCACGACCCCCACCGGTGAGACCGGCGACGACCCTGGCGCCTTCGACTCCGGCGCGCGGGTGGCGGTGCTGCTGCCGCTGCCGGTGGAAGGGCCCTACGATTACCTGGTGCCGGATGGCGCGCCGATCCCGGTCGGGGCCATTGTCGAAGTGCCGCTCGGCCGGCGTTTCGAGATCGGCGTGGTGTGGGGCGCGGGTGTGGGCGACATTCCCGCGCACAAGCTGAAGCCGCTGGTCCATCGCCTGCCGCTGCCGCCCCTGCCGGCGGTCAGCCGCCGCTTCATCGACTGGGTCGCGGCCTACACCCTGCAGCCGCCCGGCATCGTCCTGCGCATGACGCTCAATCCGGCGCGGCGCTTCACGCCGAAGCCGCCACCCACGGCGCTCGCGGCCGGCGTGTCGCTCGCCGCCCTGGGCATTGCCGCCACGCCGGCCCGCGGGCGCGTGCTGGCGGCCCTGTCAGGCGGCCGCTCGTTCGACACCGCCGCGGCGCTGGCGCGCGCCGCCGCGGTCAGCGGCGGCGTGGTCCGCGATCTGCTCGACAAGGGCGCCGTGCGCGCGGTGCCGGTCGCGCCTGCCTCGCCGTTCGCGCTACCCGCCTCGTCCGCGCGCGGCCCCGCGCTTGAACCCGCGCAAGCCGCCGCGGCGGCCGAGCTGGTGCGCAAGGTCGGGGCCGGATTCTCGGTCACGCTGCTCGACGGCGTCACCGGCTCCGGCAAAACCGAGGTGTATCTCGAGGCGGTGGCCGCCACGCTCGCCGCCGGGCGGCAGGCCCTCGTCCTGTTGCCGGAGATCGCGCTGACGGCCCCATGGCTGACGCGCTTCCAGGCCCGCTTCGGCGCGGCGCCGGCGCTGTGGCATTCCGACCTGCCGGGCCGCGCGCGGCGCGAAACCTGGGCGGCGGTGGCCGACGGCGGCGCGCGCGTGGTCGTCGGCGCGCGCTCGGCCCTGTTCCTGCCGTTCGCCGATCTCGGCCTGATCGTGGTGGACGAGGAACACGACAGCGCCTTCAAGCAGGAAGACGGCGTCATCTACCACGCCCGAGACATGGCGGTGGTGCGCGCGCGCGAAGGGGCCATCCCGATCGTGCTGTCGAGCGCCACGCCCGCGCTGGAAACCGTGCTCAACGCCGAGGCCGGCCGCTACGCCAAAGTACATCTGCCCGACCGTTATGGCCCGGCCGTGCTGCCGAAGATCGAACTGGTCGACATGCGCGTACACAAGCCCGAGAAAGGGCCGTGGGGCCGCGCCTGGCTGGCCCCGCCGCTGGTCGCCGCCATCGACTCTGCGCTGGCCGCCGGCGAACAGACGCTGTTGTTCCTGAACCGGCGCGGCTATGCCCCGCTCACCTTGTGCAGCGCCTGCGGACATCGCCTGCACTGCCCCAGCTGCACCGCCTGGCTGGTGGAACATCGCCTGACCGGGCGGCTGCAATGCCACCACTGCGGCTACACCGCGCCCAGGCCCGCGGCGTGCACGAATTGCGGCGCGGAGAATTCCTTTGTCGCCTGCGGCCCGGGCATCGAGCGCGTGGCGGAAGAAGCCGCCGCGCGCTGGCCGGCGGCGCGCGTGCGCATGGTGGCCAGCGACACCCTCGACCGGCCCTCGGCTGTGGCCGAACTGATCGCCGACATCCTCGACCACCGCCTCGACATCCTGGTCGGCACGCAGGTCCTGGCCAAGGGCCACCACTTTCCGCAGCTCACCCTGGTCGGCGTGGTCGATGCCGACCTGGGCCTGTCGAGCTGGGACCTGCGCGCCGCCGAACGCACCCACCAATTGCTGCACCAGGTCGCCGGCCGGGCCGGGCGCGCCGACAAGCCGGGCCGCGTGCTGCTCCAGACCCACGACCCCAACCACCCGGTCATGCAGGCGCTTGCCCAGGGTGATACCGCGGCGTTCCTGGCCCGCGAGGCCGACGGTCGCCGCCAGCTCGCCATGCCGCCGTTCGGGCGGCTGACGGCGCTGATCGTCTCGGGCCCCGACCAGGTTCAGGTGGACCACGTCGCCCGCGAGCTGGCGCGCACCGCGCCCGCGGGCGCCGGCATCGAAGTGCTGGGCCCG
>JANRJB010000295.1:0-4948 GCA_033764265.1 Rhodospirillaceae bacterium | reverse complement strand
AAAGCCGGCGATGCCGCCGGCGCGACGGAATACCGCAAGCTGTTCGGCAAGGCCTGGACCGGCGCCAACCCGCCGCCGCTCGACCGGATCTGATCCAACCGCGGCCGCTCGCCGCCGCTGTCATCGCTGTGAGTTGTCATGTCCGAAGATCTTCTTTGGGCCTTTGCGGTATTCGCGCTGGTCAGTTCCGTCACGCCCGGCCCCAACAACCTCATGCTGCTTGCCTCGGGCGCCAACTTCGGCTTCCGGCGGACCCTGCCGCACCTGGCGGGCGTGGTGATCGGGTTCGCGGTGATGGCCGCCGCGGTCGGTCTTGGCCTGGGCGAGTTGTTCGCGCGCGTGCCCGCGCTTTACGACATCATGCGCTGGGTGGGCGCGACGTATCTCCTGTATCTCGCCTGGAAGATCGCCACCGCCGCGCCGCCTGATGCCGGCTCGGCCAACCGCGCGCGCCCGATGGGATTTTGGGCCGCGGTCGCGTTTCAATGGGTCAATCCCAAGGCCTGGATGATGGCGGTGGGCGCCATCAGCACCTATGCCCCGGCCGGCGATCCGGCCTGGATCGTCGGGCTGGTGCTGCTGTTCGGCCTGATCAACGCACCCTGCGTGGCCGGCTGGGCGGCGTTCGGCGCGCGCGTCGGGCGTTATCTCCAGCGTCCGCGCCTGCGGCTCGCCTTCAACGGCACCATGGCCGTGCTGCTGGTGGCGTCGCTAGTGCCGATGGTGCAGGTCGGCTAAGGCGGTCGCGCCGCCACCTCAATCCGCCGGCGTGAAAATCCCGCGTTCGCGGAAGCGCGCCACCACCTGTTTGTACACTGCCAGGTCGCGGTAGACGAAGTCGCGCGGGTCAGCCATCTCGTGCGATAGCCGTCTCAAGTTCGCGCCGATTCTCGGTTTTGTGCACCAAGAAAACTGACAAAGTTCCGATTGGCTCAGTAACCATCTGATATATATCGATATTTTTAATACGATCAAATTTATACTATTAATACGAACAAATCTGTGCTAATTCTGCAGCATGAAGCGCGTGACAGACGAAGCGGTGTTCTCGCGGCTAACTGAAGACAGCCCGTGGTGGGCCCATCCAAACTTGGCCGGGGTGTCGATCCAATCAACCTGGCGCCGCGACTATTTTTCACGCTTCTTTCGGCTGTTGAGCCAAACGCAGCTCGGACTGCGCCGCGCGCTCGTCTTGATCGGTCCACGTCGCGTCGGAAAGACCGTGCTGATGAAGCAAGCGATCGCCCAGTTGATCGCCGAAGGTGTCGATCCTGCGACTATTCTCTATGCCCCGGTCGACACGCCGACGTATTCCGAACTCGTGATCGAAGATTACCTCGACATCTTGGCACGGCGATCAAAGCGCCCCAAGTCGAGCCGACTGTTTCTGTTTCTCGATGAAATTCAGTACCACGCGGATTGGGAAAGGCATGTGAAGTCGCTTGTCGACGCCTATCCTCAGCTGTCGATCGTGGTATCGGGCTCTTCCGCGGCCGCGCTGAAGCGCAAGAGCAGCGAATCCGGCGCCGGTCGACTGACTAATTTCGATCTCCCGCCTTTGACCTTTCACGAGTTCCTCAAGTTTCGTGAAAAAGCCGACGTCCTTGTCAAAGCGCAGTCGACAAGCGACTCAGAGCTGCCCACTTACTCGGTTGCAAACGGCAAGATCGATGAACTCAACAAGGAATTCGAGTCATACTTGCACTTCGGTGGTTTCCCCGAAGCCGTGATGTCACCGATAATTCGCGACGAACCTGAACGATTCTTGAAAGAAGACATCATCGACAAGGTGCTGATACGCGACCTCCCGTCTCTATACGGGATTTCGAATACGACCGAATTGTACCGTCTGTTCAAGACTCTTGCGTTCAACACCGCCCAAGAAGCCAGCCTCGAGGGTATGTCCCAGCAATCTGGGATCGTGAAGGAAACCATCCAGAAGTACTTTGAATTTCTTGAAGCCGCATTTCTCGTGCGCCGCATCAAGCGGGTTGACGAACGTGCTTCCGCATTCAAGAGAGAGCGAACCTTCAAAGTCTATCTCACCAATCCGTCAATTTATTGCGGGCTCTTCGGGTCGAGGGACTTGCCCGGCGAGGTCGTAGGTCGCCTCGCCGAAACCGCAATCTTCAGCCATTGGTTTCACGGCCAGTATCACGACCTAAGGTATGCGCGCTGGAAGAGTGGTGAGGTTGACCTGGTCGATGTCGCAGGGGAAAACAGCCGCGCAAGATGGGCGATGGAAATAAAGTGGTCGGATCGTCCACAGCGGCACTTGGACGAACTCGACAATTTGGTCGAGTTTGGCGAGACCAACAACATCGTGGATTTGACCTGCACAACCCTGACCGCCACCGGCATGGTCAGTCATCGGTCCAAACGGGTCCGGCTCGTTCCGACAAGCCTGTGGTGCTACACGCTCGCGGCAAACACAGCCTTGAGATTAAGCCAGCTGTAACTTCCGCTTATCGGCTTGGCGGCGTGAAAATCCCGCGTTCGCGGAAGCGCGCCACCACCTGTTTGTACACTGCCAGGTCGCGGTAGACAAAGTCGCGCGGGTCGCCGGCCCACAGGTTGTTGGCCACCGCGTGGCCTTGGCCGTAGGCGTCGGCGTAGGCGACAGGGTCGTCCCAGATCGACGGATTCTGCCGCCAATCGGCGCGGGCGGCGCGCAGGGCGGCCAGCTCGATGCGCCCGCGCAGCACGCCGGGGCGGCTCTCGCGCAGCATCGCCTGGACGCGGCCGGTGTGATCCACCAGCATCGATTCCCCGATCGCCCGCCATGGATCGTCCAGGCGCGGGTCGTCGCCCTTGTTGACCGAACACAGGTAGCCGCAGTTATCCATCGCCATCTGCCGGCGCGCGGCGTTCCAGGCGTAACGCGTGTCGGTGATCGGGTCGTAGCCCTCGGCGGTCATGTGCAGGTAAATCTCGGCGCCCTTCTGGGCGTAGATCTGGCGGATCTCGGGGAACATCATCTCGTAGCAGATGAACGGCGCCAGCTTGCCGAGCGGGGTATCGACCACCTGCCACAGGCTGTCCGCGCCGAATTCGGCGACATAGCGGTCGTACAGGCTGCCGGGCGTGGTGTCGGGCAGCGTGCCCAGCACGTCGACGCACTGCAGCTTGCGGTGGCGCGAGATCAGGTTGCCGGCGTCATCGAACACGAACGCGGTGTTGAAGATGCGGTCCGGGAACTTGGGGTCCAGCTCCAGCTGCTGCGCGGCGATGTAGATGCGGTGCGTCTGGGCGAAGGCCGCAAGCTGTTCCAGCTCCGGGCCCGGCCAGGTCAGGCACACCGAGAGCGCGTCGTCGATGGTGCGCCAGCCGGCGCCGGTGAAGCAGAACTCCGGAAACATCGCGAGCTTGGTGCCCGGCACCTGCGCCGCGCGCTCGATCATGGCCAGAAAGTTGCGGATGTTCTCGCCGGCCGCCTTGCGCCGGTCGGGCGCGCGGATCACCGACACGTGCGGGGTCTGCACCATCAGCACGTCGTAGAACGGCAACAGCCGGTCCTCGGGCGTGGCGCGGCGGGCTTGGGCGGCGATGCGCGTCGCGGCCTCGGCGATCCAGCCGGCGCGTGTGGCGGGCGCGGTGCGCGGGTTGCGCGCGGCGACCGCGAACACCGTGCCGTAAAGCCCGTCGCGCACCAGCGGCAGCAGCACGCGGCTGGCCTCGGCGGTGGAACTGGTGGCGTGCTCGCGCGCGCGGCGCAGGCGGGCGATATCGACGGCCACCGAAAGGTGCGTCTCGTCCGCCGCGGCGCGCGCGACCACGCCGGTGGGATCGACCAGCGCTGTGCGGACCGGTCGTCTCAGCGTCGCGTCGTCGGCGCGGGCGGCGGGCGTGGCGCAGGCGACGATCAGGGTGTTGTGATAGGCGACCGCCGTGGGGGCTTCGGCGCGGGCGTCGAACGCCGCATCGGCGGCCTCGACGGCCGGGTTGAGGATCAACTCGGCGCCGGCAAACGCGCTGGCCCGCGCCAGGCTGGGCTGGAAGATATCCTCGCCCGCCAGCACGGCGATTTTTCCGAACGGCGTCGGTGCGGCGGCGAAGCGCACCGCTGCGCCGAGCGCGGTGGTCTCGTCGCGCAAACCCTCAACCTGCGACGGGCGGACCTTGGGTTGGGTCAGCAGCCGCGCACCGTCGGGCCCGAACAGGAAGCCATGAATCATCGGCGCGTCCGTGGCGTCCCTCAGGGCGATGGCGCCGCCGAGATAGGCGTTGAGTGCGACCGCCAGGCGCGACAACCGTTTCCAGGCGTCGTTGGCCGCTGGCGGGCGGGCGACCGTGTCGGCCAGCGGCAGCAGCACCAGGCGTGGGGTGTCGGCATCGGCCGGCCCGAGAAGTCGGATCAGGGTGCGGTCCAGCGCGCCGCGCAAGGCGTCCGCCGACCAGGCGGTTTGCATCAAGTGCGCGCGCGGAACGCCTGCCCAAGCACGGGAGCCGAACGCCGCCAGCGCTCCACCCGCCAGGACGGCGCGGCGCGATGGCAAGCGATGCCTTGCGGGCCGGCGCGTCATGGTCAGCCGTTCAGGAACGCGACCATGGCCGCGGCCTTGCCGGCGACCCCATCGCGCGTATCCACCGCGCGCGCACCCGGCACTAGCGCCGCCATGCCGGCGGCGGCTTCGCGCAGGCGCGGCGGCTCGGTGTCGGCGGCCAGGAAGATCGCCGGTGCGCGCACCAGCGGCAGGCGCTTGGTCGGTTCATAGCGGAACGCCGCCAGGTAGGGCTTGTGGTAGGTGGTCAGGCCCTTCAGCACATCCACCGTATGCGCGTGCAGGTGCTCGGTCGGGCGCATCGGGTTGGCCAGGCGGTGTTCGGGGTCGCGCATGAAATAGGGCGAATGCAGCGCCTGGTCGCGCACGAAGTTCCACGCCCAGATCAGGTGACGGCCGAATTCGTCGGGCCGCACGGCGGGCGCGTAGTTCGCCAGCACCTGGCG